>CAZUZU010000023.1:0-21824 GCA_964624865.1 uncultured archaeon
ATGGCCATTATTTCTTGAGATTTATTCAATCCAAGAAAAAATTGATTTCATGGGGCGGAAGTATTTGTCAGGACAATAATATTAACAAACAAAGACTTCGTGACATTGTTTTCATTATAAGACGGCAACGAAAAAGAAGAGGACGACTTTTTACACACAGCCACAATAAGCAAAAAGTATATATAAGGATATGATATAAAGGAGATAAGATGAATAATGGGAGGGACTGGAATAGGTAGAAATAAAGGTGATGAAAAAAGAGGTGAAAAGTAATGGAAAAACATGGATACAAAGAGATGATCATGGCGCTTGCTATAATAAGTGCCCTGATCCTGGGTTCATTCTCAATTTTCGCAATGAATCCAGCAGAGGTGAATGACAAGGACAATGCAGTGATCGCGCCTAGCATTGTTCCCGAAACAAAGAGAACGAGAGACATAGACCCAGAGTTCGAGGACACGGAGAACGAGGAGGGTAACGATTTCGTTGCCATCGACACCCCAATGACAGGTGGAGAGGAAGACGCACACTTCGAAGCCTATATTGGTGAATTACAAGTAACGTATACCGTGGACCTCTTTAACGACAAAGAAGACGACAACGACGAGAGGAACGGGGACGATATACTCTACAACGTTTCGGTAGAGTTCCCCAATGATGAAGGAGATATCTGGTATGAACTGGATGACGGAAGCCTAGCTTTGATCAACGACGCAGGCGTACCAAACCCAATTGCGGACATAGCAGAGGACTACATGGTGAAAGATGACGACCCGGACCATGCTTATACGGAGGACAATGCACTTTCGCCGTCAGCTAAGTGGGGTCTGAACCTCTACAACACATGGGTTGACGAGAACAACGACGGTACCCTGCAGGCAGGAGAGGCCGAGGAGTTCTTTGACAACAGCCCCGGCAACACGGCAAAAACGTTCGGCGACTTCGAGCTCAACATCACGCCAACGGCCGAGCCCGGCTGGTACGTGATACCCGTTGACGTATCCTACGAATACCAGGACAGTCAACCGGTTGCGGAAAACGGACTGACTAACGGCGTAGGTACCGATATGGTAGCTCACGGAGACACCGACAATTACCTCGGCGGGTTCCAGTATTATTTCTGGAGACCATACAACGTGTCCGCAAGCGGCCAGCAGTACCCGACCTTTGCCGAAACACCGTCGGGGGGGCCATATACCACTACCAACATGGAGAACATCTCATTCAAGAAGATATTCCCATTCGATAGCGGGACCCATCTTCTCGATGTTTCTCAGATCGACGGCGAGAACATGGCCAGGAACAACACAGGCGACCTTGCCGCTGATTGGTGGGCCATAAGGGACGACCATGACAACGGCGACGGTACATTCTGGGATAACCTAAATACATCCTGGGACGACGGTAATACCACCGAACTAGAGGACTGGATAGATGACACCGGTGGTAACATCTTTGGCGGTTGGGATGATGTTGAAGCCCTTTGGGATGCTTGGAGAGAGGCAAGCGGCACCCCGATCGAGATCGACCGGTCGGCCGTATACCCGCCGGCAGCCCTCAACGGCAACGGCACTTGGAACCACAGCGGCTACATACCGGACGTGGAATGGCACCAAGCCAACGAGACCTTGAGTAACATCAGCAGGTTCTCCGAGAGAGAATATCTTTACGTAAAGATAATCTCCACGGGTAGCGCACCCGGTGGTGCAGCGCAACCCACGTATACAATAGTTCCACAGGACCAGTTCGCCGGCGATACCTTCGAACCATGGCAGATAACCTTCACCAACAATGATCCCAACGTGCCAGAAGGGGATATGGAAAACCCAATCTTTACATTGACCCTACCCGACCCGGCAGATTCCAGCGTGGCTGACGACGGTTACGACATGCCTAACGAAGGCGACTTCGCATTCTATCAAGGCTTCGACGCCGTGTCCATACCGGCGGGGATCGCTGCCGACGGCGGTACAGAAACTCTTACCTGGCAGATAGATACGGCCGCGGACGTTGCACCCGGAACCTACCTTGGATACCTAAGCATCGAGTACGACAAGACATACACGGTGGACCAAGCTCATCACGCACAGGTTGATGTAACCGTCCATATGGTCGAGGACATGATACCCATCGAGTTCGAGGTTGACTACACGCCTGGCTTCGACGGGGACCTACCGATAGTAAGGGCCTACACGGCCAGCCAGGAGGAGATCGACACCTCGGTTGGCAGGCATGAGTTCAGCGTCCGGATAGCCAACGAGGGGAACACTCCCATATACGGCGGACCCAACGGCACCAACAACATAATAATGGACTTCAACAACTTCTGGAGATACGGCGAGACCATATACGACTCGAACTGCGACCCGTTCGTGGAAATGGAGCCTATATACATAGACTACCTTGACGTCGGGAACTTCACTGACGTTTTAGTGGATATCGAGATCGACAAGTTCAACCTTGACGAAGGCAAGCACAGGTTGATGTTCGATTTCTACGGATTCTACTATGACGAAGGTGTCACAGGCAACCCGAGCCACTTCGTAGCATTCATGATAACATGGATGAACCTCGGAGGCACTCTCGAGCCCGTGATGGTAAGGGACGAGAACGCTCCGTTCTACCCGGCTGGAGGCACTGGAATAGGTGCTTTCCAAGCGGCTCTTAACCTTGCCGGAGCTGGTGCCGAGAACATGTATACCGGTGTAAACGGTATATCCGCGGACATCATGGTCTGGGACTTCTTTGACGAGGAGAACGAACTGAGGGAGATGCCTGATCTGACCATCAGTGACAACACTGCCACACTAACACAGGGAGACGATACCTCGGCAACAGTGACCGCCACACTTACCAACGACGGTGACGCAGACATCACGGACCTCGAGGCCGAGCTGTTAATAAACGAGCTTGGACCTGGTTTCCTGGCCGGAGACTCCTACTATGAAGGAGCCACACCCATCGTGGACAACCCCGTGGCCAATGTGGACACGCTTGCCGCTGGGGACAGCACAACGGTGAACTTCGACATAGTGGGTATAAATCCGTTGATACCGCCAGGCTTGCACCGAGTACCGATCCGGATAACATCCGCATATAACGACGGCAGATGGAACGATCCCGAGATCATCGACTACGACCCCGACAACCCGGCAGCGGACGAGTACTGCAGGTACAACATCGTCTGGGACACCACACCGTTACCCGCAGATTCATTCCTGGATGAGAACGAGAACGGAGTGCAGGACGGGGGCGACAAGGACATCAAGAACACCATGATGATCGACGTGACCGTAATCGATCTACAGCCGGACCTGAAGGTACAGTACGATGCTCTTGCCAGTGACACGCTATATCTCGGAGAGCCCTACAGCCCCAACGGCGCTGTAGTGGACAGGGATATCGTTGTGGAGATCACTAACATGGAGCTCTACGACCTGATAGACGCGGAAGTGGAACTTGTCTGTGCGGGAACGCCATTCCTGAACCCTGTGGATCACACCCTGCCTACAATACCGGGTGTATTCGCTGGTGCGAACCAGATACTCAGCGGTAACACGGCCGATGTAACCTTCACAGTGGACATCGATACCAACGGTACCGCAGGATCGTTCGATACGGGAATACACGTCGTTTCAGCAATGAACGCCAACACCTTTGACTCCTTCGCCGATCTGGCATACAGCGTGCCGGTCAGGGTCTATCCAGTGCCCCCTGTGATCACTGTAAACGATTACGGTGTGGACGGCACGGTAGCTCCCGGCTCGACCTTCACTCTGGAGGTCACCATCGAGAACCACGGCGACGACGCTGCAAGGAACGTCTTCGTAACCCTTGGCGCAGAACTGTACAACGACGATGCCTTCGACCTGATAGACGCGTTCGTGTCTTCCATATCCAGCGCGGATTACAACGTGGACATCAACGGAGACACCATACCCGACGGGCCTTACGTGGTTGCCAGACAGAACAACGTGACCTTGGATGAGGTTGGAATCGACAACATCAGCGACATGATGTATGCCGAGAGGATGCTCAAGGACCCGACTGCGAAGATCAATACGTTCTTCATCAGCGAGATCGGTGCCCAGGAAACCTGGACATTGGAATTCGAGATGAGGATGGACATCAACGCAATGGTCGGAAGGGAATACGTTGAGGATCTGGTGATCAACTTCGAGGATCAGAGAGGCGTGCAGAGACAGAACGGGCCTTACCCCATCAAGATCGAGACGGTGGGCGAGGGCGACAAGGTCTGGCCTGGTCTGGAACCCGATGAGGCAACCCAGAGCGATGTTCAGGACCTCAAGCAGAGCACAGAGGAATCCATGAACAACATGATGATGGCTTTGAGCGCGGCGATAGCACTTGCGTTCATACTCATCCTCATAGTTGCCTTCTACTTCAGTCGAAGGACTCAACCCGCGGCAGAAAAGCCCGAGAAGGAAGAGGAACCCCTGCCAATGGCCGAGCCCGAACCAGAGCCTGAAGAGCTCCCGATGGAGGAGGAAATAATGCCTCCGGAAGAGGAACTCGAGGGTGAAGAGGAGAAAGAGATGTTCCCCAAGGAAGAAGAGATGGGAGAAGAAGAGCTCGCTCCTCCGGAATTCGAGGGTGAAGAGGGTCTTGGAGAGATGGAAGAAGAGGAAGAAGACTGGACACTTGGCGGCGAGGAGATCTCCGAAGAGCCCATGGAGGAACCTCTAGAGGAAACCGAGGAGGAACCTGTGGAAGAGACGGAAGAAGCAGGTGAAGAAGAGGGGGAAGAGGAACCTGAAGCACCCGAGGAAGAAGTGGAAGAGGATTGGACCATCGGCGACGAAGACCTAGATGTCGAAGAAGAGGAAAAAAAGGAGGAGTAATCCTCCACCTTTTTTTTATTTTTTATTTTTTATATATTTTTATTTCAATCAGAATGTTCTTGATGAGTGCCGTACTTGTATTCTATTGCGCACGCCCCTTCCACTGAGACCATACAGGGGCCCACAGGATTGTCAGGGGCGCACATCCTGCCGAACAGGGGGCATTCCCAAGAATGTAGCTCGCCTCTGATCACCTCTCCGCAACGGCAGCCCTTGGGGTCACGGAATGTCCGGTCTGCAAGAGGGGCAAGTATATCCGGATGCGCCTTCCTTGCGTCCCAGTCCTCATAATTTTTTCTTATCTCAGCACCGCTTTTGGCAAGAGACGGGAATCCCCTCCATTCCCTGTCCACAGGCTGAAAAACCTGGTCCATGATCTCAAGGGCCTTGGGATTTCCATCCGGCCTCACCGTCCTCTTATATTGGATCTCAACTTCCGCCCGGGATTCCGCTACCTGTGACAGCAGCATGTATATAGCCACCAGCATATCAATTGGTTCGAATCCCGCGATCACCTGGGGTATTCCCGCCTGGAAGGATACCGGCTCCCACGGTCCCTTTCCCGTTATCGTACATACATGCCCGGGCAGGATCAGGCCGTCCAGTTCAACCTTCCCCAGTTCCGCTATTCCTACCACCGCAGGAGGTGTGTATCTGTGTATATTGAGCACTGAAAAGTTATCTGGAGGGGCGTGGGCCAGAGTCGCGGCGGTGGAAGGCATGGTTGTTTCGAAACCAACCCCGAGAAAAACCACATCTTCATCCTTTTCCTTTGCCAACCTTAATGCATCATCTACACTGAAGACCACGTCCACATCAAGGCCTTCGTTCCTTATCGTTTCAAGGCTCCCGGTCTCTCCGGGCGTGCGAAGCATGTCCCCGTAGGTCGCGATTATCTTCCCCGCCCTTGCCAGGGCAAGTGCCTCCTCGATCTCCCTGGTGGTTGTAACGCATACCGGGCACCCTGGGCCTTCCCTAACATCGATCTCCATACCGGCCAAGAGAGAATTGAGCCCGTGGCGGACCAAAGTATCCTGATGGGTGCCGCAAACATGCATTAAAATGAGCGGCCTGTCAATTCTCTTCCTTTTATTCTCTATACCCCTTCTTATCTTGCCAGCCAATGCCTTGTCCCTGAACTGGAATCGCATCTGAGATCATTTCTCCGCTTTGATAAGACGGCCTGTTCTGGCTTCCTCCGCCGCCCTCATAGCCTTAATCTCCCCCAAGATCTCCTCCAGCATCTCCAGTATTTTCTGGTCTTTTTCGGCCAAGTCTCTAAGCAGGTCCTTCATATCCTTCTCATCAAGCTTCTCTGCTTCATCCAGTATGCCCATGACTTACACCAGGCCGATTATATTGGTACTTAGTATATATGTATATTGGAGGAATTTATATTAACAATAAGTATGACTGTCCATTACTCTCTATCATTATCATTCTGTCTGAGGGTTTGCTTTGCCTCCCTAACCGCCTTTTCCAACTTACTTATCTGGGGAGGTGATCCTTTTTGGGCCGAGTTGTTCCCATGATCAACGGAGAGGGATTTCTTCCCGGAAAGGTTCCCCTGGGGTTTCCTTAGGTAAACCGGGGATCTCCTCGTCCTACCGGTTTGGACAAATGTGGCCTGAGGCGAGTGCTCTTTACCTGCATATATTTCCCCCGACTCTCTTTTATTCTCGTACACAGCCGATTCCCGGCCTTTCTGATTGGATGTGCCTAAAATAAGTGACCTTTCCTCCTCCTTACTGGAGTATACTTCTTTACTCCCAGGTTCCACAAGGCCTGTCAGCACCTTTTTGGAGCCGTAATGGATACCGTAATTCCGCCTTCGATAATAGAAATAGTAGATACATAATACTAGAACCACAGCGATCACCGTTATTAGGACATAATATGAAGGCATTGCATCCTCTTGCTCCTTCTTTTCCTGATCCCAGGTTCCATTTGAGGGACCGGTATTGCCATCCGATTCACCGGTGGGAATTTTTATTCCAGAATCGTCGTTGGAAACGTCGAGGGCCCCTTCCCGGGTTATATATATCAATAGATGTGAACCTATGCTCTCCACACCTTCCTCATCGATCACCCAGGCAGTGATGTTGTGAACACCTGTGGTATTGAAAGCGAATTCAAAGGTATTTTCAACTAAATAAGAAAGTCTTATCTCAGTGCCGTTGTCAATTCTCCACACCACGAAATCTATAGCACTGTCAGTATCGTTTATTCCGCCCAAAACAAACTCGTATTTCATTATCTTTTCATCCAACTCATTATAGGTGATATTGCCACAAGTGGGGGGCAGGTTCCCCACCTTGAATTCGATAATCTCGGTAGTCATGGCCCCGTCATCATCCCTTAGTTCGATCTCTATTTCAATGGGCCGTTTGGTAGTTACATTGTATTCTATTCTATTACCTGTCAGAACGCTGCCGTTCGGAAGCGTCCACTGGGTCCCAACAATGGTTCCGTCCCGATCGGAGGAATGCGAGGCATCTAAAGTCAAGGTGTCACCAATGAATATATCCTCGGGCGTGTGGGTAAGGTTCAGAGAGGGGGGCCTGTTCTTTATCTTCACCTTGGCTTTGTATTGTCTGGATTGAAAATTATCATCGGTAACCTCAAGCGTCACGTTGTAGATGCCATCGTCCGTGTATTCCCGTGTCACAACCATACCTGTAGCATCGAAACCGTTCCCGAAATCCCACCAATACGATGTTATGTTGCCATCCTCATCCGTGGAGGAAGAGGCGTTGAATTCAATGACCTCGTAGGTCCGAGCTCCAGGTACCGAGGTAACGAACATGGCCCTGGGAAGTATGTTCACATGTATAGCTTTGGAAAGGGCATTGTTACTTTCATTAAGCTCGACCACACCGTTCGGAGAGTCGACAACGATCTTGATGGTATGGTTCCCACCTCCAAGAATCGAACTGTCCATGTCCACATATGATCTTGAGAACGCACCCACCGCGGTGCACGTTCTCTCACACCAACGGACATCATCCACATACATGTCTATCTGGAAGCTGTCCAATACGGGTTTGTTATAGGGGTTTCCTATTACCGCCCGAACCCATATCTCATCGCCGTCATTCGGTTTCTCCAAGTTATAAGGATTGTTCCATGTCAGTTCAACATCCTCAACAGTGAGATCTCCGACCCTCCTTATAGTGATTTCATGGTCCCTGTCCATATGTAAGTCATCAAAGTATATCTTATCACCACCAATATACCATCCATCCCCATGTTTGTACGGAACGCCCTCCAGATAAACTATGGTGTTTTCGGTCCAGGAACCTGTGAGCTCCAACGTGGTATAATTATCCTCGTAAGCCACTGGTTTCAAGCTGAGGTTTATATCCTCGTCGAAATCCAGGTCCATCATGCTTAAATTTAGTTCGACGCCGCTGAGCTGTTCCACCAGGATCTCGATATCATTCGTACCATGATGATGGACGGCCTTGATCCGTCCCGGTATGTTCCCATACGGGTGTCTGATATCTATCCTGGCCCAATACGACCTGTTATGATAGTCATCATATGTCTTATACACCACTATCTCGGGGTTTCGGTTCCTTGTAAAGTTATTGAAGAAGGTTACTACCTCCTCCCCGGTAAAGACAAACGGGGCCCCTGCCAAATGTTCCGCCCCGGGGACCCATTTGTGCTGCTCTATGAAATGACTGCCACCGTACTGTGAATGGAGGTCTTGGATAGTAAGAAACGGACCACCCCATTGATTGTAATAGCCAGGCGTATCAATCACGTGATGAGCCTGCATATAAGGCCAGTATATATCATCATTGTTCGGGATGAGAAAATCCATGTCACCGTGCGCAACGTAGACAGGCACGTTGATTACGTTCTCCAGATAAAACCTGGGGGAGGCCATCTTCTGCCAGGATACATCATGAGGATCGGACGGGTCGAACTCATCTCCCTTACTAAAGAAATATTCAGGGTTCTCTGTGGCCTGAAAATCAACATTGTAGGCAGTGGCATAGTTGATCATCTCTATGAAATCGGAAATACCTGCCCCAATGGCGATGGCCGCGAACCTATCCGGATTCTTAAATCCGATGTGAAACGCACCGTGCCCCCCCATGGAATACCCACTGAGGTATACCCTGTCTTCGTCGATATTATACCCCTCTTGTATATAGTCGATCATATCCAATATATCGCGCTCGCACGGACCGGATTTGGGATTCGGACTGTCAAGCCAAAAATGTTTCGTTCCCAGCCCCTCCGTATCCCTGCCGTACGGCGCAACGAAAACGAAACCATATTTGTCGGAATATTCCCTGAACCCAGGCCATGCCATTACCGTATCGTACTGTTCGCCAATGGGGTGCAGGAATACCATCAACGGATGGAGTTCCTTGGGGGAAAAACCCTTGGGTCGGTATTCGTAGTATTCCATTGTTTCCCTGTCCACAGTTGAATTAAAATATCTTAGTTGGCAATGTCCGTAGCCATCCGAGGTCTCGAGCCATGTGAGGTAAATGGTGATATTTGCCCTACATCCTTCGCAAACAGCCGTGATAACCACCGGATTTGGGCGCCAGCAGTCCCATTTCGGCTGGGGGCAATCCCTTCCGTTGAACACGATCTTAGCTTCCCCCTCCCCGTTGGTGGTAACGGGATTGGAGCCCTGAAAGTTACCCCAATCAACAGGGCCCAGCTCCGGTGAATGCCAGGTCTTGTTGAATGTTACCTCCTTGCCGGATATCCCGTTGCCCTGGTCGTCGGAAACCTTGGCAACGATATCGATATCATCGTACTCCTCACCCATCCCCCCAGCCACTTGACATCTTGTATCGGAGGCCCAAATACCGATACTCACTACCCCGGCCCTGCTCTTATTATCGCTACCCCTGCTCTTTAAAGGGGTAATGGGAGTAATTAACATACCCGATATGAGCAATAACATCAAGATTCTAGGGATATTCTTTACCATCAAAATATATTATGTATTTTATTGGTATATGTATATTTTGGTTTCATTTGGGTTTGAAGCAGGACAAATCTTTAAGGCCATAAAAAAGATTTTATATCAAAGTAACAATGTCACACCCCATGGAATTCGGTGATGTTGAAGGTAATCATTTCTACGGAGGAACCCTTAGTGCAAGGCTCTCCCTGGTACAAAGCAGGCACGGGAAGGACGGGGTTGCCAAGCTTTTCGAACAGATGGCAAAGAACGGATACCAAGGCCCGAGATCGGTCGGTGAGATAAAAGTAAAGCAGAGATATCCCATCAAGGATTTACTGATTTTCTTTTACACCTACGAAGAAATATTTGGTGAAAAGAACCTAATAGAGCTTTCCAGAAGGGCTCCCAGAAAGAAGGGGATCGTGGGATGGTTCGTGAGATGGGGAGGAAGCCCGGAACTGTTGTTCAAGAAGGCTATGGAATACTGGCCCCAGTTCTACGATTTCGGGGAGCTGAACGGTAAGGTTGTGGAAGAGGGGAAGGGGATTCTCATCGGCAAGGACATATGCACGGTCTCCCCCGTTCTGTGCAAGGCACTTACTCCCTACTTTAAAGGGGTCATTGAAAATATCAAGGTAAAGAACGTCAAGTGTGAACATACCAAGTGCCAGTACACTGGGGACGAATTCGGGGAATGGACCGTGGCCTGGGATAAATCGGACTAATTATTTTTAGCGAAGAGTCATGGAATTCGAGAATGTAGATGGAAAACATGTTTATGGCGGTACCTTCGTTGCGTTACTGAAATACATCCCTGAAAAAAAGGGAAAGAGAGGGCTGGAGTCGTTGTTTAAAAAGATGGTGGACAATGGCTATTCCGGACCCACGGCAATAAAGGACTACAAACTGAAGATACGCTACGAACTGAAAGACTACCTAATATTCATGCACACCGTGGATTCCATGTTCGGCCCCGAGGCCACCAACGAGATGTCAAGATACGCTCCAAAGAGAAAAGGCATCGTAGGATGGTTTGTGAGATGGGCCGGAACCCCGAACATGCTTGTAAAAAAGGCTAAGGAATACTGGCCCCAGTTTTATGACTACGGGACACTGGACGGGGATATTATCGAGGAAGGAAAGGGGATTCTCACAGGTAAGAGCATATGCATCTCCCCCATCCTATGCCGGGCCCACACATGGTACTACAAGGGCGCCTTCGAAAGCATTGGACTCAAAAATGTTAACGGCGTCCATACCAAGTGTGAATGCAAAGGGGACGAATTCGGGGAATGGACCATGGCCTGGGAATAACCTCCGCTATATTCAAATATCTTTTCCCTATTATGGAGTAGTATATGTCCGAGGCAAACAATGGTAAGAGGATAAGACAGCCAATCGTCAGCGTGCTGGGACACGTGGACCACGGCAAGACCACCTTTCTGGATTACATCAGGGGTACCAAGGTGGCGGAAAGGGAAAGCGGCAAGATCACCCAGCACATAGGCGCCACGGAGGTGCCCAGCTATTCCATGAAGGAACTCTGCGGGCCTCTGGCTGGCAATACCGACCTCTCCCTTCCGGGCCTCCTCTTCATCGATACGCCCGGCCACAGGGCCTTCACCAACCTGAGGAAGAGGGGAAGCTCCCTGGCCGACATGGGCATCCTGGTTATTGACGTGAAGGAAGGTCTCATGGAACAGGCCAAGGAATCCTTGCTGATACTGAAGCAAAGCAAGGTCCCCTTCGTCATCATGGCCAACAAGATCGACCGGATAAACGGCTGGGATTACGAGGATTCCAAGGGCGAACCTTTTATCGTGAACGTAAAAAAGCAGTCCCCCAAGGTGCTGCAAATCCTTGACGAGCACATATACGAGATCATGGGACAGGTCTTTGATGAAACAGAGCAGCACATCGAACGCTACGACCGGATCAAGGACTTCACCAAGACGATAGCGGTGGTACCTGGCAGCGCCTTGTACGGCATAGGGGTAAGCGACGTCCTCATGACCGTTGCCGGCCTGGCCCAAAGATACCTGGAAGAAGGACTATATACTGCGGTCGATACCAACAAGGGCCGGGGAACCATCCTGGAGGTCAAGGAAGAGAAAGGGTTGGGAACCACACTGGATACAATAGTATACGACGGCAGTATACGGCAGGGGGACACCCTCCTGGTAGCGATGATGGACAACACCATAAACGAGACCAAGATCAGGGCCCTTCTAAAACCGAAACCCATGGACGAGATCAGGGACCCCAGGGACAAGTTCGACTCCATGGAGGAGGTGGAGGCTGCGGCAGGAATAAAGATATGTGCGCCCGGCCTGGACGAGGTCATGGCGGGCATGCCGATCGCCGCCACCGATGACCCAGAGTGCGTGGAGGGACTGGCCAAGGAGCTAAGGTCCGAGATGGGCGTGGACATAGTTACCGACGAGGGAGGGATTTATATAAAGACGGACGCCGTGGGTTCCCTGGAGGCACTGGCCGTTGAGCTGGAGCAGGAAGATATCAAGATAATCGACTACGGCATCGGCAATATAAGCAGAAGGGATATCGTTAACGCGGCAACCATCTCCAGCCCGGAGCAGAGGGTGATACTCGGCTTTAACGTAAACGTGATGGACGAGGCAAAGGAGGAGGCGAGCAAGGGAGAGATGGCCATTATCCTCAACGACGTGATATACAAGCTCATCGAAGACTACCAGGAGTGGCATGACAAGCAGCTGCGGTCCAAGGAAAAGGAGACCAGGAAGGAAATAGTGCATCCCGGGATGTTCAAGGTAATGCCGGAATATATCTTTAGGGTCAAGGACCCGGCCATAGTGGGAGTAAGGGTGCTTGCAGGCCGCCTGCGCCCCAACCAGAGGGTGCTAAGGGAGGACGGAAGGATCATTGGCCGAATAAAATCCATTCAAAAGGATAAGAACGAGGTCAAGGAGGCCAAGGCAGGTGACGAGATAGCCCTCGCCATCTCCAGCGCTGTGGTGGGAAGGAGCCTGCACAAGAACGACGTGCTCTTTATCGACATTCCGGAGGGCGACGCCAAGAATTTATACAACGAGCTCAGCGACCAGCTCTCGGTTGACGAAAAGGACGTGCTGGAAAAAGTGGCCAAGATCAAGAGAAACAACGTTCCCTTCTGGGGAATGTAACGACAATTTTAATATATAGGTGATTTCTATTGATGGCATCGAGGAGGCATACCGTTGGCCAGTGATAATAGGAAAAAAAGTAGGAAAGAGATGAGGGGAGGGGAAGAGGGTACCGAAGAGGACGAGCTTACCCTCAAGGATATCGTCAAGGATATCATTGTTTCACTGGTAGTGATCTCTATCATCATGAGCGCCATCTACGTGTACACAGAGAACTGGCCCCCGGTAGTGGTTATAATATCCTCCAGCATGGTCCACAACAGGGCGGAGAGCGACGTGGGCACCGTGGACATAGGTGACATAGTCTTCATCAAGAAAGTTCATCAACGTAATGATATAACCTCCTGGGTCCAGGGCAGGGAACGCGGCTACAAGACCTACGGGGACTACGGCGACGTGATAGTGTATCGCAAGGACGGGGGGAAAGAGACCCCGGTCATACACAGGGCCATCGT
Organism: uncultured archaeon; assembly: GCA_964624865.1. Taxonomy (GTDB): domain Archaea; phylum Thermoplasmatota; class Penumbrarchaeia; order CAZUZU01; family CAZUZU01; genus CAZUZU01. The sequence goes on from CAZUZU010000023.1 coordinate 13,418, forward strand.
GTGGGTTGACGTGAACGAGACCACTTTGGCCCAAGGCCTAAGCTCCATGACATTCGATGTCCCCTCCCTAGACCTGTATGACGTGACCGAATTCACCATAAAGAACGCTCGTGTATTTTCCTCCGGAAAGATGCGTAGAACGAACCTCAGCATAGACCTGTCCAAACTAAGGGACAAGTACGAAAGGAGCGGCCTGACACCGGAGGGAGGGTTTCTTACAAAGGGGGACAATAACCCCAACGTGGATCAGGTCTCGCTGCCCTCGGCCAGCGGCTATACTGTGGACCCCGTAAGGCTGGAGTGGGTGGTGGGAGTGGCAAGGGGCGAGCTGCCTTGGATAGGATTGATAAAGATGAGCTTTTCTGGAGAGATAGATCCCGGGGATCAACCGGCAGCCAATTCATGGTCCATGCTGGCAATGCTGATAATCGTGCTTGTATCCTTCCCCATAGTGACCGAATTCGTTTTCAATGTGATAATACATTACAAGGAAAGGAAGGAAGAAGATGGACCGAAAAAAGGCAGAGAAAGAGGCCCTGAAAAACGCGCTCCTAAACGCCATTGAGCACGGGGGAAAGGCCCAGCAGGGCCCAGTCCTTGGCAAGATCATGGCCTCCGACCCCGAACTTAGGTCAGCTGCAAAGGAAGTCATGCCAATAGTGGGCAAGGTAATAAAGAACGTAAATTCGATGAGGCCCAGTGATCAGATAAGAACGTATGAAAAGGAATTCGGTCCCCTGGATACCGGGCAAGAGGAAAAGGAGGAAAAAGGACCCTCGCTTCCCTCCTTGCCAGGCGGGGAAAAGGGCGTTGTCGTGCGTTTCGCACCCGGCCCTTCGGGTCCCCTGCACATAGGTCATTCCCGGGCCGCCATTCTGAACGATGAATATGTAAAACGTTACGGAGGCAAGTATATTCTTCGCCTGGAGGACACGAACCCCAACAACATAATGCCCGATGCATACGATATGATACCAAAGGACATGGAATGGCTTGGGACCAAGGTCCATGATATAACGATACAGAGCGATAGGTTCGATATCTATCTTAAGTGGGCCAGGGAACTGCTTGAGATGGGTCATGCCTACGTTTGTGACTGCGAGGTGGAGGAATGGCGGGCCCTTAAGGAGGAGATGAAGGGCTGCCCTCATCGAAGCCAGGGACCGGAGGACAACCTGTCAAGATGGGACAAGATGCTTGACGGGGGATACGTAGAGGGGGAGACCTCCCTGGTGGTCAAAACGGATATAGACCACCCCAACCCCGCTGTCAGGGACTTCGTTGCCATGCGCATACTGGATACGCCACACCCGCGCACGGGGAACGAGCATAGTCTCTATCCCTTGTATAACTTCTCGGTAGCGGTTGACGACCACCTGATGGACATCACCCACGTGCTAAGGGGCAAGGACCACCTCAATAACACCATAAGGCAGAGGTATGTGTACCGATACCTGGGCTGGCCGGAGCCGGAGTTCATCCACTACGGCTGGGTCTCCATCAAGGACACCATACTGAAAACAACCACAATTAAGCAGGGTATAGAAAAGGGGAAATATTCCGGGTGGAACGACCCGAGATTGGGCACCTTCAGGGCCCTTGAGGCCAGGGGCGTCAAGCCCGAGGCTTTGAGAAGGTACTGGCTCGAGGTCGGGGTGGGGGAAGTGGATATAAAGTTCTCATGGCAGAACCTCTACGCCTTCAACAAGTCCCTGGTGGAGGACGAGGCGGACCGCTTCTTCTTTGTCAAGGACCCTATCGAGGTTAATGTGATGACAGACAGGGCCTTGCAAATGAAGGCGCCGGTGCACCCAAATCATCCCGATCGAGGTTATCGAAGCTACGAGCTTGAGCCGAAGGGCGGAAAGGTCGGCCTGTACGTGGCGGAAGAGGACTTTAAGAATACAGGCCCGGAGGTTTACAGGCTGAAGGACCTGTGCAACGTGGAACCCATAACGGGGGGCAAGGGGAATACCGTTGAATATGCTGGCAATGACCTGGAAGTGATAAAGCAAGGAGCCAGGATAATCCACTGCGTGCCCCGTGATCACGCCGTGCCCGCAACAGTCCGCATGCCCGACGGGACCAGCCTGGAAGGCTACGCGGAGGATCTCATCGGAAAGGTAAAGCCGAACACGGTGGTCCAGTTCGAGCGATTCGGCTTTGTGAACCTCTTGGAAACAGGGGAGAGGGTGGTTGCTAACTTCACGCACAAGTAAAGGTTGATATTTCTACTTTTTCAATCTTTTCAAACCTTCTCTAATATCCGCCGCGCTTGGTAACTGCAACCGGTATTCGGCCACAAATATCTTATTGTCAATATTTCCTAGGGCGTAATGGACCTCTTCATCCCCCTTATACTCGCAGATTATTAGGCCCACAGGGTCTTTCTCCCACGGGTATTTCTTGTTTTCGCGATAGTAATTGAGATATTTGTTCATCTGCCCGACATATTCCGCCTTGAACCTGCCCTTCTTGAGGTCAACAAGAACAATGCATGGTATTCCGCGATGATAGAACTCGAGATCGATTGAGTGATATTCCCCATCGATAATAATTGGTTTTTGTCTACCGGATAGGTAGAAATCTGTACCAAACTCTAAGATTAATGCCTCTACATCTGAGATTAATGCCATTTCAAGATCGCTTTCGATATAATCCTCTTTCAATGATAGAAAATCGAAATCATAACTATCTTTAAAGGCTTTCTCTGGTTTAACAGGATTTAGCAATTGAGGAGTTGGGATGATCAATTTACCTTTTTTTATGGTTTTTGAATACAAATCTAACCTAATTTGTTCCTTCAATTCTCGAGAACTCCAACTGTTTTGAATGGTAAGATTTTCATAAAAGGCTCTTACTTTATCTTCTTCTATTGTTATCAGTATCCTATAGTGGGTCCAGCTTAATTGTTGCCGCAGTGCGGCGACAATTGGATATGCCTTGTAAAATTGTACAATTCGATATAATACGCTCCGTTGAAAACCAATGTCTCCGGCAAGTCGTTCAATCAAATATTTCCCATAATCGGCCCTTTCTTTATGATCGAGTTCAGCCCAGACAATCCTTTCCCCTATCTGCCAGTACGTCTGCACTCGAATATTATCCACTGCTTTATACGCCTGATATTTCGCCCTATCAATAAGCCCTCGAACATCCTCCAGTATCCCTTCATAATCATCCAGCGAGCCGCCACCGCCCATAACAATCTCTTTTTCTTTTCCACCGGGCATTCCACATACACCTCCCGTATTTCAAAAAAATAAAGACCCTCTAACATATAAACCAGCACGGCAGGGGTCGGAGGATGTTAATAAATAGAGGGCGGATTGTTTATTTTTGAGGAATGTTTATTAAGGAAAGATTATATTATATTATATTATTTTATTGTGATGGAGAGAAAAATAGCGATATTGGTTGTCATGCTCTTAGTAGTTATCGGTTTGGGAAGTGGGTGTGTTGAGGAGGGTGATAAAGATGAAACTGATGTTGAAGATATTGATGATATAATTAATAATGATACTCAAAATAAAACATCCAATATAACAATAATCTGTGATAATGATTCATGCCAAACTCATCCCGGCATTTGGGGAGATATAGTTGTATGGGAAGATTATAGAAATGGTTCCTATAGTTTTCAATCAGAAATTTACATATATAATATTATAACAAAAACGGAGACAAAAATTGCACAAAAAAATTCTCGGAATCCATTCATATATAAAGATAAAATTGTATATCAGAAAAAGCGAGTCAATAATTCAACTTCTTATTGGGATATTTGTCTCTATAATATTTCTACAAAATCGAATTATAAATAAATTAACAATCGGTCCTTTTTTCCCATCCCATTTTCTTTATAATTACAATAGCCATATTGACAGGGGGGGATTTTTTATTCAGAAAAAAATGAAAAAATCAAAAAGGATTGCTTTTTGATGCAGCTTTTTATAAAAGGTGCTGCGGTAGTTAATGGTTCGGCTCGTAGGGGTTGAATGCCGGGTCTCCGTGGAGTATGAACTCCTCCAGGGTGTCGTCGTTCACACCGCCTCCGTCGCTGCCCTCGCTCTCCACGAAGCCGTTCTTGGCCAGCATCAGGGCCTGGCCCGTGGTCAGGTCGCCTGGCTCGAATGATATCATGCCTCCCGCCTTGTCGTACAGCTTGCCAGTGAGATGGGCGTAGAAGTACATGGACATGAGGTCGCCAAGCCCCTCTCCGCTTGCCGCGTCCGGTATTGGAAGCAGTGAGCCCCAGCTCATCCTCGTGGCCCCCACATAGGCGTTAAGCCCGGCATGAAGGAAGGCCTGGGACAGGCAGATCCTTGCGTCCAGGCCGTCTATCCGACCCGTAACGCATGAAGAGGCCCAAAGTACGCTGGGCCCGAAGCTCATGTCCTTCACGTGGGCCACGTCAAAGGCGCCCCCCGCGCCAATAGCGGGAAGCGGACCGTGTGACCCTTCCACCGCCGGCGGTACGTACCAGTAATAGAAGCCGTGGGCGCAGAAGTAGATGAAGTTAGAGCTCTCATAGTATGGGCCCGCCCTCTGTCTCCTGCACTCGTCCTGCTTTATGAAAACATCCGTCTTCGTGCTGAGGCCGGCAGCCTCGAACATCAGGGAAAGTTTTTTGGCAGTTGTCTCCGCAGGGCCCACCGGAGGTTCGGTGCCTATGGAGGTAAAGCCGGAATCTTTCCAGAACTCCCCCACCCTCGGTTCTATTCCATTATAGGGCCCCCTGTAATCCTCGATTATCTCGGAGTAGAAGAATGTTCTGGCGATGAGGGCGGATACGTCCTGCGCATCCCAACCACCCACCCTGCCCGCAGGCAGCTCCATGCTGGGATCCGAGCCGTCGATCTCCAGGGGCGGTTTGTCCCTGGAAACGTCTATATCCTGATATATGATATCGCTGGGTATGCCAAAGCCCTCGGTTGCGTCTCCCTGTCCTTTGCTGACATAGTAATACTGTGGTATCATGTTGGTGTCCGCAATTATTCCTATATGGGGCCTCTCCTCCACCGGAAGTCCGCCATAGTGGTCAGCCAGCTCCTCCCTGGTCTTGTCAGGGACCTTGGTGGTGATCTCGACGCCTTCCTTGGTATTGACCTTCTGTGTAACCAAATCCACGTCGATGTTCGCCAGTTTACCCAGGACATAATCCAGGTCGTTCTTTATCTCCCATACCTGGTGGTTGGCGTCGTCCAGTATGTCCTTGTTCGCAGCAGGATTACCGCTGCTACTGCACCCGATATAACCGAGGTCGTGTAACTGATATTTCGGTCTTGCCAAAACAACACCCATGCGGTAGGCCGTGAGATAAGGGGCCATGCAGGAAAGGTCCTCCATCAATGGATAGGTGGGCTCAGCAAGCTTCTCCACGGTAATATCCAGGGTATATGTCGATTCGTAATCCCCGTCCGCACCGTCCGGCAGGCCGTTATCCCCGAAATCCGTGGGAAGTCGGGCCAAAAGCTGGACCGCATGGTTAACAAGTGGGTTGCCCTTCTCGTCCCTCTCGTTATACATGGGAAGCTCGATGTACAAATGGCCGTAATCGTTCTTGGCAAGGGGATTCCCCATCCCGTTGGGCCCTATGTTCTCGTAGCCAGGGGTTCCGCCAAAGAAATAAAGCCTGTCCTCGGCCTGGGTCTCCACGTCTATCAGCTTGTCCTCGTTACCGTCTACGCCGATATACGCGTACATCCTCGCACCGGAGGCGTCGCCCGCCTGTTCCTGGGAGGTATCTATGTACATGTCGAAGCACACGTTGGCGTATTCGTAATCCGGTGGTATGTCGAAGTAATGTATGGGGTTCTCGTTACCGGCCGCTGGCGCCGCACCGGGATAGGCCGCCGCATCCGAGTTGGTGATGCTGCCCTCGAAATGCTCGGTATCCAGCTCCTCCACCACCTCCTTTCTATAGGTATCCAACGGGTTTGCAAGTGTAATATAGGATATGTTCTGGCCAAGCCTCTTTTCCACCACCCCTATGGTAACATCGACAAGGTGGTCCCAGGTCTCCCTGTCCTCCAGGTCGTCGAAACGCATGGTCTTCTTGTATCCGGTCATGTCGCCGCAAACTATGCTGTATTTGACTCCCAGCCTCTTAAGCACCTTGACGACCTTGGCATCGAGTTTCTCCGTCACGATAACCGGTATGTTCAGGTAGGAAGCCAAGGTTGCTGCGCTTACCGCTGAATTATAGCCGTCGCCCATTTTGTGGCCTTCGAAGCCGTCGTGGACTAACATGACGCCGTCGCTCTCTTCCCAGAAGAATGTGGCGGCGGCAAGGCTCAGTGCCTTGACGTCGCCCTCTATGCTGTTATTTATCTGTATGTCCTTAATGTCCACATCTCCAATGCCGTATACCTCCGGCCTACCGTACATGTCTAAAAATCTCAGGGGAGAGCTGGACGGTTCCTCGGGGTCCGCCACGATTAAGGGAGAGACGTGCCGGTTGGCTTCATTATCGTAATATAATGCTATCGGGGTGGAGACAAGGGCGTGATAGGGGGACGCGTCGGAGGTTACCACGGGCACCTCCTGCACCCTTCGCGTGGACTTCGATTTCACAAGGTCGTCTAACTTGGCTTCGCCGGTCTCATATCCTCCGGAGAATCCGAAACTGGTGTTTGCGATCACCCACAGCCCGGCAAAAACTATCATGAAGATTACTATTACCGCCAAAAGATTCTTCATTACCTTGTTTTCCTTTATCAGGGACAGCATGCTGATTCCTCCCGATGGTTTTTCTCAAATTGTTCTCTAATAAATGATATATTAAACCTCGCTATATAATGATTTTGGACAAAGGTGTCCAGATTTGTGGCCCGCAAATTAGATAAACCCGGACGGGCATTATGACATAACGAGGTGATCACCTGACCTTTGACCGCAGCCTGTTCATTATTCCTGCCGGCAGCAGCCTAGACAGCGAAGGCATAGTAACCGAGGGAGACGTAGTAATAAGCGATCACTGCAAGGTAACATCCGATATATATACCGCGTCCAGGGTCTTTATAGGGCGCCATGTGGAGATCCAGGGCAACGTTAGGGCCGAGGGGGTTATAAGGATAGACCGATGGACCAGTATCGAAGGGGACGTAAGCACCAAGGGCGGTGCCTACGTAGGGGACCGGGTCCGCATAAAGGGAAAACTATACGTGGAGGGAAGCCTAGACATAGGGAGCGAGGTTGAGATCGGGGAATACGAGGCCAAAGGGTGGATAAACATCCGCAGCCCCATCCCCATACTCATCTATATCGTAATATATCTCATGGACCTTCTCAGACACGGAAAGAGCGAGGAGGTGGACAAGATACTCAACGAATTAGAAGAGGCGGAGGAGGACATCATAATCTCGCCCGGTTTCTTTTTCATGCCCGACAAGGCCGAGATCGGGGCAAAGGGAATACAATGCGACGGGATGTTCAGGCTGGGGGACGAGACCAGGCTAAGGGCAAGGGTCGAGGCCGGGGGAGATGTTCATATCGGCTTCGAGGCCGACCTGAGCGGGGACGTGATTTCGGAGGGCAACGTTGTGATATCCCATGGTGCGAACATCATTGGCGATATAAAGGCCCAGGATATGGTGATGGTGAACGGCGAGACCCGGATCCTGGGCGATATTCACGGTGCCCAGGTGGAAGTGGAAAGCAGTGCCAATATAGAAGGCACTATCATCGCACCCAACGGGGTGAGGTTGATAACCCCGGAGACCAAGTTAATCGAGGGAAGATTGGACCGATTCGAGCACGGAATAGGGGATATGGACACCCTTTTGGAGTGAATTTAATGCCGTTCCACTGGTTATTGATGCGGACCTTCGCCCATGAAACGGAAGAGGTGGAGAGGGTGATGGAGGCCATGCATTTTCTTCTCTTTCCAGGGGGAGAGGAAAAGATGGAGGATTTCAGAGATAGGCTTGATGTCAAGGTCAGCGAAGGACATTTCGGCAACAGGATCACAGTGCTCCGCGGCAAAATCAGCAAAAGGTCCGTAATTAAGGAATTCATGACAAAGGTCGTGAAAAATAACAACCGAGAATCACTGAACAGGATAATAAAAGGGATCGACGACCAGTGCATACTCCACATGCGGTTCGACAAGGACGGCGTGGTTAAAGATATGGATATGTACCATGATAGGGGAAGGGAAGGGGAGGGGATGAATAATGTGGAGGGGATATTAGAGGGGGAAAAGATGAATAATACGGGGAGAGGAATAAAAGGGGAAGAGGGAGGGAAGAAGGTAATTGAGGAAGAGGGAGGGAAGGAGGATAGAAAGAGCGGAATAAACATAAGGGGGGCTAAGACAGGAAGTAAGCAGGCCTATCTACTGGACCGCGGTGAGAACGTGGTCAAGGTCCTGGTTAAGCTCGAGGCATATCCAGCCAAGAGACAC
>CAZUZU010000024.1:0-9780 GCA_964624865.1 uncultured archaeon
GGTAAGCAAGGCCGAGAGAGTTATCAACGGGCATGAGAGGGGACGGGCGAGGCAACTGGGCGTGTCGAAGGAAGGGGCAATGAAGACCCTGGATGACATGATCCGTGAGCACGACCTGACAGTGAGCCTTCTTCCCTATGTTTATCATGTAAGGGTGGCCGAACTATGCATTAAGAACGGGAAGAACATGGTCACCACATCCTACGTGTCGCCCGAGATGAAGGAATTGGACGGGCAGGCGAGAGAGGCGAACACACTGGTCCTCAACGAGTGCGGCGTGGACCCGGGCATAGACCACATGTCGGCCATGCGCGTTATCCACGACGTTGAGGCCAGGGAAGGCAGGGTCCTCAGCTTCAGGTCCTCCACTGGGGCGCTGCCCGCGCACGAGGCGAACAACAACCCCTTTGGCTACAAGTTCTCCTGGGCCCCGAGAGGCGTTCTCCTTGCATGCAAGAACCCGGCCAGGTGGCTTGAGGAAGGGAAAGAGGTAAACGTGCCGGGAGAGGAGCTGTTCGAGCACTATTACATCCAGGACGTTCCCGGCATCGGGTCCTTCGAGAACTACCCCAACCGCGACTCCGTACCGTACAAGGAGCTTTACGGCCTGGAACACGCCCACACGGTTTACCGGGGAACATTAAGGATGACCGGGTGGTGCGAGACCATACGCAAACTGGTTGCCTTGGGCTGGCTCGGCGAGGACGAGGTCCCAGGTTTCGAGGGAGAGACATACGGAGACCTTACCAGGGCCATGGTGGATGGCGGTCCAAACGAAGACCTGGAGCAGGCAGCGGCGAATTACCTGGGCATCGACACATACTCAGCGGTGATCAAGAGGCTGAAGTGGCTCGGTCTGTTCGGTGATAGGAAACTACCGGAGAATAAGAACGATCCCCTGGATCGCCTGAACGTCATCACCCTGGAAAAGATGGCCCTGGGCAGGGAGGAAAGGGACATGATAGTAATGGTCCACCAGTTCGTTGCGCTGTTGGAGGGTGAAAAGGAATCGATAACCGCAACCCTGATCGATTACGGCGAACCCGGCGGTGATTCGGCAATTGCCAGGACGGTAAGCCTTCCTGCGGCAATGGCGGTAAAGAACATACTGAACGGGAAGATAGACGAAAAAGGGGTACACATCCCGATAAGGGCAAACATATACGAGCCCATACTGGAAGAGCTCGAGGGCATGGGCATCAAGTTCAGTGAGAGGACGGAGAGAATCTGAACCTGCCAGAATATACCATATCACTACGACAAGTAGACGATAGGAGAAATTATATCATAACATCTCGTCAAAACCGTAGTCACTGGGTTCGAACTCCTCGACTCCGATAGCTATGCGGAACTCATGGGGTGTGAGCACAGGGGCCTTGAACCTAAAGTAATCGTCTATTGCTATCCTCGGGCAGGCGGTGGAGACATAGGCCTCGAAACCCAGGCTGTCCACCTCTCCGGGTATGATCTCGTTCATTAGAACCAGGTCACATTCCGTCTTTACCCCTTCACCTTCCTTTAAAAGTGACCTTGCCAATTTCATCCGGTTCTGGCCCGGTTTGCTGGAGACCAGGATGCCAAAATCTTCGGCCTCTCCGGCCCTTGCCACCGCCGCATACCTCTTTCTAATGAAATGCTCTCTTTCCACCTTGTTGAACAACCTGACCTGGGGGCCCAGGGGGTTGAGGGCCAGGACGTCCTTTCCCGTATTCATGACTATTCCAAGGGGATGGAATTCGCCAGTGCCCACAAAGACCACGAGGTCGGCGTCGGGGTGAACGGAACTGAAACTACAGCCCAGAACAAGTCCCTTTTTTTTTATCCTCCCGCTTGGCTCTGTTTCCGGGACCTCATGTCCAAGCGCTTCCAGCCTTTCCTTTACGGGGCCAAGGACATGCATATACTGGGCAGTGGCCACCACGGACAGTTTTTTGTTCCCGTCCATCATCTCTTCCAGTTCATCCACCCCTTTGGATATGCTGGCTTCATCAATCACAATCTCTGTGGTCACGAAGATGAACTTAGGCCCCATATCCTCATAATTCACGTCCCCCAGGGGGGGATGGCCAACGTGGATGATCGTATCGATCTCCCCGGAATCGGCACAACCACATGATACGTCGCATGAGCCGTAGACAGGCGTGCCCTGGATGAAAACCCGGGCTCCGTATATCTCCGAGATGCTCCTCGATATCTGCTTGGCATACAGCATGAGACCGGCAGGCAACTGGAGAAGGCACCTTTCCCTTTTTGAAAGGGACAAATGTTCGAGCCCGATCTCGTAAGTGCCGAACCTCATCTTATCACAACACTTCCCCCAGATCCCGAATAAAATCGTCAATTAATTTGGTGTCAAGGTGAGGCATCACCAATACCCGCAATGCACTGGGCTTCCTTATTATCGAGGGATACCACCCCTTATCCATCAATGACCCCGCCGCAGCCCCGGGATCGGAGACGGGTATGCCAACAATATTTATCACAGGCTCACACACCATGGGTATGTCTTCCTCCTCCAGCCTTTTCACCAGATGATCGGTCCGCTTCATACAGTTACGGACCTTGGCGGAGAGGCCGTCGAAACCATGATGCTTGATAAGTGCGAAAGCGGAGGCCACGGAAGCGCTGTTCCTTGTGCCGAGAAGGCCGGTGCATCCCTGGCTGGAAAGGTAAGGTGCCTTGAAAGATATCCTTTCCGCCCATTCCTCCCTTCTGAATCCAAGCGCGCCCAGCGGAGTGGTGGACCCAAAGAACTTGTGCGGGTCCACGGTCACAGTATCCACACCATCAACGTTAAAAGCAAAGCTCGTCTTGCCAGTGGGACTATACTGCCCGAGCAAAGGGAGTATGAAGCCGCCAAAGGCCGCGTCCACGTGAAAGAAGGCGTTGTGGTCCCTGATCAGGCCGCCTATTTCCTCAATCGGGTCCACCATGCCCAGGCCGGTTGTACCTGCCGTTGCCACCACGGCAGCCACGTCATCATTAATCTCTTTTTCCAGACAAGCAAGGTCCATGCGATATTCTTGGTCCATTGCGATCTCCATGCCCTCCATGCCCAGAACATGGATGGCCTTGGGTACCGAAAAATGAGCGTTCTCACAGTAGATAACAGTCCTCTTGCCCGTAATTTCCCTGGCCATCCAAAGGGCGGTGAGATTGGATTCGGTGCCGCCGCTGGGGAACAATATGTCTTCCTCGCCCCGGGCTGAAAGAAGGTCCAGAAGAAAGGCCCTTAGTTCGAAGGACATGGCAACGGTCCCGGGGAAAAGGCAGGGGTTTCCCAGATTGGATTCCATGAACATTGAATACGCCTCCACGGCCAGGGGATCGGGCGTGGTGTACATTGAGCCCAGTATCCGACCACCCCCATGTTGAAGGTCCATTGACCTGTAATGATCCAGAATTGACAGAACTTCGTCCCAATCCATGACTGGTTCACCATGTAGAATTATTTCCCTTCCACCTGTTCAGTGTCCTCTTCTTGCATAAACCTTCTGGTCTTTTTGATTATCTTGGACATAACTCCCTGCTTTCTATCCAGGTCCTTTCTAAGGGAATCCGATTTTTCCATGTCCTTGACCACGAACGCATATAGGGAGGGAAGGACCAGCAGGGCGCCTACCACACTGAACACCAGCAAGATAATGATCAGTTCCACGAACTCCCACATGGACTGGATTGGAATGATGAATATGGTGGACAGGCCGACTATCATGGTGATCACCGCTTCGGTAAAGCTACGACCGGAGGTATTCACCGATTTCCTTATTGAATCCAGGGTCGCCCTTCCGTCCCGCACCCTTTCCGTGATGTGAATGGAGAAATCTATTCCCAGGCCCACAATAACGGAGGCTATGATGGCGGTGAAGAGATTAAGGTCGATACCCCAGGCCATGAACTCGTAGCTGATTGGGTCTATCCTGGGGACCATGAGCAAAGTCAGGGGCTCCAGGGCCACCACCATTGCGATTGGTACCATGGTGATGGAAGCGAACTTCAGGGAACGGAACACTATCCAGAGAATGATGAACACCAGGACCATCGCCACCGCCAGTGATTGGTAGCTGTTCAAAAGCAGGAGGTTGTTCACCCTTACCATTATGGCTCCAGTGCCAGTGAAGTCCGAGGAGGTCTCTCCCTGGGTCCAGGCATTGCCCTTGATCAATGAGTTTATCTCGTTCACCAGCTCTTCGGTCTTTGCCGTGTCCAGGGTGGGTTGGAACACGTAGATGAGCGTTTTGGAATACTCGTCCGCTATGATCATGGATTTCATCTCGTCGCTGATGCTGTTGTAAAACACATCGATGAATATCTGCTGAACGGACTTCCCCCTCACATACATGTTCTCATATCTGGGATTGGATATTATCTCCCAAAAGCTGCCTTGGAACGGGATGTCACCCGCCACAGGGACAGGAACCGTAACGTTCACCGATATGGATTTCATTATATCTACTATGGACAGGGAATTCGTGTATTCCACTGCGTTGATATTAGCATTGACAATATCGATATCCTTAAGCACGTCGAAATCCCTCAAGCTGTCGCTTGGCTGGTTCATTGACATTGGCCCCCTCCTGCCCTCCACCATTACCATCCCTATTTGACCGCTTCCGAACTTCCTGCCGTATTCATCCATCTTGGTGATGGTGGTCTCGTCCTGGGGCGACATTGCGATAAGGTCCATGTTCGCCTTCATCTGCGGAACCCCCCAGACCAATGAGATCATCACGAAAGTAACAATCACGAAAAGTATCTTCTTCCTATTATTTATGGGTATGTCCCCCGCCCTTTTCCATGCTCCGGTACCCGCCTCCTTGTAATCTAGCCACATTACCAGGGACGGGGTCATGAGCATGGTGAGGGTATAACATATCAGAATCCCCAGGGCCAGGGCAAAACCGAGAACCTGGAGCGGGAGCATCTGGGCGGTCATCAACGCGCCGAATCCAAAGGAGGTCGTTATGGCGGAGAGAAAAATAGGCCTGGACGTGTGACTTACCGCCGCTCTTATCCTTTCGGCCCTGTCCTCGATCTCTGATTCCTCGGAATATCTATTGGCAATGTACAGGCCGTAGGCGAGACCCAGGGCCAATAGTACGGGGGCCACGAACACCACCTGGGGGGTAAGCGTCATGTTCAATATTCCCAGTATACCAAAGGTCATGGCAAGAGAGCCGAGAACAGGAAGCCATATCACTACCAGTATCTTCAGAGTGCGATGGAAATATATTAATACCAGACACAGAAGAATGAAGGCAATGGGAAGGATCACGATGGTCTCTTCGTAGGTCCTCTCCGTTATGGCATGTATCATTGGAACCGGGCCGGTGATCCACATCCTCTGATGGACCTTGCCGTTGGAATAATCCTCTGACCAATCTTTATTGATCTCCGGATCAAGGCCCTTGTCATCCATGAGACCTTGGATCCTCTTCAATATCTTCGCCTGGTCCACATCCTTATGGAGACCTATCATGATGCCGCCGCTGTCCATTATGCCGTCACCGTTGGTGTCCTTGGCAATGGCGCCGATGGTCTCCGGCGGAAGCTGTTCTACGATATCGTCCACCCTGCTCTGCTCGGGAATGGAATAATCCCCGTGCAGGTAGCCAAGGTTCGGAAGGGGAAATCCCACCTCCTCTTCCGTAGCGTTCCTCATATTGTTGGGGGTCGAGTTGATCTCCTTTACCAGTACGGAAAGAGATAGGGTGAAGACCACTCCGTCCTTCTTGCCCTGGTCCGCCTTGTGAGTGTTCAGGCTCTCCTCTATATAGTCCATCTCCTTCAGAACAGAGACGTCCGACATGTTTGTGATGTCGTCCCTGTCCCTTGCATTGTTGGTCTCGCAGTATATGACAATAATATCGGTGCTCCAATGCTGCCTCACGTCATCCAGGTCCTCCGAGACCTTGTCACCGGTTGGCAGGTAGACCTCGAGGTCGCCCCGGATGTTCTCCTGGATCGCCGGTGCACCCAGACCTCCGATCAACAATGCAATTATCAGCGATACGATGACCACAATCTTTGAGCGCTTGATGACCCAATCCATCAGAACCGAGCTGAACTTCACCGACCTTAACTTCGAAAAGGTCATCTCGCCCCTTTCGTCCATCCTTTTCTTTCGCTCCATTGCAGTGACCATGACCCCCTTTGCCCTTTTCTGAAGGGCTGGCCTCTGCTCCTCGATCATATCCAAAGATCTGTCAGCGGTCTCGGAGTACTTGGACATCCATCTGTCAAAGGTCCTATCAAGCCCCTTTATCTTGCCCTTTATCCCTTCGTCACTCTCGGTTTCCCAGGGCTCTTCCTCCGATTCCTCCTCTTCCTCTCTTAAAAGAGGGGGAGTTTCCCAATCTTCATCTTGATAATCCTTGGCCAAAGTTTTCACCGTTTACAGGTCCTGGAACGATGGATTTACCATATATAGCGGTATTATTTATACTTTTACACTCGCTTTTACTTTCGAAATCTTGGGCGTGATGATAATCTTTCCGTCTTGTTCCATCTCGTGTAAACAAAAGTGGTAAATAACATACATACTATGCTACATAAGATCACAAGGGGAACAATAATGAACGTGGAAATAATTTCATCATTTTCATCTTCCAGACCATTCCTTTTCCCATCGGTATAGTTAACATCATCCTTTGGATAGGTCTCACCATCTGGTTCCTCCCCGTCCCTACCATCCTTTATTCCGGCCCTCTCAGTTCGAAACTCAAGCCAAAATCCACTTACAAGATTATTTCCTTTGACGTCTTTGGCCCCTTTCCCTATCTCCATGTAATACGTGGTGTTGAAAGTCAGGTTTCCCATAAGATCAATAAACATTGTGACGTTCTCGTTATTCCACTTGATTTCGTATGGGGCCGCAGGGGATATTACCAGGGAGGATTCCACACTGCCCGTGTTCATGCTCTCATTGAACTCCACAACAATCTGTCCGATGTTAACGCTCACATTGGCCGAGCCGTTACGGATTGAGAGGTTCGTTATATGGGGAGGATAGGTGTCTGGCATGATCTTAGGTAATATTTCTATTGTTAACCGTCCGGTTTTATTTGTATTGTTTGCAGAATCTACCGTCCACAAATGAAAACCGATGGTCCCGGAGTGGTTCTGGGGAGGGAAGATGTATCTGTATCTGTTCCCGTCAATTTGGGCCATGGTGTGGTTGTGAACCCGGGCCTCCACATCGGTGTAACATATCCCAACACCCGATATTCCATAGTTGTCAACGACCTCGGTCATCACGATTAACTCTTCGCCCAGGCGAATGGATTCTGGCCAAGATATATTTACGATGGACGGGAGAATATCATCAATGATCTCGACTTCACACACCGGAGTGCAGTTCCAGTTATCGGAGCTGTCGTTGGCACAAATTCGGTATGATATCCACCCAAGGGAGTCAAGATCTGCGATCTCGTATTCCCACAGAGTGCCGGAGCTGTGGAACATGGAAAGGTTGTGCTCCGTGCCCTCCAAATCCGTATATATTAAATGTACTGCCCCAACTCCCTTCTCGTCAAAGACCCCGGCTTCGATGGTGAGAGGGACACCGACCTCAACATTTGATGCCGGCTCATGAGATATCGAAGGGGGATCTAGGTCTAATGAGATAATCTTCATTGTTTCCTCGAATACCTCTGAAAAGCCCCAGCCGTCGTGAGCCTTTATTTGAATATAAAAGATCCCGAGCTCTAACTCGGTCTCAATTTGATAATAGGTATTGGTGCCTGTATAGGTCCATCCGAGTGTCTCTTCCCCGGTTTCATTCTCCAGACGGAGAAAGTACCTTATGGGATCGCCGTCCGGATCGTGTCCCGCATTCCAGGATATCCCGGGGGTCAGATCATGAGTTGACCTCGGCGATACTGAATTGGGGGGCGCAGGCGGTGTATTTGTAATCTGACCGTGCGGTTGGACCCGGGGAAAATGATCCTCGGCCCCTGAATTTCCTCCCACCCCATACGGCATGTCCCATACGCCGTTGACCTTCTCAGCCCCGTTGTCAAGGTATACGTAATCCCCCCAGTAATTGCCTGAGCTCGAAGTGTTCCATCTATTTCCGGTACCGAAATCATATGCCTCCTGATGACCTCCGACATTGTTCACCAGATTATTATTGTAAACCAAATTGTCCCTTGTTCCGGAGCCGAGAACCAAGCCGTAGCGGCCGTTTCGATGGACTGTGTTGTTGTAAACCCGGGTGTCGGTGATGTCCGAGAGGACGATACCATCGTATTTATTACGCTGACACAGATTGTTGGACACGATATTATCGGTGGAATATATCAAGTCTATACCGTTCACATCATTGAACATACAGGTGTTGCTATCAAAGATATTGTGTACCGAATCCGGATAATCGATATCTATGCCGTTCTCATAGTTATGGTCACACGTATTTTCGCTTAGCACATTGTAACTCGAATGGTCCAATTCAATCCCGTTAAATCCGTTCTTCTCGCAGGAGTTATTAAAAACGGTATTGTTGGTTGAGCGTTGAAGAACGATACCCGCAAATTCATTACCATTACAAACATTGTTCGATATATTATTATAATCGGAGGAATAGATGTTTATACCAAAGAAATACCGGGAATCAGAGCAGTAGTTGCGGTCTATCGTATTATGATGGCTCTCATGGAGATTTACCGCCATGTCCTTATTATTGTAACAAACGTTATCAGTTATCTGATTATCGTCACTACCAGATACTTCTATGCCTCGATAATTCGCTTCACATTGGTTATCGACGACCATATTATATTGTGAATCGGCCAGGGCTACGGCAAATCGATTGTTCCACAACGTGTTCTTCTCTATCCTTCCGTTCATTACGGAGTTCAATGCAATACCACTACTACCACCCTCCGAGCTGGAGTTGTACACCAAACAGTTACTTACCGCGAAATATGCATCCGCGTTCTCTATCACTATACCGCTCCCGGTGTATTCAATATCTATATCCCAGTTTTCTATTACGAAAGGAGATTCAAGACTGCCGTTTCCCCGGACGACACCATTTTCCGGTGTGAAACCATCGTTCCCATTGATATATATCGGATCGTGAGTGGTATGGCTCTCTTCTTTGGATCGAATCGCATAACTTGGTCGAAAAAAAGGTTGCGAGGGGATATATTTTGATTTATCATTTATTGTGGTGGCATGCAGCAAAGGTATCGATAGAAGGGAAAATAATATAATCAGAATAACGATACTCCGCTTTGTCATGACACTCACCTATGTTAAAACAAATACATTTATGACAATATAAACATTTGTCCCCCTAGAAAAGATTTAATTAAGAGCTTTAATTTAAGGCAAAACGAATGCCGCAGTGGCTCAGCAGGTAGAGCGACACCTTGGTAAGGTGTAGGTCGGGGGTTCAAATCCCCCCTGCGGCTTCCATCCGCTAGGCGGCTACTATGGGGCCTCTAGCCCCATAAAGGGAGTTCAGGCCCACTTATGATTTGACACGGCTAATTGTATCGCAAGTTCGGTACCGGGAGAGTGAGAACCGACATGCGAAAAGACCACGAAGGAAAGGGAGAAATAAACGAGGATATATTAAGGAATGAGATGGAGAGATTCGTGAAATGGCTGGTAGTTGAGAAGGACATAAAACACGAAACGGCAAGGAACTATGGCGATCTGATGAAACGTGTAATATTGGAACTTGGAACTCTGCTACCAACAATGGATCAGTGCAAAGACTTCAGGAACGACCAGCTGTTCAACGGATACCGGAAGAGCTATGTTACCCAATAC
>CAZUZU010000024.1:9790-21737 GCA_964624865.1 uncultured archaeon
ACGTGAAGGCCATACGACACTACGGAGATTACATCAGAACACCCCTGAAGGTAAAGTATCCGCCAAAGGAAAGAAAAAGGCTACCGGAATACCTAACGGAAAAAGAGCTCAGACAGCTAATGTTCTCATGCAGAACACTCAAGGAAAGGTCCGTTGTAATGCTCATGGGCCTGTGCGGTCTGAGATTGTGTGAGGTGGCAAAGTTGAGGACCGAGGATATCGACTGCGAGAGCTATGTGCTGTACATCCGCACCGATAAGACCGAGAGTGCATGGGAGATCCCCGCCACTCAAGAGGTCATAGACGTGCTCAAGGACTACATGGAATACGAAAGGCCTTCCGATACGGAACACGATCAGGTGATGATCAATCAGTACGGAAAACCCTACACGGACTACTATCACCATGCCCTCCGAAGGATAGTCGGGAGAGTGGTAAAGAGATCCGGGCTCAAGAAGCATATCTATCCCCACATGCTAAGGCACACCTTTGCCACCCTGATGATGAAGAACGGATGTCCACTGCCCTATGTCCAGCGATTTCTGAGGCATACCGACCTGTCCTCTACTCTGATCTACGCTCATGTGATGGGGGATGAGCTCAAGGATATCTACGAGCGTTACGTACCAATGAGGGAGAGGGACTAGCTACCCTCATCCTCTTTTATTTTTTTAGCCAAGCGGTTGAGCATGGCAGCAAATTGGTTCTTGTTATACACTTCCTCGACCTCGATCCCTCTTTTTCTACACCATTTCAGTGTCCCCTCGATACGGTTCCTATGACCATTGTATTTCTCGGGCATCTGGCCCTCGACAACGAGCATGTGATACCTGGAATCAACATCCAAAAGGCAATCCATCTGTCCGAATATCCTTTTGCTTCGGCCACCAGCTTTTGAGGTCTGCATCAGGGACAGCACAAGGTCCTTGAAGGTCTTTCTTTCCATGGCATAGACGATATCGCCTACATCGTCCAGGATGAGGTAATCCACGGAAAGACCGATATAAGGGTTCTTCCTGCGTGTTTCCGGCTTTATGTTCTTGTGATGTCTCATCTCCCTTCGCTCAACCTCGATCCCACGGGGTGCAATCTCTTTCAGTTCACGGAAGATCCATCTCGGTTCGGTCACGTCAATAATGATTGTCACCATTTTGTTTACCTCCTTTGCCTTTCTTTGAGGGGTGAGAACTCACCTTCAAAGAGAGGAGCAGACCGGGTAGAAGTGGGGAGAGGTTTTGTTTCGAAAGCGTCAATTTATTCTTCATCGTTTACACATTCAAAGCTCTCCTCTGCCTTCTCTCTCCGTTTCATGTATTTTCCTCCTTTCTTTCTTTTTCTTTTTCTTTCTTTTATATATACGTAGTTGCCATTAGAGTGGTCTAAAGGCTGTACAGTAATACTTTCGGATAGATGTGTGGTTTTCACATCTCCTTTTCTTTCTCTTTTCTTTATACTACTTTCTTTTCTCTTTCTTTTCTTTTTTTCAGTCCTGGGTTATTCTTGATCGAGATTTTTCCCATTCATCTTTCACTTGCCTCTCAATGTTCTCGATTTCTGTGGTAGAGAGTTCCGGTATTCTCATCTCCTTCTTCAGCATCTCTTTAACAGCCCTGATTTTAATTATCAAATTCTCTAGAGTAGGCTTGTAGTTGGCTTCATTAGCGATTTGTGTTGGTATGATTTTATCCATTAGGGCCTTCAGTGCGTGTTCTAGTCTCCCGTAATAACAATTCCTCTTTCCTTTCTTGTCTCCTGGCTTGTGCATTACATAGGATATTCTATCATAACAGATCTCATAGCCTTCCAGTTCCAATACTTTTGTCATACTTTTTGTCATTTTCTTATCACCTCAAAAAACAAATGGACCGCACGGTCTAATATAACAAAAAGGCGTATTTTTGACCGCATATTCTGGACAGGAAGAAAATTGCCATGGGTTGTCTACAATTAATTTTCTTGACAATAGCTTGCGTATCTGTGAGTTAAAGAAACATTTATAAAAAAAGTCCTACTACTCACCATATACTTAATACCCGGTCGATTATTGACCGCATATGTGATACAAGGGGATAACGCCAATGTCATACAAACCAGAAGAGTGTAAACCACACCTTTATGGATCCAAAAAGATATTTGATTTACCGCCTTCCTATAATAAGTATCTCCAAGAGGAAGGTAAACTTAATGAGAACATTAAAAAGAAGTTTTATGCAAACCAACGCTCTCTGTCTGAAGATACTACAATCTCTAAAAAAAGTAAGAAACGGTGGGACATCCATGTGAATGGTAAAAAACAATATTACATACAATCTCGGATACAGGATGGAAAAAATAATTTGAGGGTATTTGAATATTATTCGGACATTGATCTCAAAGGATTGTTTGATTGTAGATTTACAAAATTCATTATACGTATGCTTAAGCCTTTCCCAATGTCACGAATACAGTCAAATGAGAACCTATCTAGTGATGAAATTAAAGTGTTCAAGCGTTATTTTCGTTTGGAGCCAGAGCCAGATAAAGATACAATAAAAATAGATCAAATGTATGACTGCTATATCAATAACCTGGGAATAATGCACAACGAAAAGTCATTTTTTAAAGACGTGGTCCAGATTATTTTTAGGAAGGAGGATGAAAATAACCTATTGGATGAATTTTACACAAATGATGACGAAACAATCCGAGATGGGATTAAGGTTATACAAGAAGTGAAGAGAAGGTATAATTTGCCTGAACAACTGAACTTTTTGAGGGTTATCACGGCAAAAGAACTAAATAATATCTGCAATCCCAGCGGACATTCAACAAATATCTGCGATAATTTCAGGAAACACCTAACCACTCTAGTGCAACAAGGTTTAATTTTAGAGGTTAAAAGAAAGGAACATAGAAATGAAACAGGTTATATATGGAATATTACTCAGGATTTTGTAGAACAATTAAAATCGTACATATTGCTACATACCCCCCAAACCTTTATCCAAGACATGATTTACAATTGCTCCCGACAAAAGAAAACAATCAAGGAATATATGAAATACGAGACATACAATCTCAACGGTTTTATCGATCCGGTAGTTCAATTATCGTCAGGCTACACTTTCTTTGATCCTTATCTTATGGTCACTCAGTTAGATCTAGACTACTTTCTATACCATTTAACCGATTATAAGGATAAAGTATTCACCAGCTTTTCGCTTTCTTTATTTAATGGATTGCCGAAGGATGTAATCAAGTGGCCGTTAAAGAAAAAATTCAAAAAGATATTCCATGATAACAACTTAAAGCTGCCCTCAAAATGTAATGTAATAGAAATGAACTACAAAGATATAGAGGGCCTGCTTATTTCCGGTGAAGACCCCGAGGACATCGAATATATCATGGTAAAAGGTAATGAGACCTATGACATTTATAGATTTGAAGATATCCGCCATGTTTATGGTATCATACGGGATAAGATTAGTCATTTCCAGAAAAATCTTCTCGATGGATATTTGAAAGAGATGGAAAATGAGGGTGCAGATAAAGAAGAACTCACTGATTTCAGATCATGGTTGAAGGATTGGGATTGCGAGCCGAAAAGGTTTACAAGGGAAATTAAGAGGTTTGCATATATGTATTCGGCCTATACAGCACTTACAGTCGCTGCTATCAATTCCCTCTTTGAGAAAGATGATGATGTAAATTCTAATGTATCCTTTTCCGATATTATGGATGAACTATCTTTCATCTCAATGTTCACATGGAAGGGATTTTCAAAAGAGGATTTTGATAGTGAAACCTTCTTTATAGATAATATCAGTGATGCTATGGCAAGAATAGTTAATGAGCAGATTTGGAAAACCACTGATAAATAACATGTTATTCCAACATTCCATTCCGATATTCCACACTATGATCCGTTGCCCATAGCCTACGAGAGCACGGGCGTTGAGACACACTTCCGTGACGAGAGGGACCCGGACTACAGATCGAGAAGGGTTTTCTCGTTCCACAGACCGGAGACGCTTAAGGATTGGCTTGAGAAGGAAGATACGTTGAGGGCAAGGCTGAAGAACATGCCCCGGACAAAAGCTGAAAGACGGTAAAGGGTCATTGTGAGTATCATCGACGGTGTCAAGTCAATGTGTCAACCTGACGCCGTCAAATGACATGTGCATATATGGGGTAGTAGCATTGATATATAGGATGCTAGAAGCAGAAGCATAAACACAAGTATTAATAAGATAGACAACATATACCATGATATAAAGTATCACGGAGCCCAAAATGGCAAGAAAAGTGACAAAAAAGAAACAAGAGAAGATCAAGGAACTGCTCGAAGAAGGGCTGTCCTATCGTGAAATCGGTAAGAAGGTCGGTGTAAGCCGTCAAACGGTATCCAACATCAAGAATGAAGATGATGAACAACACATCTCCGATGAAGCCGTCAAAGACGAAGGCCTCATCCTTGATGATAAGAATTTATCTGAAACGGTTAACCGTATCATTGCGGAACAGCAAGAGTACCTGGCCAAGAGAAAGCTAGTAGAGGCCAAGAGGGACTACTACAAGGAACTGGAAGATGAGGAATATTGGGAAGGTTGCGAGAACATTAAGCCCTTGGTTATTGCATTGAAAGAAAAATACGGTTTCTCTACTAAAAAAGCCGTGGAATACCTATGTTATTTCGGGTCAGTGTGCCCGGATTATATGGTAAAGTATGCTATTCTATACGGTTTGGTCTTTGGAGCTTTAAATGCTGATCCCCGGAACAGGACTCTGAGATTAATCGCTGATGCTAACAATAAGGCGTTAAAGGCTATTCAAGAGTAACCCATATTGTAGATTTTCCTTTATTCCTCTTCTTTCATCCTTTCTTTATCAAGGGTTATGACAAGTTTGTCCTCTTCAACTTTGATCAATAGTGGGTCCTTGGGTTTGAACGGGAATTGGCTATCTCTTGCGACTACCGTTGGGATGTAGCACATGAATCGTCCTTGTGCGATTTCTAGATATCTTCCTTTACCTTCTAACGACATGGTAACACCAATATGATAAATATAGTTCATCAATTTAACACACAATAGTAAAGAATTGTTAAACATAATGTTTAATTATTTGTTTTGCATAACGGATATTGAGGTGAAGGACCAAATCTTACGAGATGAATATATATTGCGAAACATTCACTTATAGTAGTGGAATGTGGAAAATTATATTAATATAATACCTATATGTATAATCCGTTCCACCACGAACAGTATGAACTAAGCGTGTACGGCAGCAGTCATGAACTATGGGCACTTTTGCCGTACACGGTTCTGTGGTGGAACTGTAACGAGGAGGTGCTCATACATGAGAGCTGCAAAAAAGGATAAGAGAAAGAAATTTGTCGGTCTATTAGTGAGTTTGATTGTTTGTAGTAGTATATTGATAATGATCAGTAATATTGCAGGTCCTTGTTCTGCACAGTCGCCACCACAGGCTTCTACTTTGGTGTCGCCACCAGATGGGACAAGTGGGCTGACAGATACATGGGTTACTCTTGAGTGGGCAAACAGCGATCCCACCATAACCAACTATCTTATTCATGTGGGTACAAGCTCTCCACAAAACACTGATACTGCTAACGCAGATATATTCAATGCAAATGTAGGAACGCTAACATCTAAGCAGGTTACCGTGCCACTAGGCGAGACCATTTATTGGGCTGTTCGAGCGGATAATAACTATGGTTCTACCTGGTCCACCGAGAGTTGGAGCTTTTCCGTGGGGCATACACCCGATGAACCTACGTTTTGGTATGCCACCCCGGGAGATGGTTTTGTTTATCTTGTGTGGTGGGAGCCTTTTGACGGCGGTTACGATATAACAAACTATAAGCTGTATCGTGGTACTAGTTCCGGAGGGGAAACGCTGTACAAGACGTTGAGCAATGTCCTGAACTACAATGATACCGACGTTACCAACGGTGAGACATACTATTACCAGGTATCAGCCGTGAACAGCAAAGGTGAGGGGCCGAGATCTGCTGAGACATCAGCTAAGCCGGTTGGTAAGCCCTCTGCTCCCCTCTCATTGACCGCAACACCTGGGGACGAAGAGATAAACCTAGAGTGGTCACCACCGTCTGATGACGGTGGATCGGCAGTGACAGGTTATAAAATCTATTCCGGCATATCTACTTCAGAAATCTCTATTAAGGAAGAGGTATCCACGACAAGCTACAAAGATACACATTTAACAAACGGTAAGATATATTATTACAAGGTGTCGGCAGTGAATGGTGTAGGCGAGGGGGCAAAAACGAGCATTGTCAGTGCTACACCTTCAGGCCTACCCGGAGCACCGCTCAACCTTGAAGCAATCCGAGGGGACGAAGAGATCGCCTTGACCTGGGAGGAACCTCTAGATGACGGTGGAGCTATGATAACTAGCTATAAGATATACTGCGATGATTTGTTTGTGTATGAAACAAGCGCCTTACAGTATACCCATACGGATCTAAACAACGGAGAGGAATATACCTATATAGTGATTGCCGTCAATACCAACGGCGAGGGAAAGAAATCAACACCGGACAGTGCTACACCTGGGACGGTCCCTACAATGCCACAAAACGTAGAGGTTTCAACATACCCTGATCTCGACGGTGTAATCTCATTGTCCTGGCAGGAACCTTTGGATAACGGAGGGTTCGACATCATAGAATATAATATTTATCGTGGAAGCTCATCTGGTTCATTGGTACAGGTGGATACCACAGTAGGGAGCCAGAACGAGTATTCCGAGACAGGTCTAGTCAATGGAAACGAATATTATTACCAAATATCGGCTGTTAATTCCCTGGGTGAGGGCGAACTTACAAATGAGATACTGGCGATACCCTACTCTTATCCTAGTGAACCGCAGGATGTCAGGACTTTGCTTTCAGATGGAAAAGTCGAGCTCATGTGGTCCGAGCCGGGGGACAATGGCGGTTCTGAGATCACAGGTTACAGGATATATCGAGCAGAGGGATCAGAAGATTTTGAATTATTTGACGAAACAGAAGACACCTCTTACAAGGACAGGGATGTGGAAGAGGGAGAAGAATACTTCTATAAGGTGAGTGCAGTGACGGATATTGGCGAGGGCGACAATTCGAGCGTTGTTATGGTTGAAGTCCCGGTTAGTAGTGATGATGAAGATATAGACGGCAGTGACGGGACTACAGACGGTGACAGTGACGGTGAGGCCGGCGGAACCGATGGCGAGGACACGACAGGCGACAGCACAGATGAGAGCGACAGTGAGGCCGGAAGCAAGAGTGACGAGACCAACCTTGGCTTAATCATTGGCGTGATAGTCGGGATAATATTGGTTGTGGTTGTCATAAGCGTATTGGTTTATTTGTTTGTATTACGAAAGCAGTAGAATCCATCATCGGACCATCTATAATGGAAAAAAGAAGGTGAAAAGTGATGAACTGTCCTGAATGTGGAAGACCACTGGCATGGATACAGGAATATAATCGATGGTATTGCTCAAACTGTCAGAAATATCAAAATCCCACTAATCAAGGTAAAATGTCGCATCATACCTGCCTAAGTTGTGGTGAGAGTTTTTACGGGGATAATGATGTTTGTCCGAAATGCGGGACAAAACAATCCCAAGCTTGGGAGAAGGAATACTACGATTGGGGACAGATTGGGTTATTTGCAGGGGTAACCGGATTAATTATGGTTTTTTTCGGTTTGATCACGAGTCTATCAGATGGAACGTTAAGTTCTTTATTTTCTACTATTACTATATTTAATATTTTTTTAGGTTTTTTTTCGATCATAGTGGGTGGTATATCTTATATCAAAGGAAAGAAGATTGGAGCAGTGGGGGCAATTTTCGGCTTGATAATCATAGTTGGTGTCCTGATAGAGATTGCTATAGTGCTTACCTGACATACTCGAAATATCTTTTCCCACCGATATAACCCTATAGATCAATGGACTTTATGACCGCAATTTACGCATATTCAACAATATCTTCCCTTTCGTATGGTGGCAAAGTTATGTCCCGCTCGGCAAAAAGGCTGTTTTCAGGAGAATAAACCCCAAACATAACAAGTAAACAAAGAGCAAATTATTTAAACTCCTAGATTATTAGGGTAGTTATTCCACCACGAACGAAGGCTGACTAGAGCAGCAGTCATGAACTATGAGCACTTTTGCTCTGGTCAGTTCTGTGGTGGAACTAAACCAAGGAGGTGCTCATACATGAGAGTTGCGGAGAAGTGTAGTAAACATATTCGAGTAAGTCAGTACAGCAATGAAAACAGAGGGGTTGTAATATCCAAGGATACAACAATTGTTATAATGTTCTTTCTAGTGGTTATACTATTATTCTCTCCATTGTTTAGTAAGGAATTAAATGTAATAACAAAAACAAACCAAGAAACAGAGATAATCAATTCCTTTGAAACATACAATACTGAAGAAACAAGAGTGTTAAATGAAGGTTGGCCGATGTTTGGTTTTGGTCCTTATCATTGGTGTAGAAGCCCTTACAATAGAGAAAAAAATGATAATGAAATAAAATGGAAAAAGGAAATCGGGGAAGACATCCCCGGAGCATTACACATCCATTCATCCCCCGTCATTGCACCGAACAGAACTATATATCTATGTGCGGGAAATATCTTATTTGCACTTGACCCACAGGGTAATGAGTTGTGGAGATATCCTACATATCATGAACTTTATTATTCACCGGCAATTGGACTAAACGGAAATATATATTTTGCCAACGATGACTACTTTTTCATAATATCTCCAAGCGGGAAGGAATTAAAAAAAGTTGCCATTGATTCTCCCGCTACCACCTCCATTACTATTGCTAAAGAAGGTAACCAATATCATGTATATTTCGGAACAGAGGATTATCTATATGCCTTTACAGCAGATGGAAATCTCAAATGGAAATATCAACCCCTTTCCCCATCCCGGATAATTTCAACTCCCTCGACATATGAAGGAGACATTTATTTTAGTACATCGGGGTATCAATTATTCAAGATTCATGATAATGGAAATAGCTATTCTTACCAATGGAATACAACTGAGATGGACTTTTCTTGTGGTACGACATTACTCGGCTGGAACGTTTTATCAGGACAATATCCAAAATATTACTCAGTAAATAGTGATGGAAATATTTTTAATAATGTTACAATCGATGGTTCGATTGGCCGCCTCCAGCAAGGGGCTCTTAATAGCGACAACACTTTGTTGTTTCTTAGTACATCGAGTCGGTTTTACGCATTTTCAAATGAGTTTGGAGGATTTCTAACAGAGGAATGGAATCGGACCTTCGGCCATACCGTCTCTACTTCACCCGCAATTACTAATAATGATTTAATATATGCGGTGGACGATTTGGGTGATGTCTATGAATTTGATAAATACGGCAGTAAAAACATAATTAAGAACATCTGGTCAACATCTTCTTCCCCCTTAGAACCAACTTCACCTGTTATAGGTCCAGACTCAACTTTGTTTGTTGCATGTGGAAATACCCTCCATGCCATTGGGGGATTCGATATTCCAAATCCGCCCGCAAATGTTATTGCTGAGGGTAACGCCTCTAAGATTACTCTAAGTTGGTCAATGCCAACGGATAATGGGGGAAAACCAATTACTTCTTATAACGTCTATCGTTCTGTAGAAAATAACAACAATTATGAATTGCTAACATCTGACGTTACCGATACATCATATGTAGATACAAATGTAGTTAATGGCATCAAATATTACTACAAGATTACAGCCATTAATATGTACGGTGAAAGTGATTTTTGCGAGGAAAAATGGGCAATCCCGGGCAAATTACCCACTGCGCCAGTCAATTTGAAAGCCGAGGCGGGCGACGGGTCGGTTACCTTAACTTGGTCACAACCTAACGATGATGGCGGTTTCCCTCTTAATCTAGTTTATAATATCTATAAAGGTACCGAGAGCAATAATATAGATACCGAAGCGAGTAACTCCAGCAATAAAGAATATATTGACACCGAGGTCGAAAATGGGATTACCTATTACTATCAAGTATCGGCAGAGAACCCTATAGGAGAAGGGCCATGTTCCAACTATGTGGAAGCCACCCCATCGAGCACACCCTCTGCACCAAGAGATGTTTCAATATCTGCGGGCAGTAATTATATAGTTATTTCGTGGGATAAACCAAATTCTGATGGAGGTGAGAGTATTAATGGATATAACATATATAAAGGGGCCTCAGCCCAAGGGATGACATTTTTCGACACTTCCAGTCCAACATATCTTTCCTACAATGACACGAATGTTATAAATGGCGAGACATATCATTACCAAGTCGCAGCAAAGAATAGTAACGGCGAAGGGATTAAATCGAGTGTTGTTAGTGCAACATCGAAAGGATCACCCACTACTCCTGACAATTTAAGAATCAAAGAAAGGGATAGGTCCATATTGTTAGAATGGGAAGAGTCAAATGACAATGGAGCACCAATAATCCATTACAGAATATATCGTGGATTAAGTATGAACAACATGGTTTATTTTACAAATACCAACGAGCTACAATTCGAAGACTTACATTTAGAAAATGGAAAGATATATTATTATCAAGTCAGCGCCATCAATGAAGTTGGAGAAAGTATTAAATCGAATATTGTCAGCGGTATACCAAAAGGAAAACCTTATCCCCCGAGAAATGTTACTGCTATCGGAGGGAACGCAAAGGTATATCTAAATTGGGAATATCCAGAAAATGACGGGGGCACTACAATTATTGGCTATTCCATATATAAAGGTGTTTCGGGATCTAACACCGTTTTCTTCAGCAATGTCGATACAAACATGTATACTGATGAGGAAGTTGAAAATGGAATATGTTATTACTACAAGGTTACAGCTATTAATAAAATCGGTGAAAGCGATTTTACAGAAGTAATAAGCACAACACCACAGCATAGTGAAGGTAATATTCCCGGCCCTGTTAGGAACATCCACGGGGTTGCAGGTGACGGATACGTTTATTTTGCTTGGGAAGAACCTAAAATAAACAGCGAATATCCGATCCTTGGATACCTGATATTTAGGAGTGATGATGGAGAGGATTTCGATGAGATTGGCCAAACAAGCGATCTGCTTTATAACGATACTACCGTAGAAAATGGCGTTAACTATACATATTATATAATTGCCTTGAATGAGGTGGGAGAGGGGGAACAACCAACAACAGTCAGTGTAACTCCTAATACGGGGGAAGTCGAACATGTAACGCCGGAAGAGGAGGACGACACACATTCGGAAGATGATGTGAATGACAAGGACGTAGATTCAAAAAAATCATCAGATAACAACATGGCATTCTTCGTAGCTATCGGTTTAGGCATTGTAATTTTCATAGCTATTGTAGTTTATTTCCTATACATAAATTCAACCTCAATAAGCTCAGAAGAAAAAAAGCCAATAATCCAACAAATCTCAAAAGGGATCAAATATCCAAAAAAGAGTGAAAATAAAACGTCATCTGAATCGGTAATTTCAGCAGAAATAGAGTACATCCCTTCCAAGAAAGACTTTCCCATAGAACTAAAAGATACCGAAACAAATAAATTAATGGATATCAGTGCTTTTGAGATAACGGTTGACGGGGAGGAGTATACCTCTATCGAAGCAATAAAGGAAGAGTTCGAGGAAAGATTAAAATGGCATAGGAAATCGGGGTATGATACGGGAAGGGCCGAACTCATCTATAAAAGGGGAATGAAGGCTTATGATCATCAGGAATATGACCGTGCAAAGAAATTCCTTACAAGTGCCCTGAAATGCCTTGAGATCGACAAATAATGGAGATGGTATAATGAAAAGAAAAAAAGGAAATGTATTGGTAGTGTTAGTCGTGAGCCTGTTTTTAATCGGATGTATGTCCCCGTGGGTTTCGA
>CAZUZU010000025.1:0-16487 GCA_964624865.1 uncultured archaeon
CGCCTCGTTGTTGGTCTCGTCCTTTTCCTTTATGGCATCTTCGGGGTCCAAAACCACCTTTATCTGATAATCACCTTCCGATTCAAAGGTGTGCTTGAACGATACGTAGCCAACCGAGCCCTTTTCGATAGGCGGTGTATTGAGACAGGAGATATTGCCTGTGGCATCCTCCGGCCCGATCTGTACATCATCCTTGTAGAACTTCACCACAGCACCGCTGAAGAGGTCGATATCTCCCAGGTTGTAAACAGCGGCGGTTAAGGTGATCTCGTCTCCCTCGGTCACCTCGTCCTTGGACAACGTTATGTCGTATTCGCTTAAGGTCAGGTCCGGATACTTGGGCTCCGTGCCCGGACCCCCGTAGTCTATCAACTCCACCGGCAAGGCGTCCCCGCTGTTATCCACGCTGTTCACCACATTCTGCACTTCGTTGCTGTACCAGGAGGTGGAATCAATTGTACCGGTGTCCGTGTCGGGTGCCTGACCTTCCAGCGTTGTGGTGCGGCTGTAGGTCCCGGTGGCGTCGATGGGGAGGGAAGGGAAGTCTCCCGCCGGCACGCTCTCCGTCTCCTCCGTCCTGACCACGTAATTTATCGTCGAGGTCTCCACTATGGTCCCCCCCGTGGTCTGACCGCCTGCCGTCTGGGTCATCTCCGTGGTGGTGGTAATGTGCTCGTTCCAGGAATCGCCTGGCATCAAGGGGAAATCGTATCCTCCGCTGGGGGGGTCGGGAATGGTCTCCATGTGAGCCGTGGCCGGTTGCGAGATCGGAGTGCCGGAGATATTCATGTTCATGTTCATATCCGAATCCGTTACACTCTTAACAAGGGCCAGATCGCTGCGTCGATGATAATTTATTCCGGTGGAGGTGGAAGTGCTCTCCACCGTGCCGTCTATGTCCTGGCCGAGAAGGGTACCTGAGACGTCTCCGGTCATGTACTCCTGGGATTCCGTCTCCACCACGTAGACGTCGTAGGACTCGCCGTTCACCTCGATGGTCGTTTCTCCGGTGACCTTGTTCTCGCTCATTACCGAAATGTAGTCCATGTGTATGGTCAGGCCGAGCATGGAATCGCTCTGATCCGTTTCGCCTTCCATCTTGTACTGCCACCATCCCCCGGTCTCCCACATGGGGGCGGGATATGGGGGCGCCCTTTCCGCTTTGGTTTCGGCCGGGGAAAGAGGCGAAAAAACAAACAATGCGCTTATTATTACAAAACCCGCAATAAACAGTGCTTTCGTCTTCATGTGTTGCCACCAACAACATTATGTAACTTTTAATTTATAATCTTTTTTATCTAAAGACAACATTTGTTAAAAAAATATATATCCGGTGCATACATTACCTAGACACAGGTGGGATCCATGGCAATGCTAAAACGCGACACTACCCCCTTGGCCAAAGAAGACCTGATAAAGCTCAAATACGACCTCGATCCGTATGATTGCAGATTGGAGGAAAGCGACGGTCAAAAGGTATTTGTGGTAAGAAGTCCCAAGGCATCACCGGACCTTATCAACGACCTGGAGCCAATGATCGACCGGATATGCGAGGAAGACGTAAAGGAGGCTCAAAGCGCCTGTTTGCTGGGGGAGGAGGAAAGCGCCACCATCAGCATGAGCATTCTCTGGTCATTGATCGATAAGAGGAAAAAAAGGGATACGAAACTGGTCACCGAGCTCAGAGGCAAGATAAGTCGGGATTTCGGGCATCTGCTCTTCCGTTCCGAGGAGGACCCGCTTCACATCTACCGCCTGGCCATCTATGTGCCCATGCCTATCAGTAATGTTGACAAGGATAATTTCGAGGAGATGTTCGAGGAACTGGACCTGCCCAGGGAGGGAGAAATAGTCTACCTGATAGCAGACGACGGTTACAAAAGGATCTCCGGCCGGGAATTCTTTACTATACTCGACGGCTCGCCGCCGGAGTTCGGGGGAGGAGGGAGTGTTCCTGCAGCCGAGCAGAGCGAGGGGGATATTGGTGAAGACTACATGCCAAAGGTAACTCGAGGCATGACGCCGGGAACAGGCGGGGTATCGGAAGGGGGTGAGGTAGACGAGGACGAATTCATGCCGAAGATCACCAAAGGCATGTCGCAATACAAAGGGACCGAGCCCGTGGAGATGAATGAGGAGGTAGGGGAAGAAGAGGAACCAGAGGAGGAAGAGAGCGGTGTGGAACAGCTCATCAAGGACATAGAGGACGTATTCGGCGAGATAGATATCGAGGAGGAGGAGGGGGAAGAAACACCAATGGAGGAAAGAACAGAATTCATGCAGAAGGAGGGAGAAACAGAGGGGGGATTTCAACAGGGGAAAGGGGAGGGGGCAATTGTACAGACCGAGATAGACGAGGAAACGGAAGGAGAGGGAGCCATGGAAGAAATGGAGGTTTGGGGTGAAGGGCAAGCAATGGAGGAAATGGTAGGGGAGGAGGAGATCGGGGAAGAGGGAAAAGAAATTGGAGGAGGACCAGGGGAAGAACAAATTATGGAAGATGTGAGGGAGGAGGAAGCGAGGCAAGAGGGAAAAGATATTGGAGGAGGACCAGGGAAAGAACAAATTATGGAAGATGTGAGGGAAGAGGAAGCGAGGCAAGAGGGAAAAGAAATTGGAGGAGAAACAGGGGAAGAACAAATTATGGAAGATGTGAGGGAAGAGGAAGCGAGGCAAGAAGAGCAAGTAATGGAAGAGATGGAAATGGTGGAGGAGGAAACATCGGTGATGGAACAGGACCGTGGAGAGGACTTTGAAGGAGGAAAGGTAACGGAAGGTGAATTTGGAGAAGAAGCCGGGGAAAAGTGGGAAAAAGCGGTGGTAAAGGGGCCGAAACCTCCGTTGGGAGAAGATGAACAGACCTTTTTCGATGAGTCTCGACCCGAGAAAAGCGGGGTGGACAAGGTGAAGGAGGACGTCAAACACGCCTTTATCAGGGCAGGGGGCATTGTGGAGGAAAAACCGGGGATCGTGGGCGTGGATTTCTTTGTCCAGCATCAACCCAGGCCGGAGGAAAGGGAATACCTTTACGTTACCGCATATAGGAAGATATGGACTGAACTCCATGCAAGGAAATTATGGGACCAGATGGAAGCATATAACGCCGACTGGTGCATATTGGTGGGGGACGAGTTTCCAATAGACCTTAGATTGTTCGTGGTGGGAAGGCCCTTATCGCTGCTGGACACGAAGATAGCATTACTTGGTAACTTTAACCTTCCGGAGCTGGTTTCATAGCGGTGGT
This sequence comes from uncultured archaeon, assembly GCA_964624865.1. Classification (GTDB taxonomy): domain Archaea; phylum Thermoplasmatota; class Penumbrarchaeia; order CAZUZU01; family CAZUZU01; genus CAZUZU01. Next base: position 3,245 of record CAZUZU010000025.1, read on the forward strand.
GGACAAAATGGAGGACAGAACACCTGTTGGATGTAGAGTTGCGGATGATATGCTGGAGGGGGGGCTGGAATCCGGGATAATTACCGAGATATATGGAGAGGCAGGGAGCGGTAAGACCAATTTCTGCTTACAGGCTGCCAGATCGACCCTCGAAAAAAGGGACGGAAAGGTGATATTGATCGATACGGAGGGAATATCAACAGACAGGCTAGAGCAGATATTTCGGGATGCGGAAGAGGCGCTGGACTGCATCATTTCTTATCGCCCCATGAATATGACGGAACAAAACAAAGTGATTACCTCCGATCTCAAGAAACTGCTTTCTTCCAAAGAGAAGATATTACTGGTGATTTGCGATACCCTGACCATGTACTACAGGGCTATGCTCAACACCGAGGAAGAGGCCTATGCCAAGAGAATGCTTAACGAAGAGCTCCAGGTGTTGATGTCCCTGGCCCACAAGTATAATCTGCCGGTTCTCGTAACAAACCAGGTATACAACGATATCGAGAGAAATACATTAAAGCCGATCGGAGGAAACATTTTAGCGCACAGCTCCAAGACTATTCTTGAACTGATAAGAATGCCGTCTTCCCTGCGTATAGCCAAGCTGAGGAAACATCGCTCCATAAAGGACGGGGCGGAATGTCGTTTCAGGATCGTAAGCAACGGGTTGAAGAGTGACGGGGATTAGGAAATCTTACAAAAAAAAACCACATTCTGCGATAATTATATATACAACAAAAGTTTAACAATTAGACAAATCACGACGTAACAGGGTGAGATAAATGCCAGAAAACAATGTGATCGTGAAGGAATTCAAGAATATAATGATAGACAGCTTTGGATTCATCGGCGGATATATAGTTGATAAGCAGATGAAGGACCTGAAGCTTCAAAACGGGCAATTCGAATCCCAAGACATAGTAGCACTCATCGACAGGCTACATGTGGTTGCGGAAGAGTTCTGCGGGCAAACCGTCGCGGACAAGGTAAAGAAAAAGTTAAGAAAGGGAGCTTCGGACCACATGAACATTAGAACATTCTCTGCGGGATAGGTGGACACCATGGACAGAACTATTGTGGGTATACAAGGATTCGATGAACTGGTTGAGGGAGGACTGCCAAAGAACACTGTCAGCTTGGTAGCCGGGCCTTCGGGAGCGGGCAAATCACTTTTTTCACTGCATTTCGTATACAACGGGGCAAAGGTGCATAACGAGAACTCACTCTATCTTACCGTGGAGGAAAGGGCAAGCAGCCTGAGAAGAGCCATAAAGGGTTACGGAATGAACATTGACGAACTGGAAAACCAGGGTAAACTGGCCCTTCTAGACTTGGCGGCAATAAGAAAGCATTACGAGTCCAAGGAGGAAGAACAGCTGGGCATAATATCCTTCGACTCATTGAAGAGCACTATAGAGGCCTATTTGTCCAACCATGACATAAAACGAATAGTCCTGGACTCCCTGACCGCAGTGTGCGTGTCATATCCCGACCAAACCAGGCTCAGGTCGGAGCTGTTCCGGTTCACGAATTTTTTAAGGGAGATGGACACCACCTCCTTGCTGGTAAGCGAAAAATTAGGAGCCGGCGGAATTACCTCGGATATGGAGCCGTTCCTCACCGACTCTTACATAATGCTGGATCTTGAAAAGGTGAAGGGAGAACTCCGCAGGACCATAACCGTCAGGAAGATGCGTTTCACCCAGCACGACACCTCCACTCATCCCTTCCTAATAATGAAAAAGGGAATGATGGTCTTAAGTGATGAAAAGATATACTGAGGCATGATATTTGTGATACAGGGGGAAGATGACCGGAATATCACAGACAAGATAGCCAAGACACTGGATAGGCATGAAGGGCTTTTACTACAGGGAAAGAACAGTATTGAAAGGGATATCATAACCTCACACTATCTATCAACATTACTGAAAAATGACCAGGGAATCCTTCTTATATTGGGGAGCGAGCCCGCATCGGAAGGACTTCTTCGCTATGCAAGATACGTTCCCGAGATTATGAAGGCCTACAACAAAGGACATGTTTGGGTGATCGACTGGTTCGAGTGGCGAAGCGGGAACATTTCTTCGGTACAAGAGAAAGGAGAGATCATAAGTTGCGACAGGGATACCTACAATATTAGTGTGGCCTTTGAACTTATCAGGAACAGGCCAAAAAAAAGACATTTCGGTGCCGTGATCGACATTATTTCCCCGGTGTTCTCCACATTTGAGAGCAGCCTTGCCCTGTCCTATGTGCAATCCCTTATATCCAAATTCGAGTCCAGGAACATACCCGCCCTTTTCCTCATAGACACGGACTGCCACCAAGCCAATGACGTTTCCAATATTCAGAATATGTTCAAATCATATCTAGATATCAAATATAGAACGGAAAAATCCTCGGTGAGAAGTTCCCTGGCATTCATACCTCGGGGCCATTACGGGGTTAAATACAAAGACTTTTTCATAAGAGAAGAGGGTATTCAACTGGGGCGGGGATCCTCGACTTCTCTTAAAACATTGGTAAAGAATGCGCGTTCCTCGAACTGGCGCTTCCTACCAACTGGCCTAAGGTCACTGGACAGGGTTCTGGGAGGGGGTGTGGTGCAAAACAAGGGTTGTTTATTCGAGGGGGCGGGAGAAGGGGCATACCGAAAACTGGCCTATCAGATCATGAGATACTGGGGGGACCTGAACAGGCCTTTACTTTTCGTTACAGGAACCGAAACACCGAACTACATATCAGACACTCTGTTCGAGAACAGGCTGGAAAAGCTGGCCCATGACAGGAAGGTAGCTGTGGTGGATTGGTATAACTGGAGAATGGAAAAGATAATGACAGTTGATTCCGGCAACGGCATATATCGATGCGGGAAGGACGTGTCCAATCTATTGTTGGGAATTAACATGGCCATATCCCATCTCTCCCACGGTGACGACTCCAAGAATATAGTGGCAATGGTAGACGTGCTTTCCCCCGCCGCCCAGATTTTTGATTATGAAACCATATCTGGACTCCTTTATTCCTTGAGGGCAAAGTTCCTCAAATCCAATATCACACCAATATTCATACTGGACCGAACAGCATTTGACGAACGGGAAGTCAGTGACCTGCGATACATATTCGACATGCTGCTGGGTACCAGCATGGTCAAGGAGGGGAGCTCCGTATTTCCTCTGGTCTACATGGTTAACACCCCCCTGCTGGACTCATCCCGGGATTTGATGGCCATAGTACCGGGGAGTAAAATTAGATTGGTACCGGAAGAGGAAATGAGGAGGAAGATAAGATACAGGGAGAGTAAGAAGGACAGATCCCTTGACCCCGAAGAGTTCGACAGAAGATGCAGCAAATTAAGGAAGCTCATAAAATCCACCAAAGAGATAGTGGAATCGGAGGGAAAAAAGCTGCTGGATCGAGACGAGATCGACGAGATCATTTCAGTGGCCGAGGAATCGCTTCGAACAGGAGAACTAAGCTACGCCACCAATACGATACTCAATGCAAGGAGAAAGATCAAATCCCAGACCTATAAGAGAGAAAAGGACGAGACGCCCTTGAAACAATGGGACATGTTCGAAATAGTCGACGGAAAGAAGGAAGACCTGGACGATGAAGAAAAACTGGTGCTAAGAGACATTGTTTGGCTGGGGCCGGACAATAAACCCACTAAGAAATAATGTAATTTTAAAAAAAGTAAATTTTCATTCCTTACTCTATTTTCTACATATATTCTACATATTTTCTATTTTTTTCCCATTTTCACATTTTTTTCTATTCCTTTGAGCCGCCGCCTTCCCCTCTCGCCTTTTCTTCTTCCGTGGTTTCCTTTACCTCGGGAGACTCGAAAGACGCGAGCAGCTCAGTTATCTTATCGTCCAGCTCACCGTTCGAGGTCTTATCCCTCAAATCGGATATCATCTCATCCAATCTCGTAAGCATATTGGTAGCCATATCTTTCTCACCTTTGGGTCTGCATAACTTTAACAGTTCTTTGGCATCTTCATTGTCCGGTTCTATGCTCAATACCTCCTGGGCACAAGCCTCGGCCTCCTGCCTTTGTCCCAATCGAAGGAATAACTCGCATTTCTCCAACCAGGCTTCAACATTGTTGGGATTTATCGCAATGATCTTATCTATAGTATCTATCGCTTCCTCGTTTCGGTCAAGTTTCTCAAGACAAAGTGCCTTTCTTCGAATGGGCTCTATCATCTCCGGATCCTTTGTAATGGCGTTATCGTAACAAAGCAGGGCTTCATCGTATTCCCCGTCTCCTTCCAAGATGCGTCCTTTGTACAACCACGGCCTGGGCTCGTTGGGTATATTCTCTATGGCGGAATCAATTAGGTCCCATGCCTTTTGGTATTGCTTCGTCTTGTACAATGCCTCTATCTTCAATGCCATAGCATCGCTGTTATCCGGCTGCATGGTCAGCGCCTGGTCCAAGTAACTCAACGCCCTGTCGTAATTTCGAACCTCCAGTTCCAGGGCAGCATTTTCCACAAGAGTGTCCAATGCCTCTGTGTCCTCTTTTCCCTCCTCCGTGAGCGTGTCCACGCTTTCCGCGATATCTTCGTACCCGCCTTCCTCGTATAACTCCAATGCCTTTCTGGATGCCACCAAAGCGTTCTCATAATTCTCCCCCGACATCAGGTCCCTTGCCCCCTCCACCGCCTTCTTCAATTCACCAACATCCACACCCGCCTCCTCACCTTTGACAATGAACGATTCTATCTTGGAAATGTTCTTGATGGTCATATCGATCAGCTGGACGTGGCGGATGTCGTCTATTATCCTCGTCGCGTCCTTGATATAGGTGTCGGCTTCCTTGAATTCGTCCTCTTTGACCAATTCCTTGGCGGAGCTCAGGGCCGTCTTTGCCTTCTCAACGCCTTCCACAGGAGCCCCTACCTCTTCCAGGCGCTTGATTACCTCTCCTATCTCTTCTATTCGCTTGTTGGACCGTTCCCTAAAGTGTGAGACCTTGGAGGAAACCACTTCCTTCTCTAAAGCTATACTGATATCCTTTACCTTCTGGAACTGCATAGCTGCCATGGCCTCCTTCGCCTGGGCCACCTTGGGAAGCATGTCTCTAACGTCGACCCCTGCCTCCTTGGAGGTATAGATCTCCTGTTCCACGGACCGCAATATCTCGTTGGCACCCGCCACCTCCTTCAACACCCCTGTTGTCTTGATATAGACTTCCCGGGCAACCTCCATGGCCTTCTTGTAATCCTCGGCCTCGAAGGCCTTCTTAGCGAGTTTCAATCTCTTTTCAAAGGCCTCCAATTCTATACCTAGGGCCTTGGTGTCCATTATTGCCTGCTCCGCATTGAACAGTGTTTCCAAAACCTCGTGCATCACGTGTTTGTGTCTTACCTCGTCGATCTTATTCTTCAACGAGGTGGAAAGGTCAATTGCCTCCTGGTATTTGCGGTAGTTCATGGCGCTTTCGGCCTGCTTGAACTCCTCTTCCAGCTCTTTGCTCAGCAGCCCCATCTCCTGGAGCTTTTCCACCATGGCCTGGAGCTCTGTTATAGTTGTCATGGCCACCTTGCTGAGGTGCTGCTGCCGATACGACCTTATGGAGCGTAGGGCCAGCTTGATCTTGTCTGTGGCCAGCTCGTGATTCTCCTCCTCAAAGGCAAAGGTTGCCTTCTGTATGTGGGTCCTTATGATCTTTACGTCGTGGCCCACCAGTTCCTCCAGCTCTTCCAGTTCCTTATTGGCCTGGGAGATGAGGCCGAGGGTATACTGCCGCCTGAATTCCAGCTGAAGCCATTTCTTCTTCTTGAAAAGGATATATATCTCCTGTCCCTCGAGTATGGCAGTCTTTGCATACTCCACCGCCTCCTCGTACTTCCTTCTGTTGAAAAGGTCCCTGGCCCTCTGAAGTGTTCCGTGGCATTCCTTGGTGTCCACGCCCTCTTTGTTCAGTTGATCCACCAGGTCCATGGCATACTGTATGGTCTCCTCCGCCTTCTTGATCCTGAACTTCTCCTTGGCATCCCTGGACTTCTCTATGGCCAGGGCGCAAAGCTCGTCTATTCGATCGAAGTTCTCGTATTTTAGGGCGGTTTCAGCGTGACGTAGGATATCCACCGCCTCCCCCACGTCCACCCCGTCTGAACGTATGTCGTTGATTACATTCTGTACCTCCTCAAGGGATTTTTTACCCCTCTCTATCTGTACCGCCTTCTTTGCCTCCTTTGCGATCTCCTCCGCCTCTTTGCCATATCTCTCCGCCTCCACGTATTCCCCCTCGTCAAAGGCGTATTTAGAGCGGTTGAACATCCTCTCGGCCTCCGTGGTATCACCGCCGAAGTTTCTCACGTTGACTATAAGGAACTGGGTGAATGATATGGCGTCCGACGCCCTCTGCCTCCGGTACTCCCCCTCGATCTTCTTTAACTTATCCTTGGCCTCGTCAACATATATCTCGGCCTGGGAAAAATCGCCCAGTCCGGCTGAGGACTGGGCCATGGTCATGAGCGACTCGACCTCGAAAACGTTGGCACCCTCCGCCTTCAGCTCGTTCATCACACCGGTGGTGTGTTCTATCTTCTCAGATATCTTTTCGAACAGGAAATCATACTGTGTCTTCTTTGCTATTTCCAATGCCCGTTCTATGTTCTCTATGGCTTCCTCGTAATTACGATTGTCGAAAGCCCTTTGGGCCTCTGTGATCGCCTGGTTCGATGCACTGGCGTCCACCCCGCTCTGTGAAAGCTCCTCGATAAGTTCCTTGGTGGACTTGATCTGGTTTTCCGCCTTGCGCTCCAGGTTCTCGTCGATGGTGGCCCTCAGTTCCCCCACCGTCTTCTGGGCGATCTCCTTCGCCTTGGCGAATTCTTTCTCCTCGATAAGACCCCTGGACTCCTTCAATCTCTCCGACTGGATCGATGTGTCCAGGTCAAGCTCCTTTGCCCTTTCCGCCAGGCTCTCACCCTGCATTATCAGATGGGAAGCCTCTTGGCTGTGATGTTTGATATAGGCCTGTTCCAGATCATCTTCCACCTTCTTCAACATCTCCTCCGCACCCTCCGCGTCCTTGTACCGATAGGCAAGCTCCACCTTTACCATGTCGTTCTTTAATGGGGCGAGGGGAACCCCTTCCCCTTCGTATTCCTTGAACTTTTCTCTCAATCCCCGGATACGTTCACCCAGGCCCCCCATTATCTTGTCTCGTTTAGCCTTGCTGGCAAGTTCCTTAGCCTGGTTCACCAGTGACTCCACTTTGTCGTACTCCTTTCTTTTAAATGCCGCCTTTGACTCGGAAATAAGCTTTTCTGCCGGGGAAACCTCGGCCCCGCCGGTCTTAATATCGGTGATAAGGCCCTTTGCTGTATTTAAAGCGTTGAAAGCCTTTTGTCTGAGATGGGAATGGACCTCGTCCTTTATCTTGACCTCCGCCTCCTTGCACTGGGAAATCACCTCTTCCAAGTTCCCCTCTTCCATGTTCTTCTTAGCCCTTTCAATGAGCGCATTGGCCTCCATGCTGGAAACGTTTAGGTTCTTCAGGTCATAGATAAAGTTCTTTGCGGCGGAATATATCTCGTCCGCCATTCTAACCTTTGAACCTATCTTGTCCGCGGTTTCCTCCGCCTCTTTTGCCATTGCCAACGCAGATTCGATTTCGTCCTTGTTCTTTGCTTCCAAGGTCTCCTTTAATTTACCTTCGATCTCATCTGCATAGGAGGAAAGATTTCGATCCTTTAGGTCCTTTATCTGTTCATCCAACGTGGAGATATAGGTGTTCAACTTGATCTTCTTATACCTGTCCACAACCTCGCCGCCGACGCTCTTGACCTTGGTCATCATGCTCCTTGCCTTGTTATAGTTCTCTTGCTCCATCTCCTTCTTTGATTCACCGAGCATCTCCTGCATCTGCACAACCTTCTTGTTCCTGCCCTGGCCGTCCTCTATCAACTCTGTGATAGTGGACTCCATGTTCATGATCTCCTCCTCCAGGTTCTCCCTGAGATAATCGGTTCGGATATTGTCGATATGATCCTCAATCTTTGTGTACATCTTATCAATAAAATCATAATCCTTATATTCCGCCGCCATGTCCATCTGTCCCAGCATGTACTTTGCCTCGACCACCTCCATGCCTCTGTTTTCGGAATCCGATATTAGGAACTGCATGGATTTTATCTTATCTTTGGCCTCCTTTTGCAGGTATTCGTCCTTTACCTTTTCCAGCTCCTTGCGTCCCCTAGCCAGGGAATCCATTGCATCCTGGAACTTGGCTTCCCTGACGTACTGTTCGGCCTCCTTTATTGTCTTCTCTACGCCCTCCGTGTGAACTTCGCCAATCCTCTTGGCCTCCATCATATCGGTTTGCAGTGAATGAGTGGTGTCCACATACATCTTGAACTTCTTCTTTATTGTATCTACGGTTTCTATTATTGAACTTATACGGTCGAAGGCGTCCCTGTATTTGTTCTCCTTGTTTAGTCTTACCGCCTCCCGGAGCTCCTTCTTCAAGGGATTGACGTCTATCTGTTTTGCCTCCAGCTCGGTGATGGTTTTCCTGAGCTCTATGATCTGATGGCTTACCTTGCCCGAGTAGAACTTTTCTCTCGCCTTCAATGCCCCTTCCCTTGCCTTCTCCAGAATGTCTATCACGGCAACGAAATTCTTCTTTTCCGCCTCTCTCTGCGCTCTTTCGTACAGTATCCGGGGTTTCTTTACCTTGACGCCGAGTCTTTTCAGGTCCCTCAACAAGATGGCCATGTCCTCCAGCTCTGTGGTGGCCTGCTGGGCAAAGTATTGGTTACTCAAGATCTTGTATTGTTCCCCCAACTCGCTCAATGACGCCTGGGCCTCGGGCAGCTCTCTCTCGTCTATCTCGCTCCTTACGCCCTCCACCAGCTTATCGATGCTCTTCGTATTCATGCCCCCCTCCTTCAACATGTCTGTCTTCCTCTCGATCTCCGTCACCTTACCCTCGATATCCCTAAGACGGACTGTCTTTTCCGCCTCCCTGTACAGGTAATCTATCTTCTCTCCTATCTTCTTAACGGCGTCGAAATCGTCCTCGTCCAATGCACGCTTTACCCTGAACAACAGGTCCTCGGCATAGGATGAGTTGTAGCTCACCTGCCTGAGATAATCGGCCTTGTTGTTCATCTCGGCAAACCACTCCGACGCCTTGTCCCTTGCCGCCTCGATCTCCCTTGCCTCTATGGTCACAAAGGATTCCTTGGCTAGTTTGAAGGCCTTGAAAAAGTCCTTTTTCCTGTGCAGTTCTTCCGCCTTTTTCAGCTTCTTTTCTATCTCCTGGGGCATCTTGATCCCGTATTTTCCCTCAACGTCCGAAGAGACGTTCCTGCATCGGCTTATGAAATCGGAAATAGACTCTTTATACCTTTCCTTGGCTAGTTTTCTTGTGTACTTGGTCAATCTCTTGGCCTGGTCGAAGCTCTGGAACTTCAAGGCGAACCTTACCTCTTCTATGGCATCACGAATGTCCTCATGCTCCTTTTCCATATATTCTAGGTCGTCGGCCATTCGATTTGCTTTGCTCAGGACCTTATTGATCCTCTTGGACAGATATTCGAAACGTATCTTGTTGACCATCTTATCGGTCTTGCTCATGTATTCGGACAGGCTCGCGTTATCGTCCTGGGAGACGGCCTGCGCATTTGTCAGCATTTCCATTAGCTCCGAGGTGTCGGCGCCGCTCTTCTCCGCCTCCTCAATCCGGGATTGTATGTAGCCCAGGGTCTGTTTTGACCTGCTCTCTTTGAATTCCTTCTTTGCCTTTTCCAGGGCCCTGGACGCCTCGAGTGCCTTCTTGTAGGCCTGTTTGTACTCGCCATTGCCCACCAGCTCCAGGGCGTCATGAATGAGCTCGTCCGACCTGGTAACGTCCACACCTATCTCTTCCACCTTGGCCATCGAATCCCGCACCTTATCTATCTGGAAGTTCGCTTCCCTCATATAGTAGGTGTTGATGGCCGACTTTATATCATCTATACTGTCCTCGATATATCCCAATGCCTTTTCATAAGACCCCGTATCTATCTCCAGCTTTATCTGGCGCAGCATCTCGCTCGTCCCGGTCATATCGATACTAAGCTTTTTTGCCTCTTTGATAAGGGATTGCAAATCATTATAGCCCTTCTCAACGGCCTTCTTCAGGTACCTTTCCTTTTCCTCCAGGCCCCGGGATATTATCTCCTGGGTTATCTCCCTGGCTCGGGAATAATCGCTGTAATCGAAAGCGCTACGGGCCTTTTGGAACTGCTCGTCCAAATCAGTTACGTCTATACCGTAATTCTTGAGGTCCGTGATCAGGAGATTCGCATCGGTGATGGCCTGGCCCGCTTCCAGCATCTGGGTTCGGTGTATCTGCGAATCTATCTCGCCAATGAGGTTCTTTGACATCTGGGTAACGGCGTCGAACTCTCCGCTCTCATAGTTTTTCATGACCACAGCCAGCTTTTTGTCGAAGACGGTTGTATCCACACCTTCCTTGCCGGCAATGGCTAGTTTACCCTTTAGGTCGGATATTGCCTGGGCGGCCTGCTGGCTCTTGAACTGTTTCAATGCGTCCTCCAGTCCCTTGTCCCCCTCCACCACAACCTTGTATGATTCCTCGAACTTACGGGCGCGGTAAAGTCTCTCCGCCTTTCTGGTGTACGCCTCCACCCTTTTCACATCGATGCCCAGGTCCTTGGCCTCCCTTATCCTTGCCTTTATCAGGAGAACCATCTCGGTTACCCTGGACCGAAGATACTCGTCCCTCTCCTCTGTTATCGCCGACCTTGCCTTGTTCGCTAAGGCTATAGCTTCCTGATACTTGCCGGAGTCCAATGATTCCCTTGAGTTTTTAAGCAATTTGACCGCTGACTCGCCACGGATCTCCTTGCTTCGGGTGGACTTGACGAATTCCGCCACTTCGGCCACGGTTTCCTCCGCCTTTTTCTTATTGAACTCCTCTATCCTCTCCGTTATTATCTTCAATGCCTTTTGGGATATATTGCCGGCCTTCTCGTATTCTCCCTTTTCGATGGCCGTATGTCCTCTTTTCAAAATGGCCCTGACATCGCTTGTTTTAAGATCGAAGGTCTCGGCGTCGGATAGCTTACCCTCGGCTATGGCCAGGGACTCAACGGTACGCTGTCTGATGAACTGCCTCTTTGCCTCCGATGCAAGGGTGCGGGCTTCGTCCATTACTTCCTCGCTCTTGGTGAAATCGCCCTTCTCCACCTCCACCTTTGCCTCTTCCAAGGCCTGAGAGGCCGCAGTCACTTCGGCGCCGAAGTCGGCGCATTCCCTGATGAACTTGACAGTTGCATCCACCTTGGTCAGGGCCGCCTCCTTTAATGCCCCGTACCTTACCTTTTCCTGCTGCTTCGTGAACCTCTCGTTCAATGCGGCGATCTCTTTGTACTTCTCCCTCTTTAACAGGTCTTCGGACTGGGAAAGTATCTTCTCCAACGGACCCACGGCAGCGCTAATCTTCTTCAGTTCTATTATGGTTTCCCTCTCCGCCACCAGTATTTCCTTGGCCCTCTCCTTTTGATACTGTAGATAGGACTTGTCCGCTACTTTCTTTGCCCTTCCGCACAGGCGCTTGACCCTGTCGAAATCATCGTATTCCAGGGCAACCATCGCCCTTTGCATCTCTCTCGCCGCCCATGCTGTATCCGCACCCAGGTCCCTTATCTCGTCCACGTAAGAACGGGCATTGTCTATGGTCTGCGTGCTTTCCTCGTAATATTTCTCCCTTAGAACGCTTTGGAGCGAGGTCTTGATCTCTCCCAGATATCTATCCAGGTTCTCGATCTCTGCCAGACGCCCAGAGGATGGCACCAGCAAGGGGTCCATGAACCGTTCCGCCCCGGATACCGAGGACACGTCACCTTCCCAGTTACTTAGTTGATTACCGTAATTGTATTCGATCTGCCTGACCGCTATGGAAAGCTTGTTCCGCAGGGGTATGGCAGCACCCTTGAACACCGCGGCAAGGTAGATGTACTGACCCCTCTCGATCACGATCTTCTTGTTGCCGAATTCCATTGTCCCCAGTTTCATCTCGCCCTCGTCCGATGAAAACGCGCTCTGGACGAAGTTTTGGATGGCGGTGAGCATTCCGGCGATCAGGTCCTCATCCAGGGTCTGGGCACCCTCGATCCCAACATGGGACATCATTATCCCGTCGCCCATGTGGACCAGGAAAACCTCGCTTACCTCGAACCTCTCCGTAATGGAATAGAACTGCTCCAACAGCTCCTTGGGCTTGGATACGTCTACATTCTCTTTCTCAGAGGCGCGTATCTCCTTTTCCAAGGGCTTGAGTTTCTTCATCAGGATGTCGTATTTCCATTTATCCACGGCATCCAGTATTTCCTTGTCCGCCTCCTCTATGAGCTCTGAGGCCATCTTGTACTTCTTGGTCTTGATAGAATCAGTGGCCGCCGCGATCGTGCTCTTGGCCTTTGCCATGAAGCGCTTTTCCGCTTTGGCTCCCATCTTCTCGGCATAATTCCGGTAATGCTCCTTCACCGCCCCGAGATTGATGGTCTCCCTTTCGCTCATGAAACGGTCCATCTCTGCCTTTACCAGGGTATCGGCCTCCTTGGCCACCTCGATGGCGGCCTCGGCCTCCTTTTCATTCATCAGGGCCCTGGCCTTCTTTATTCTAGCCTTGATATCCGATATATCCATCCCGTACTTGAAGAGCGTTGCCTGGGACAGCATCAAGCCTGATATGAGCTTCTTTGCCTCGTCCTTGTAATGATCGAAAGTAGCATCCTTCACCGCCACCCCGGCCCTCTTACCGGTCTCGATGGCCTCCTGATATTTTCCCTCGGACATCAGCCCCTTGGCCCTTGATAGGAGTGCCCGAGTGGCCTTCATCTCCACCCCGCCCTCTTCCAGGCTGACCATTGTATCCTCGATATCGGTAATGGCGTCCTCCGCCCTTTTGCGGTACAACTCGTCAACCGCATCCCTGGCAATATTAATGGCCCTTTTGGCACCTTCACCGGCACTGGAGAAGTCCTGAAGGTCGAAGGCGGCGGTGGCCGAGTTCAAGGCAAGCTTCGCCTCCATGGTGGACGCACCCACCTCGTCAGCGTTCTTTACCTCCATCTTCGCCCGGCCTATATCCTTGGCCGCCTCTTTGGCCATACCCTCCTTGATGAGGCCTTGGGCATCGGATTTGACCTCGTCGGCAACCTCTTCGGCCTGGGCAAAATGATTTGCTTTGAGGAGGGTG
>CAZUZU010000025.1:16497-21538 GCA_964624865.1 uncultured archaeon
CTGCTTTGTATCAATCTTGTATCTCTCCGCGTCCTCAATGGCGTTCTCCGCAATTATGATATGCTCGTTGGCCCTGCTCTTATAATGATCGTTTATTATATCGGTTATCAGTTTCCGGGTGTCAGTGCCCAGCTTCAACACCGCTTTATATTCCTTCTTTTTCAACAGGGCGTTCATTTCGGTTATATTATCCACCGCGGCTGAGGCGTTTATTCCCCTGTCGTTCAACAAGGATATCTCGGACCTTAGGTCTTTTATATCTTTTGCCGAATTTATGGCCAACTCGGCCATTCTTCTCTGATGGTCCCTGACAGCGTGTTCAACATCCGAATTGATCCTGTAACAGTGGGTAACCGTTTCGTCATATTCGCCGCTCTGGTAGAGGTCCTTTACAGCGGTTATCGGGTCCTTGAAAGGAGTAATGTCCACGCCCCTTTCCTTGGCTGATTTTATCCTGCCTATGAGGTTGTTAATACCCATTCTGGCCTGCTTCTTCTTCCAGGCGGTGAGAAGGTCCTTCCCCATGTCATCCGCCTTTTGAAGATGGGAAAAAGCCTCTTTATAGCCTCCCTCCGAGTACCGGGTTTTTGCCTTTTGAACGAGGGTATCGTATTTCTCGTCCTCTACCTTCCCCTTGAGAGACTGCACCTGCTCTGCCACTGCTCTCATCAAACTGTCCGCTCTTGCCCGATAATATTCGGTAATAAATGTCTCAATATCGCTTCCAATGGAGTTGGCCAGCTCGTAGGACTGGACGAATTGGCCCTGTTCAAGGGCGGACTGGGCCCCCTTTAACTTCTCTTGGATCTTTGTAAAATCGATCTTCTCCTTGGACTGGGCCTCCGTTAACTGATCTGCGGCTTTGGCTATCGCTCCCTGCGCCCTTCCCCTCCACATCTCCTCGGTGGCCTTTTCCACCTCTTCCCTTGCACGCTTGGCCATCACATATGCCCTTTTGCCCTTCTTCTCCTGGATAATGTCCTTAATGTTGGCCAGGGTCTTTGTGAGCTCAACCCTCTTCTTCTGAGGCAGGCCCATCTTGATGGTCTCGAAGAGGGCGTGTCTCGCCTCCTTGTAAACCTCGCTACCCCTTTGCAGGTAGTTCGAATTGATGTTCTCCTTGGCAGAAGATATGGCTTGATACAGTGAACTTAACGCACCCTCGTATCTTCTCTTTCCATAGGCGGCCATGGCCTTTTCCCTTAGGGCCAAAGCGGAGCTGACGTTGATCTCCTCGATCTCCGCCTCGGAAACCAGGGCCTGGAGTTCGGCGGTCTTTTCGTTTACAGTCTTTGTGGCCGCGATCTCGTACCTCGTCTCGGCTGAAGACTTCGTCTTCTCCATCTGGGCCTTCGTAAAATTATATCTGTCCAGCTCTATTTTTTCACCCATGGACTTGTCGACCACGCCCAGGTTTCGCCTTAGGTCATCAACAGATATCCCCCTGTCCTCTATACGCTTCAACAGGTTTTCCAGGTCCTCTCTTAGCGGTTTGAGTATGTTCAGGAAGAAACGGGTCTGGATGGTATCGAACCGCTTCTCCAATTCTGAAATATCCTCCTCCAGACCCGATATTTCCCCGGCATTGATATTAGCGATTATATTGCGGACCTGCTTTTTTGTATCCTCAATTCCCTCCTCCGCCCCCATGGAGACCAAGGTGGCGATCCCCTCTCTTATTGGCATCAGTTTCTCCATGTTCACGTTGCGTAGATGTGAACGCACGGCCTCTTCCAACCTTTGTTTGAAGGCCTCCAGAACCTCTTTGGCATGCTGATAATCTCGATCCTTTTTCAATTCCCGGGCTTTGGCCAGATCTGTTTCGAACTTGTCAAAGGGCAAGGGGATGTTCTCCTCCCTTGCCTTTTTAAGCTTGGAGGTGACATATTCCTCCAGCTCCCGGACCTGCTGGAGCTTGAACCCCCGGTCAACAGCCTCTGCCTTTTTCCTCAATTCCTGGATCACGGGAGTTATCTCCTCGAACCTGCCCCTCTTTCGTAGGATGCGAGCCTTGCTCAGCAGGGGTTTCAAGGGATCGATAGACGCACCGCTAAGGGCTAAATCTTGAATATATCTCTTCGTTTCTTCCAGTTGGCCCACCGTTCGGTTCCGGACCGCGTCCCGGTACCTCTCCGCCGCCCTGGTCCGGAGAGCCCTGGAGTCTATATACGCCACCTTGAGCTCGCCGCTGTCCAGAGCGGTCTTGAGCTCCTTGACCCTCTCCTGGAGATCATTGGAATACTCGCCGAGTTCATCAAGGGCTATGATCGAATCCTTGACAGCCTCCAGGTTCTCCGTGCTTAGGGCGTCGAAGGCACGTTTGATGTCCCGTTCCATCCCCTGCTCAAGTTTTTTAAGTACGTCTATTCCCTCGTCCATCTTGCCCGAGCTGTAACTAACATGGGCTCGTTCCGCGCCATCCTGGTAGGAAGGGACATCCACCCATTTATCCAAATCCATGGACGTGACATAGTTTATCCTGCTCAGCATTCTTTCCCGAAGCTGGGAGTACTCCACCCCTTTTACCTCTCTCAATTCCTTGAGGGCATCCGAAACCAGTTCTTTTAGTTCTTCCAGGAGGTCGGCCGAAGACTTGTATTTCTTGGACTTGAAGGAGGACATCAATTCCTTTCGTCTTTCCATTATCTCATTGTAAGATGCGTGATTCTGAAGCAGGACCTGGTTTTTCTTAATGGTCTTGTTCAGTGCCACCAGATCGTTCCTTAATCTTTTAACGAATGTCTTTGCAGTCTCCCTCTTTAATTTTTCTGCCAGGGTCTTTCCCTTCATAACGTAGCGTTGTGCCCTGTCCGGGTCGCCGATGTTCAACGCACTCCTCGCGGAGGATATCAGGGTGGACAGGGAAGAGGTGTCGCCGCCGTAGTCCTCTATGCTCTCCTTGGTCCGGTCCAGCGCATCAGCCCCGAGGGTAAGCTTCTTTTTTAGCTCCCTCAGATAATAATCCTGAGTTTCAAGGTACAAATCAAGGGCAGTGCCGATTATCCGGGGACCCTGGCCCTTGTCCAAAGCGATCTCGACATCGGCGGCATTGGAGCGCAGTTTCTTTTCCGGCTCCATTCCACTTTCCTTTAATTTATTGAAAAGAGCCCTGGTATCTTTCAATGCCTTTGTGGCCAGGTCTCCGAAGAACTGCTTTTCCCGTTCCTCCAAAGAGGTCAATTGATCGTCGGCTATGGTTATCGCATCGCTTATTTTCCCCGATTCCAGCCTTTTCCTCGCCTGCTCCAAGACATTCCTTTCGGTTTCCAAATCGAGAGGTTTTATGCCTAACTTAGTTGCCGCCTCCTGGCCCTTTTTACCCACGTCCCCGATCCGTCCCTCCAGCTTGTCCAGCTTTTTCAGGGCCTCTGGCCTCAATCTCTCCTCTTCCTTACGCTTCAAGCCGTCAAGGATATTCCTTATCCGGCCTATGCTCGATGCGCCTGACAGGAGATCATCGGAGGATATGGAATCCTTGGCCGTCTTCATCTCTTTTTCCAGTTGGTCCCCAAGGTCCAGGCCCTTGATAATGTCCTCCTTTTCCTTCTTTTGCGCCTTTAAATCCTCCAACTCCTGCTCCAAGGTCCCCTTTCTTCCCTTCTCCACCCCCTTCTCCACCTCCTCACGAAGCTCCAATAGGTCCGAGAGGACACGGGTGACCTCTCCTTCCTCCAAGGCCTTGTCCAGCTCTTTTATCTTAGATTCTAATTCCTTTTCGGCGAGAAATCCCTTGTTATCCTTTATCCTGGAGACCACTTCCCTTCTGACCCTTGCGTAGAGCTGCCCGATGCGGTCCTCCATTTCCTCAAGTTCCTTACTTATCTCCCGGGTAGAGCCCAGCATGGCCTTTTGCACGCTCTTACGATACCTGGGCTTGTTCAACATTGTTTTTATGACTTCAGGGGCGTCCGTTAACAAATCGCGAAGGTCCTCCACCTCTAAAAGTACCTCCACCACGGATCTTTCCATATTACGGGCAAGGGTGATTACGCTGTCGTACTTCTCCTTCCCGATAAAATAGGCGCAGCGATCTATTATGCTGTCCAATCCCTTCGCCCTTTGCCTGATCTCCTCTCCCTTGTCATCCCCCGGGCTCGAGGACAGCTTTTCCAGGGCATCCTTAACGGCCTTGAGATATTCCACCTTTCTCTCGGCGTTAGCCTTGCTTCCCTTCAACTTAAGAGCCTTCGGGCCCAACAATCACACCTCATATCTCGAATATTGGTCTAAGAACCTGCATGCCGCCGTCCTGAACCTCGATACCGAACTTCTCCATGCTGTGTCTGCAGGACCTCATCTTCTCGATCTGGAGATATCTCACCAGCCTGCCGTTGTGGTCTTCCAAACCCATGAACACGATACCGTCCGCTAGGAATCCTTCGTTCCCCAGCATCTGGGATTCTCCGGCAAGGCTTCTCTCCATGATAATGAAGGAAACAAGCTTCTGCTTCCTCAGGAACCTGAAGAAATTGTACATCTCCACCCTCATATTATCCCTGTCCTCGGACGGGAGTAAACTGTACAAAGCACCAAGGGAATCAAGCGCGAACATGGTGAACTTGTCGCCGAACTTTTCCTTGTAATGGGTAATAACCTTCCTGAGGAAGGATATGTAATCCACTTCCTGGGCCTCCTCCTGCTCCCTGACCTCTGTAAAGTCGGTGATGAACAGGTTTTGGCTCGGGGTAATTCCCATGCCCTTCATACCCTCTAATAAAGACCCGGTCTCCTCCTCCAAGGTTGCGTAGAAGGCATATTCCTCGTTCTCTTGGAGATATCTGAAGAAAAGCGAGTGCACGAAGGTAGTCTTCATGGAGCCGGGGGGCCCTGTAACTAGCACCGTCTTCGGCGGTTTGATGTCCATATCGAAAACCATGTCTAATCCCGGTATGCTATCCTTGAACATATGTAGTCACCTTTTACATCTATATGTATGTATCTCATATATATCGCTATTAGATATATAAGTTTTGAGTTAACTATTACGTAACTGTCAAAGAAGGACAACGACCCGATACCCACGGATTAGCACTCGACCCGA
>CAZUZU010000026.1:0-21455 GCA_964624865.1 uncultured archaeon
TCCCCTCGACTGTTTCAAACGTTTATTTTTGCATTTTGCAAGTGCAACAGGCTGTCCGTACATAAACGCTAATAACCCAATTATCACAAGAATAACTATCAATGCTATGGCTATAGCCCACGTCAATTCTTCTCCACGACTCACATCTATTTTCTCTTTATCATTATCCTCTCCATCGCCCCCATCATCCTCATCTACTGGAGCCATCGTTTCAGTCCTGAAACTTATGGTATAATCATCAGTAAGGCCGTTTCCCGAAAGGTCAGTAATGGACGATGCGGTTAACGTGTATGCCATATTGTATTCAAGCTTGTCGGGAAACGATATAGTAAGTATCGTTTTGTCCTCGTTCCATGTGAGCTCCATTTCTTTGTCCGGATAGATCGAGACGTACTGAGAAATGTCCTGCGAGGTGTCTATTGGCTCGCTGAAGGTTATATCTATCGTAATATCCACCCCTACGTTTGTTGCACCATCCTCTAAATCGCAACCTGATATCGATGGCGGAACTGTATCTGGTTGCACCATCGTTGTGAACGAGAATGAGTAAATATTTTGCATGATGTTTCCCCCAAAGTCCCTGAAGTCTTCCAAGGTAAAGACATATGTTGTATCGTAATCAAATGCCAGTGAGGGAGTGACAGTGGCCTGGGTGTGGTTGTCGTTCCATTCAATGTCCCCGATTACAACATCTCCACTTATCTCAATCTCGCCGGTGCCGTTTATTAAGTCGATAGGTTCACTAAAGGTAATTATAATATTGGCATCAACTGGAACGTCGATGTCCCCGTCTACAGGATACGTAGACTTTACAGTTGGGGGAATCCCATCAGGTTCATCTATCGTGGTGAACGAAAAGCCATATTCTTCTGCCAAAGTGTTACCCACAAGGTCTGTGGCACCCGTACCAATTGTGAACGTATAGGTAGTTGTATAATCCAGCAGAGTAGAGAAGGTAATGGCAACCTGTGTGTGCTCTGTATTCCAATCAACGTCATCGATTGTAATACCTCCGCTCATCCCCAGGGCTGTCTCAACACCGGCAGGATTCATTTCTTCAGAGAAATTTATCAACACCTCGACATTAACGGGTACACCCACAGCGCCGTCGCCTGGATACGTTGATTCTATTGTAGGTAAGATTTCATCAGGTTTTTCAGAGGTCGTAAACGAGAAAGAGAACATGGAACCCAAAAGATTATCCGAGGTATCACAGACACTCGAACCTATCGAAACTGTATACAGCGTTTCATAATCAAGATTATTAGTAAGCGTCACTGTTGCTTGGGTGTCATCACCGTTCCACGTAATCTCGTCTATATCTATTCCGCCACTTATACTTATAGCGGATTCCAGGTTCGAGGTTTTCATAGGCTCGGTGAAATCGATCTGGAGATTTGTATTGACAGGTACATCAGTCGCACCGTTCATCGGATAAGTGGATAATATATCGGGGGCCGTGGTGTCTGGTTCATAGATTGTGGTGAACGAGAAAGAGTATTGTGACTGAAGATGATTTCCGATAAGATCCGATGCGCCTGTCCCAATCGTCACAGTGTATGTTGTATCATATCCAAGGATTGAAGGTGGGGAGAATTCTACCGTTTTATCGCCATTGCTCCATCCATAACCGGTCGCAGTCAGGCCATGGGATAATGTTATGGCACTCTCCACCGGAGTTCTGTTCATTGCCTCCGAGAATGTTATACTTATCAGTGTATCTATCGGAATGTCAACGGCGTCATCGTTGGGGTTGGTTGAATCTATGATGGGAGGAATGAGGTCGGGTTCCACGGGGGTGGTGAACGAAAATGAGAACTGCTGCGGCAACGCAACTCCCGATATGGACAACGCCCCCATACCTATAGTTAACGTATATGCGGTTTCCCACGACAGAAGCGGGAAGGGCTCAAAGGAAAGCGTTTTATCGCTGTCACTCCATGTTATGTTTGCCATCGATATGCCACCGGTGATTGACATGTCGCCCTCGACGCTCGCCCTGTTCATGGCCACGTTGAATTGTATGCTCATCGTCAAATCCCTTGGAATATCTATTGCGTTATCCACGGGGTAGGTACTTAGAATCTCGGGTGATGGATATTCTAATTTCAAATCGGAAACCATCTCGAATCCTTCCGACGAATCTATCAGTAATTCGATAGCATCAGTAGCCCCGGTGCCGTTATTCGCCTCGATATAGATCTCATCGCCATCCTGCCATCCGTCCTGCGTATTTCCGAGGTCAAAATAAAAGTAGCCAATAAAAGTACCATAGGTTATTCGCTCTGGAGTTATTGTCTCCCTCGTCCCGTTGTTCGTGATATTAATTGTTGCATCTATGGCAGCTGTGATGCCATCTGATTTGAGTATCCTTCCGTATACTAAATGGGGTGAGGGCGGTTCGGTCGATGATCTTGTTCGCTTCTCCGAAAAATGGGATATCTCATTGTTCCTCCGAACAGTTTGGACGTTACAGATGGTGTTGGAACTGCTTATAGATGGGCTTTGTCCCAAAGCAGCACTCCTGGTCCCGAAGCCGGTTAATTGCCCAGAAGGAATGTATAAACGCTCTACATAAATATCTTCGAATTCCTGATCATATATCACTATTAATCTATCATTATGAAATATACATGATTGATGGACCTGATTGAGAATATTATCTCCAGTTACTTCAATTGTAAATAATTGATGCCAGTTACTATCAAATCGTTTTAAAAAAATGTTACCAACATCAAACCATGAATACTTTACACTGTAGGTTAAGAAAAAGTTATCATTAGAATAGGCCAGCGCGGGGTCAGGTAGATAGTTGGTGTCTATATCGTCTGACTGCAAGCTGACTAATTTAGACCATATGGGATTTAAATTTAAATCATATTTTTCAACCATTACGTTCCATCTCTCGTTACCCCACCAGTCTCGATAAACGTTTGTAGCATAGGTGACGTAAAGATAATTGTTTGCGTATAATATGTGTGGTTGTTTTTCATCTGATGAGGAACTTGTTATTCTTATATGATTATTCTTGGTGAACTTTGTTGAAGTCGCCGTTAAGTTATCAATCCAAATGTCCCAATTCCCAGATTCGTAAGAACAATAAACGACATAGAAGTAGCCGTTTGCATAAACCGCAGATGGATGTGTAGCATCATAACTTGTTGGAGTAATTCGAACTTCAGAATAAGGATGAAAGAGTGGGTCATAGCAGTTATCAAAACTTTCGATCTGATTCCAATCTGCATCATATTTTCTCGCATATATTTCATAAAGGGGGGGGACTAAATCGTTACTATACGAATGATAGAAAAGATAATAGTATCCACCAGATTTTGTTATTGTAGGATATTGTGGTATCCATGCGGCATAATTCACTGACGGATTTGATGAATAGTCGTTTATAAGGTTCCAGTTATGGCCATATTCTTTTATATGTATTCTATTACTAACCCCTGTGTTTACATTGTACCCTGTAATGTATCTATTCTTATCAACATCAAAGTAGATTATTGGAGTCTGGTCAACAAATTCATCAGATGGTGTTATTTGTATATTGACAAAGTTCGTCTTTGTAAAGAAGATTTCATAATCGCCGCTACCGTTCTCAGCGTAAACCTCGATATAGTAGTCACCGTTACTTTCTGCTTTCCAGCACAATTCTTCGGGTGCGTTTCCTTCGTTTGTCGAAGAATCAAGTTGCACGACGTCTGTGCTGTTGTCATAAAGATAGATATCGAAGTCCGCTCCTGTCAATGACGTTAATTTTGCCATCAGGACATCGCCCTGGTTCACGGTCGTTTTGTAGAAGTAACCGTCGTTATGGTTCAAAGTTCTTGTCCTTGTGGTCCCGTTTGTAACAACTTCTGCGCTGTTGAACGGGTCCGTCATATCTCTAACGTCAAACGTAGTATTGACGTAATCAACGGTCTTATGGGAAAAATCACTGAATTTCATAAGATATGCCTCTACCGTATAGGTTCCGTCCTCCAGTGTGATTGAAGGTGAAGCGGCACTCATGTTGATTGTGAAGTATGGCGTCGATATCAGCGAATACGTATCCATAGTGGTAACGTCTCCGCTCGGTGAAGTGATGAAGTATCTCATCTTGGGTAAGAAAGATTCGTAATCCATACCATAATTGACGACCTCGGAATATACCTTGATTGTTGCCGGATCTCCACCGTAAACCCTATCTGGGACGTGCAGTTTGGAAATCTTCATCTGGGTCGACTTCGAATCGTCTATCATTTTTATACCGATAATAAAACCATCCAGCATCCTTATATTGCCGTTGTCAGCGGTGAAGTTATCGTTCATATCGCCGAGCAGTCCCGATAGGTCGGGAAGATCACAGAAATCCGACGAGTCCATGAGCCAATCGGACGCGCTGCTCAAGTCAACATAGACGCCCCATATCTTGAACGGCCTTGTCAGATACGTTTCACCAGTTGGCATGTCGAACATTATCAATGCCGTGTGGTAATATTTCCCGTCTATGTCAGAGTAATAATTGACATCGTAAACGCCTATGTCGAGGGGAGAATATTTGACAACCTCAAGCTGTTTGATTACCAAGGAGCCGTACTCGGCGACAGTCTTCATTGTCGTCCCCGCCACCCAGCCTTCCGTCTTTATACCAGCAGTAAAACCGTTGCTTATATAAGTTCCAGGGTTGTTATACAAATCATACAGTGTTGCTTCTGGATATGTCAAGTCCCCGAGTGTGCATTCATCAGGGATAAGCAAAGGTATATCAAAGGCGATCTCGGGGAACAGCTCTGTAAGGTTATACACGACACCTTTAAGATTTAGAACGTTTACGATGTCCGTACCTACTGTGTAATCCGGTATGAACGCAAATGCGAAGAGCTTCTTCCACTCCTTATCTCCCCGGGCGTATGCATTGAAAAAATTCTGATCAATCAAAACACAAAAACCTGGGTCCCGGAAGGCCGAGAAATTCGCCAGATAACTGAAATCAATATTGTTTTCATTTGCCAGGGCTTTTTCAATGTTTTTAACTATTGTACTGAAGTTCGTTCCCACGGCAAAGGAATCTATCTCCACGGTATCCTTGTGTTTCCCCCATAGATCCTCGATGTCCCCATATGAATAAGAAGAATTCGATAAAGGGTCGTCGTCGATACAGACCCCCAGATTAACATGAATCTTAGATGGGAAATTGGTATCGAAGTCGATGCCTAACGCGTTCAGAATGAGTGTAAAATTAGATTTATATATCCGCAAATCCACAATACCTGTTAATTTTTCTCTACTGAGTTCCTTGTTTGTGATTACAAACCAGAAGTCAATACTGCTGTTGGTCGAATCGCTTTCCATGAGGACTATTATCTGCATGTCGATATTTGAACACATATCCTGGATATATTGGAATCCGCTTGAATCCAGATCGCCATCAATTAATGCTGCTGCTGCCGCAGCTAAATCTTCAGGCGTAAAGACATCCATGACATCCCCGTTTACTATAGTTTCCTGAGTAACGAAGGTTATATTATATGCCAATATGAAGTACATACTCGCATCTATATGATTCAACGACAGGGTCGGTACTCTCGTAGCGAATGTTTGATTATCATTTAATATGTCAATGTCGAATATCCCCGCATCGGTAAAGTTCGTTAAAGGAATATATATGCCTTTAATTTTTATGTCGCTGAAGAATACGGTGGTTTTGCCGAGATATGCGAAGACAATGGACGGGTCGTAATCTTGGGTCGTGCCTATTCCAAACGTATGATTGAACAGCGTAACTCCCACGGCATTGATTTCAATCTCGATGTTCTGGAAACCAAATATAGAGTGGTCTGTGATCAAGTCATTGGGATCGGTTATAGGTACTTCACCAGAGGGGGAATAACCGTATAGATAATCTATACCGTTAAAGTTGACGATATCAAAGGTTCCGTTAACCGCAAGGGGTGTATCACCGTCAACAACGACTCCCATTGGTATAGAACTCCGGGTCTGACCACCGGGCGAATATAGAAAACCCTCCCCGGGTGCGGCATTCAATGAAGGTATGTAATTCAAACCGCTGGGATCGTAATATAATGTCCCGTTAAAAGTACTTAAATCGTGTTCTCCATACTGTGTAAAATCCGTTGATGAGGTAAGATGTACAAAGCACACATCCCCGACATCCAACTCAAAATCGATATACCTGAAATCCGTTGGGATGCTGGTATATTCCTGACTCGCTGGATCAAACTTCGAGACCCCATCACAATTAGAAATCGTGTCAAGAAGCAGGGTCGAGTTCAGAGATTCGTTGTAGATGGGCAGGATGTTCCATCCCTGTTCTAGGTTGGTGGTCCATTCGTTCCAGAACTCACCACGGAGTCTTACATTCGTATCGATATTTACATAAATCAGATATCCCTCGGTATTATCGATAATAAAATCATTTTGTATACCGTCAGAAACAACATATGTCCCGTCTGCCTGAACCTTTGCTAGGCTAACTGCACCCGGTACGAAGTTGATGATATCAGCCGCGGACTGAAGGCTTGTATTAAGGTATGGAAATCCAATAGGATTCCAGGAATTCATTTGCAGGTGATAATCAATCCAAACTTCCGGAATTTCGGGAATCCATGAAATATCTTTTTCCTCGGTGGTGTGTCTTTCTGATGGTGGTCTTATCGATTCTTTACTTTCTAAAACATATCCTTTCTCTGGTGGAATGAACACTATGGTAGATATAAAAAATATTGCACAAAACATAATTGCTACGATTGCCTTTATCTTGTTATTTTGTCCCATCTGGCTTCTCTTTTTCATAACAATTCCTCACTATTCCTTATGTGGTTTTACTTATTTAACGTTTATGATGGTATAAAACGTTGACACGTTTCGTTGTTATATCGTTTGATTTACCAACGATACATACCATCATTCGGTGGCAACAAATGACATTGGAAGGTCAAGGAAGTATATACCAACATGCAAAAGGAAGGCTTGTTATTTACATTCCCGCGGATGTTACAAAAGACTCGGCGTTTCCCTTTGAGGTGGGGGAGAAGGTAAAGGTAAGGATAGATGGAGAAGGGCTTATTGTTGGCAAACTCGATTGATTTGTATGTTTTTTCCTTGATCCCATTTATTCATATCGACCCCTCCATCGAAGCAAATATTAAAATATGTTTACTCATTGGTATGGGAAAAAGGAGAAGAAGGTGATAACATGGCGATGATTGCTCAAGATAAGGACCGGGAAAAAAGGGAGAGGGTGGTGGTTTCGGTTGGCGGTTCCATACTGCTGGACC
Source organism: uncultured archaeon (assembly GCA_964624865.1). Lineage (GTDB taxonomy): Archaea > Thermoplasmatota > Penumbrarchaeia > CAZUZU01 > CAZUZU01 > CAZUZU01. Next base: position 7,287 of record CAZUZU010000026.1, read on the forward strand.
CGGACGGCGACATAGATCTGGCCCAGGTCAAGGCAGTGGCCGGGGTGCTAACCGAGGCCTCCCCGGTATACGACCTGGGGGTGGTGGTGGGCGGCGGTTCCACGGCCAGACGTTACATCTCGGCCATGGCCGAGCTCGGCGCGGACCAGAGCTCGTTGGATTATGGGGGTATCGCGGCAACCAGGCTTAACGCCTCCCTGCTGATATCGGCCCTTCAATTGCAGGGCGTGGAGGTAAATCCATTACCCGCGAGGGACCAGGCGGAGGCCGCCAGAGAGCTTGGCAACAGGCCCGTGGTAGTCATGGGCGGCACGGTGCCGGGCCACACCACGGACGCGGTTGCAGCCGTTTTATGCGAGCACTTAGGGGCAGGCAGGTTCGTGAACGCCACCTCGGTGGACGGGGTCTACGACAAGGACCCCCGCAAGCACGAGGACGCGAAAAGGTTCGAAACCATGACCCACGGGGAGCTCCTGGCCATTGCCACGAAGGGGATGGGGGCGGGTGTGAACATTGTCGTAGATCCCCTGGCCGCCATTATACTCAAGAGATCGAACATCACAACCCTGGTTGTCAATGGCAGGGACCTTGATTCCCTGGCCCTTGCCATATCCGGCAGCTGCGAGGGCTGCACCCTGATCAAGGACTGATGCCCATGGCAGACGAGCTATCCCCTGACGTATACTGCCTGGTGGGAATGCCCGGTTCAGGGAAAAGTGAGGTGGCCAGGATGTGCAAGATACACGGCTTCGCCCTGGTTCGGATAGGGGACAGGGTGTGGGACGAGGTGAAATCCCGTGACCTAGAGATAACCCCTGATAACGTTGGAAAGGTGGCCGGGGAAATGAGGGAGAAGGAGGGAATGGACGTTTGGGCCAAGCGCACCGCGGACTATATGGAGAAAGAGATCAAGCATGTGAACGGCCCGATACTTCTCGACGGGGTGAGGAACTGGGAGGAGGTCGAGCACTTTAGGGGGGTCTACGGCAAGGATATGACCATAGTGGCTATCCATTCATCCCCCGCGATAAGGCACCGCAGGTTGATGCGGAGGGGAAGGGAGGACGATTCATTGGACATTGAAGCCGTGAGGGCAAGGGACAAGAGGGAGCTCGATTGGGGGATAGGACGGGTGATCGCAATGGCGGACCACATCATAGTGAACGAAGGCACTATCCAAGACCTTGAGAAGGAGTGCAGGGATATCCTGGATACACTTAAGTACCGAAATCTTATGGAGGAAACGGATTGATGAGAACGGCCTCCGTGCTCACCCACGGTTATTTCGATACCTACAAGGCGAAGACAGCCCACGGCCTTATAAGGTACGGTAGACGCTACAAGATCGTGGAGGTGGTGGATAAGAAATTCGCGGGCACGGATGCGGGGCGCTTCTTGTACGACGAAGATATCGGCATCCCTATAAATGCCAAGTCGGAAGAGGACAGCGATGTCCTGATCCTGGGAATATCCCCTCCCGGGGGGATGCTGCCTACGGAATGGCGGGGCGAGATCATCACTGCCATGGCCTCCGGCAAGGATATAGTGTCGGGGCTGCACACCCACCTGGGCCACGACCCGGAGCTTTCCGCAGCCGCTGAGAAATACGATGTATCGATATGGGACGTGAGGAAAACGGATCAAGACCTGTGTATCGCAAAGGGCAGGAAGTCTTCCAAACCGGTGGTGTTGACGGTGGGCACCGACTCCTCCCTTGGAAAGAGGACCGTGGCCCTGGAGATGAGAGAAGCTGCGGAAAAGGCGGATCTGGATGCGGCTTACATAGCAACCGGCCAGACAGGTATTATGATAGGCTGCGACCAGGGAATGGCGGTGGATGCCATCCCCTCGGATTACGTGGCTGGAGCTGTGGAGGATATGATCACTGGGGTGGCGAACAGCGACCTGATAATCGTTGAGGGGCAGGGTTCATTGGGCCACCTGGCCTACGGCACCGCGTCCCTTGGAATATTATACGGTGCCCAACCCGGGTTCCTTGTGATGTCTCATGACCCCACCAGGGGTGAGCGGATCTCCATGAAAGGGGCCAAGGTTCCCGAGGTGGAGCAAGAGCTCGGGCTTTACCGTTCTCTCTTTCCGTCCGCCAAACTGGCCGGTATCGCACTGACCATAATGGACCGCTGTCTGCGCAATCGGTATCCGGAATATAAGAAGAAATACCGGCCCGAGTTCGGGGTTCCCGTTGTGAACGTATTGATGGAGCCGGAAGGCGGTAAAATATTACTGGACCATATAATGGAGGAGGCGGGATATGGCCGTTGAGGTGATAATAAACGCCGCCATGAGCCTGGACGGGCGGATAGCGCTGCGGGGGGGTAAACGGCTAAGGCTTTCCGGGCCCAAGGACAAGGCCCGTGTCCACAAATTACGGGCGGAATGCGGGGCTATAGCGGTTGGGATAAACACCGTCCTCAAGGACGATCCCAAGCTGTACGTGAATCACCGCTACGCCTATACCATAGACGAGCCCTACCGAGTGGTGTTCGATTCCAAGTTAAGGACACCTGCCAAGGCCAGGGTGGTGTCCCCCCTTCCCGACAAGAGATGGCCCGAGACCATAATATTCTCTCTCAAGGGGGGGGGAAATACCGATAAAGGTTGGAATGGTGACAAGGTCCATGTTGAGACCTTGGATAAAACAAAGGACGGGGTGGATATCAGTCAGGCCCTGCAAGTTCTGGAGGACGGGTACGGCGTGCAGCGCTTGATGGTGGAGGGGGGAGGCACCTTGATAGGCACCATGATCAGAGAGGGTTTGTTCAACCATTTCTATTTGTATGTGGCACCTGTCATCATCGGCAAGGGCGCCCCCTCGGTGTTAGACAAGGGATTGAAAGAACCTATCCTGCTGGGTATCGAAGAGGTCACAGAAATAGACGAGGGCCGTTTATATCACCTGGTACCGGGGGAATGAACCATGCAGATGCAGCTTGCCTTTGCAGTAGCCATGGCCTCGGGCCCGATAACTTCCATATTGTTCGTTTCCTTGTTGATGAACAAGTACGAGGACTATTTCGACCAGAAATCGTTCTACTTCTCCCTCCTAATCGGTATTTTTTTCGGCGTATTCATAGGGGTTACACATACCATCTCGGCGGTGTCCATGGTCCAGGGAGGTTACCTCACCTTCGTCATCGTTGTCTCCTTGATAACAACGGTGGGCGTGTACATCGTGCTCATGATGAAGAGGTTTCGGGAAGGACGCGAAACGGGTTTATACGGCCTGGCCCTGGGAAGCGGACTTGGCGCAATGACGTCGGTCACCATACCCTACCGCTATCTCACGGCATACCTTACATTGCCCTCCGTTATAACCGTCTGGTTCTTCTGTTTCTCCACTATCCTGGTATATTCCTCGATGGGATTGAAATTGGGCCTGTACATTAATGAAAAGAGAAACTGGTACGGCCTGTTCATGGCCTCTATGATACTTATCCCCTTCAATGCCCTGGCCATGTGGTGGTATATTATGATCGGTGTAGAAACGGGCTGGGAGATAGTGGTTATGATGGTGTTGTACGCAGGGTTCGTTTTTTTCAACGCCCGTCCTCAGATTTTCAACGCCCTGGCCCCTGGGAAGAGAAAGGAATATCTCAGGGACAAGAGAAAGAGCTCACTGTGAGGCGTAGTATGAAGGCGTCGGGGGCTCGGGCTTTAGGCCCTTTCTCCTCCTTATCTGACCGATAATCTCCTTCTGAAGCTCCTTGGGTAAACGCTCGAAACCCGCGTTCTCTGTGTTCCAGAGCGCTTTTCCTCCTGTGGCCGACCTGATCTCGGAGGCAAAACCGAACATCTCCGCCACCGGTGCCATGGCGTGGATCGTTGCCATGTCGCCTTCCTGTTCTATGTCCCCCACCACTCCCCTTCTGCTCTGTATCTCGCGCATGGCAGAACCCATAACGTCGGCCGGGACCTGGATGAATACCTTCTGCACAGGTTCCAGTAGAACCGGATCGGCCAAAAGGAACGAGCCGTTGATGGCGTGTCTTACCGCAGGTATGACCTGTGCGGGACCTCGATGAATGGAATCCTCGTGAAGCTTTGCGTCCTCCAATTTTACCTTCAGCCCCATCATCTTTTCCTCGGCCAGCGGGCATCTGTCTGCCACTTCCTTGAAGGCCATCCTGCACAATTCTATGGTCTCGTGGAGGTACTGGATACCCTTGGTCATGTCCAGGAAAACGTTCTGCCCCTCTATGACCTCGATGCCCTTGGCCTCTTCCTTGGTGAAACCCAGCTCCTGCAGCTGCTTGCCCACCGCCTTCTTGTCCTTCACCTTCTTGTCGCCTGAAGGGATGTCCCCCTCGTGGATCGCCTTCTGGATCTCTTCCTCCAGAGGCTCCACCGTTATGTAGAACTTGTTGTGCTTGTTGGGGCTCTTTCCCTCGAAGGGCCCAGCCGCTTTCTGAATGCTTTCCCTGTAAACCACGATGGGCTCCGAGGTAATGACGTTCACGCCGTACTCGTTGATGATCCTGTAAACAGTGATCTCAAGATGGAGCTCGCCCATTCCGGACATCAGGTGCTCCCCGGTCTCCTGGTTGATGTCCACGAAGATGCTGGGATCGGCCTTGGATACGGAGCGCAGAACCTCCACCAGTTTCGGTAGGTCCTTGGTGTGCTTTGCCTCTATGGCTACGGTTACCACGGGCTCGGAGTAGTGCTTCATCTGCTCGAAGGCCACCATGTCCTCCTGGCCGGAGACCGTCGAGCCTGCGATGGCGTCCTTGAGCCCGCTTACAGCAACGATGTTGCCAGCCTTGATGGCGTCCACCGGTATCCTGTCCGCTCCTACGGAAAGAGAGACCCTCTGGACCCTATTGGGGTTGGGCATACCTACTATGGTAAGCTCCTGACCCTTCTCTATGGTGCCGCTGAACAGTCTGCCCACGGCAACCTCCCCCTCGTGGGGGTCCATGACGATCTTGGTGACCATCATTGCTATCGGGCCCTTTGAATCGCATTCCACCATTGACTTTCCTATCTTGCTATCCGGATCGCCGTGCCAGATGTGGGGCACCCTGTACTTCTGTGTCACCAGCGGCCCCGGAACATGTTCTATGTTCATGTCCAAAAGGACCTCGTGTACCGGTGCCTTCTTGGCCAGGCCCTTTTGATCGTCCTTCTCCAAATGTTCGTATATATCGGGAAAGGTGATACCGCTCTTCTTCATGAAGGGAACGTTGATGGCCCAGTTGTGATAGGCGGAGCCGAAGGATACGGTGCCGTCCTCCACCTTTACCTGCCACTCCTCCCTCAGTTCCTTGGGGGCGAACTGCTTTACCAGCTTGTTGAACTTGAGTATGTATTTCTTGAACCGGTTCTGCATCTCTTCAGGGGTTACCTTGAGCTCGTTGATCAGACGGTCCACCTTGTTGATGAACAGCAGGGGCTTTACCTTCTCCTTGAGGGCCTGCCTGATAACCGTCTCAGACTGGGGCATTACCCCTTCCACGGCGCATATCAGGATGATACACCCGTCCAGGGCCCTCATCGCCCTGGTAACGTCGCCGCCGAAGTCAACGTGACCCGGCGTGTCGATGAGGTTGATAAGGTACTCCTTGCCCTTGTACTCGTGAACCATTGAGGCGTTGGCCGCGTTGATAGTTATGCCGCGGTCCTGCTCCTGCTCGTCGTAATCCAGCATGAGCTGTTTTCCCGCCAGGTCCTCGGACATCATTCCCGCACCGGCTATCAGGTTGTCGCTTAGGGTTGTCTTTCCGTGATCGATATGAGCGGCCATACCGATGTTCCTGATGAATTCCCTTTTATCCATCAGTTCCTGTGCTCTCTTGATGTTATCTTCCTTTCTACCCATGTTTTACACCTTCTTTACAGATATTTCTAATCCTGACAAATAGATCTGGTTCATCACCTGGCGGAACCGGCAACTCTTTCTATCTCGTATCTTTTAGATACGGCAAAGGAATCCACGCTTGCCTCGGAGGCCTTTATCAGCTCGGTTGCCAGGCATTGTTCCACCGGCTTCTTGGTCCGGTATGTGGATTTGATCGCACCCTGGCACAAGTTCTTGAGGGCTATGTCCACCCTTCGGGCAGCGGAGGTGTCCACGGCCTTGGGCACCGATATGCCGCCGAAGCGAAGCCTGGTGATCTCCTCGATGGGTGCCGAGTTCTGCAGGGCCCTTACCAGGACCTGGATGGGGTTTCTCTTCGTTTTACCGCTGATGATATCGAAGGCCTTCTCAACTATCTTAGTGGCCTTTATCTTCTTGCCGTTGTAGATTTCAGTGCGCATCATGTCGTTGATCAATCTCTCAACCACGTGGACGTTCATCTTGCCAAAACTCTTCTTGATATTGATACCGCCCGTATTGAGAACGAACCTTGGTTCAAGGTTGACGTACCTCTTAAGGCTGGGATCCACCACCACTACCTCGGTGGAGTCGTATTTGCCGAAGATGAGCGGAGGCTCAACATCCTGCCAGATCTCTGGACCAGTGATGTCCTTCTTCTTGGACTCGGGTTTTTCCGGTTTTTCTTCGGGCTTGGAGGATTTCTTTTCCTCCTTCTTTGTCTCGCTCTTCTTTTCTTTCTTCTCGGCCTTCTCCTCGTCCCCCGCCTTCTTCTTCTCCTCCTTCCCCGCCTTCTTTTCTTTCTTCTCGGCCTTCTCCTCGTCCCCCGCCTTCTTCTTCTCCTCCTTCCCCGCCTTCTTTTCTTTCTTCTCGGCCTTCTCCTCGTCCCCCGCCTTCTTCTTTTCCTCCTTGGCTTCTTCTTTCTCCGCCTCCTTTACATCCCCTTCGGCCTTTTTCTTGGTATCTTCCTTTGCCTCCTCCTTGGTATCCGTCTTCTTCTCCTCAGGCTTTTCCTCCTTAGCTTCCTTTGCCTCGACCTCCTCTTTCTTCTCTTCGGTCTTGGCCTCTTCCTTCTTCTCTTCCTTTTTCTTATCTTCAGCCATTACGATCACCTGATCATCTCACCGGTTTCTCCTTGCGCTTGAGGACAAGTTCCTTCAATGAGACGTTGTTCACCATGAGAACCCTGAACCTGACTCCGGGCAGGTCGCCGTAGGAACGACCCATTCGGCCGCCAATTCCCTCGATGAGCACCTCGTCGTGCTCGTCGATGTAGTTGATGGCGCCCTCGCCCACTGCAAAGGCGGTTACCTGTCTTCCGTTCTTGATCAGCTGGACCTTGACGCATTTGCGGATGGCGGAGTTGGGCTGCTTGGCCTCGATACCCACCTTCTCCAGCACGATGCCCCTGCCCTGGGGCGCGCCCTCGAGAGGGTCGGCCTTCTCCTTGAGCTTGAGCACCCTGTTCTTGTAACGTCTGTCCTGCCACTTTCTTTTCTGTCTGTCTCGTCCGAGTTTCCTAGCCGTATACAGTCCGTTCGGCATTAGTACCACCTCTTGACACTATGTCAAGGTCATATTATCTCTTGTGCGAGTTTATGGATAATGTTATATCTTATATATAATAGTAACCCACCATACCCTCCGAATATCTCTGCCTGGGTGATTGCGGGGGAGAGGGGGATGGATAAAAATACCTACAATGATAATTCCTGATATATCACGTTGCCCCGCCCTTTATCTTCGGGAAGCTGACAGTGATCTCCTCTATGTTCCGCATGGGCATGCGGTGGCTGGCCTCCAGTATCTCGATGCCTATCACCTTGCCGTCCTCCGCGTAGTCCACGATTATGCCCTCGCCCACCTCCCTGGTCTTCCCGTGCTCCCCGTCCTGGAACTTGGATATACATGGCATCGGCCTGGTTAGCGTAGGTGATCTTCATCAACATAAGATAAGACAATCTCGATGTTAAACCCTACCGTCTCCTCCTCCTATAAGCCACGATCGGCACCAGCGCGATGATAGCGGCCGCCAGGTAGATGGCCTCGAAGCCCGGGATGAACCGTTTCCGATCGTCCTCCTCGTCGCTCGTATTTACATTTTCGTGGTTGTTATCTTTATCTAAATCCATCGTATCCACCCATATCTTTATATTAAAATCGGCCCCGCCGGATGCAATATATCTTCCATCTGGGGACCATTTTGCGGAACCGACATTGTTATAATGCTCTGTTAATATATCCAGACATTTCAAATCTGTTGTATCCCAAATCTCAATTTTTGTGGATGTAGATAAGAGTTTTGAACCGTCAGGGGACCAAGAAACCGAAAACAACGAATCTCCATGACTGAATTGGGTTTTCAGGCAGTCCCAGCTGGATGTATCCCATATCATTATCCTATTATCCCAAGAACAAGAGGCTAGTCTGTTGCCATCAGGGGACCATGCCACTGAATTTACATCATCCTCGTGTCCCGAAAGCGTTTTCGAGCAAGTCCAACTAAAAGTGTCCCATATCCTAATATTCTCGTCATCGGACGCTGATGCCAATCTTTTTCCGTCCGGAGACCATGAAATCGAATTCACGCCATCCGTATGTTCGTTAAGTATCCTGAGACAGCTCCAACTAGACGTGTCCCATATTTTAATACAATTATCGGAGGATCCGGATGCAAGCATTGTACCGTCGGGTGACCATGATACCGAGCGGACATACCAATCATGCCCCTCAATTGTCTGGATACAATCTCCAATCTCGCTGTTCCATATCTTTATGACCCCGTCAAAGGACGTGGGCGGGGTTGATGATCCGGATGCAAGCATTGTTCCGTCGGGTGCCCAATCTACGGAATATACCACATATTCGTGGCCGGAAAGTGTTTGGATACAGTTCCAACTCTCTCTTTCCCATATCTTGATAGTTTCATCATAAGAAGCAGATGCAAGCTTTGAACTATCCGGAGACCATGATACGGAGGTTATTGTATTAGGATGTTCGGTAAGGTTTTGTATGCAAGTCCACCTACCATGGTTCAAGGGGAGGGACCCATTTACGGTTTTACTTCGGCCACTCTTCCCTAAAATGTTTACGGCAACAATGTAATAATATGGTTCTAACGGGTCTATATCCGAATCTTCGAATCTATTCTCTCTACCGCTAACACTTGTGTAGAAATTCTCTTCACAGGCTTTAATCCCACGATATATTTCATAACGGATTATTGGGCTACCTCCATCGTCTTTTGGGGAGCCCCAGAGCAGGGTTATGTTTTTGTCGTTTACTATAACTTGAGGAACAATTGGTTTGGAGGGAGGCCCTATTTCATTACTTGATTCACTTTCATCAAATTCGTTTACGGCTGTTATATGATAATAATACGTTTCTCCCATCGATGCCTCATCATCCAGATACTCGGTTGTTGTCCCATTCACCTCCGCAAGTAGTTGTTTATCATCAGAGGTCGGGCCTCGATACATCCTGTATTTTAAGATAGACAAACCTCCGTCGGTCTCTGGAGGGGACCATGATAACATCACGCCGTCATAAATTGATGCGGCTGTGAGCTCTTGAGGTGGTGAGGGGGGGCCAGAATTAACGGCATAAAACCAATTTGATGACGCACCCACATATATGGTGCCATCGGTCCCAATGGCAGGGGACGAATCTGAACTGCAATATAGCCCGGTCGACCATTTCTTACTTCCATTTGGATAGAGCGCAAAGAGGTGTCCATTCCCGGTAAAATAGATGGCCCCCTCTTTTCCAATGGCAGGAGAGGAATTGACCCGGTCTTCGACATAATATTTCCATTTTAAATCTCCATATTGGTCAATGGCATAGAAATAGCCATCTTCTGATCCAACGTAAATCGTCCCATCCAGACCGATAGAAGGTGATGATTTTACCCAATCACCGGTTTTATATTTCCATTTTAACGAACCTTCCGAATTAAGGGCATATACATAGGTATCCTTGGACCCGAAATAGATTGTTCCATTACTGTCAATCGATGGGGAACTCGTAATAATATCTTCGGCCCGGTAATTCCATCGTTTGGTACCATCGGGTTTAATGGCATATAGATTGTCGTCTCCGGACCCGACATATATGGTGCCGTCCATTCCAACAGCTGGGTTATTCCAAACATAATATCCTGTGGGATAGGACCATTTAAAATCACCATTTGGATCAAACGCATATAAATTATAATCAACCCCAATGTATATCGTGCCATTCGGTCCTATTGCCGGGGCTCCCTCAAAATGGCTGCCTGGTGTGTTTTTCCAGTTTATTTCCCCGTCGGGGCTGATAGAATACAATGTTGTATAGCTACATACATATATATCTCCACCCGAAGATATCGCAGAGGTATAATCCACACTCGCATCCAATTCTATTTCCCACTTTAAGGAGCCGTTAGGATAAACCGCATAAAAATGGCCATCAATTGACCCATAATAAACTATGCCCTCGTCCCCGACTGTCGGACCCGAATCCAACATTACATTGCTTGTCAATGCCCACCTTACCTCGCCAGGATTGTCACTCGTGTCATGCGGGCTCAAACCAGTATGCTGTGCATTCCCTCCAAAACAAGGCCACGGACTATCCGCAAGCTGCCTCGTGCCCTGCCCCTCCGGGAGGATAGGGCGCTCCACCGAGGACCGCCCGCTCTCCACTTCCGCCCCTCCCGCCTGCCCCGGATATACGGCCAGTAGAATGAACAGTGTTGTCGCGATTGCCAGTAATCCGCGCATCTGCTGCCTCCTGTTGGGATTGCGATATTCTAAAGGGATTTATAGTTTTTGTTTGTTCTTATTACATAGAAGGAAATTGTGTTTTTCGTTACCTTAATTCATTGTCATTATTCGATATATGGCCGTTGACCTCAACCCTCCCGGAGTTCTCCCGGGCTCGGGCAGGGTTTGTGGGTTCCGGCTTCATATATGGCTGCTATAAGTCTAATTTTTTAGGGCGTATAAGTCAAAATACATGGTTCTTGAAACGCGTTTTCTTTCCCTGGCTGTTTCCTTGGTCAAATCGAAACCGCATTTCTCATAGAAAGGGATCGCATCGGGTTTTGCTTGTACTATTAGGAATCGGACACCTATGCCGGCCCCCATTCTCAGAGCCTTACCCACAATGTATTTCATGATTATTCGACCAAAGCCCTTATTTTGTTCTTCTTCAGCAACGGCGAGTCTCCCGATTTTCATGGCAGGAATTTCCTCGACTTTAAGAACGAAATCATTTTTACTCTTACGATGAACATATTCACGGCGGAGGCTATCCATGCTTATTGTGAAATACGCCACGAGTTCGTGTTCGTAATACACTAAAAATGTACGACCAAGCTTTTCCTTTTCGTACAATTCAACCTCGTCAGTTGTGAGAAATTCGTCCAGAGCCGGGTCTCCGCAGGTAAAGTTCCTGACATCCGCATTCTCAACGGAAAAGGACTGGAACTCTAACTTTATTTCATTGATCGAGATTTTGTGAGAAAAGAGATCTGACATTCCGCCACCTGTGATCTAGGTGTTCCAGGGATTAAAATGGGTTCTCTTCGTAGAGTTCTTCGGCATTTTTATAGAGTTTCTTTTGCTTGGTGTTTAACTTAAACTTCTTCCATCGTTCTTCGAATTCGGGGACGTCTTTCTTCTTGATGGTCGGGGTAGGTTCAGGCAGTGCCATTCTTTCATCCTCTTGTATTGCTTTGATTCTCATTATAAGAATATGTTTATAAAATATTTAAAAGTTTATTGGACAGATGTGGTCAATGATTGAGATGTTTGTATATTCCCGCCTGCCCCGGATATACGGCCAGTAGAATGAACAGTGTTGTCGCGATTGCCAGTAATCCGCGCATCTGCTGCCTCCTGTTGGGATTGCGATGCGGTAATGAGATATATAGGTTTTGATTTTATATCCCGATGGCCCACTCGAAGGCGTCGTAGCCGTGGGCGAGGATCTTCTCTGCTATGAGGTCCTTGTCGCGGTTGATCGAGCGGAGCTTCCTCCTCACCGTCGTCGGGTCCACGTAGCCCCACTGGTCCAGGGCCTGGTCCAGCTCCTTGTGCTTCTTGGCGTATTCCGGGGCCGGAGCCCCTTCCATTACCGCAGCCACCGCCTGCCTGAGAGACTTTGAGCCCTCTTCCGTGCCCCCGGGGTGGCCGTGCACGCCGCCCCCGGCCTGCACCACCACGTCATGGCCGTATATCTCCATCAGGGCGTCCACCATTCCCGCGTTGAGGCCGCCTGAGGCCACCGGCATCACCGGTTTAATCTTCTTGTCCCACTGGTAATCCAGTGCCAGCAGGTGCAGCGCCTCCTTCATGGTCCTGTCCCTGCACACCCCCGCATAGTGCTTGATGAGCACGGGAGAGCCTTCCATCTTACCCACCCCCGTACCGGTGTGCAGCTGGTCCACCCCGATCATGCGCCAGAGCTTGGTAAAGACCGTGTATTCCACACCAAACGGGCCTCGGGTCTCTGCGGTGTGCCCCGCCCTGTGGGCGTGGATGATGAACCCGTTCTTGTGCAGCTCTTCGACCATGTCTATCAGGGCCGAATAACCCATCATGTAGACGTCGAGCATGGCAATGTCCCACCCGATGTCCTTCAGGTAGTCCATCCGTTCGGTCATCACCGAGTATCTGTCGGTAAGATTGGGGGAATACAGCACCTTGCGCCCCGTCTTTATCTCCACCTTGTCTATCCTTGACATCATCTCGTCCACCCTGTCCTTCCAGCGGCAGAAGGGCTGGTTCACCAGGTTCTCGTCGTCCTTGACGAAATCGATGCCCCCCGCGTAGGCCTTGGCCGCGACGTCGGCCCATTCCGAGGCCGACAATCCCACTTTCGGCTTCACAATGGTTCCCACGTGAGGCCTCTTCTCCTTGTCGGTCCCGGCCCTCTTCCTTACCCCTTTAAGCCCGAACCTGGGCCCCGAGAACTTGCGCTGGAGCTTTTTGGGTAAAGAGATGTCCAGGAACTTCAGGGCGTCCAGCTCGCTCAGCCCGTAAATGTTGCCCCTTATGGATGCCAGTATCTGCAATAAATTATCCTCGTCGAAGTGCTCCAGCGGGTAGGCGATCCAAACGAAGCCAGAGGTTTCCGACACCTTGTCTATGCGGAACACATGGGCCCGGTAGCTGGAGAACACCTTGTCGTTTATTGTCTTCAGCTCGGTCCAGGTGCCCACGCTGGACTCTGCGGCGATACCCTCCGCCATCTTCTCAATGTTGTGCCTGCCGCTTACCCAGTGCAGTACTATGATCTCGTTCTCCGGATCGGGCTCGTAGTCGTATTCCAGGTAGTTGTACCCTCCGTACACCATTGTGATCACCATTCCCTTCCTGTAATTCGCTGGTACATGTCCATGTACAAATCACGCGTCTTATCAGCTATTTCCTTGGGCAGGGGGGGTATCTCCGGCTCCTCCCCGCCGAGGTCCCTGGCCTTGGCCAAACTCTGGAAATAACTGGTCTCGATGTAGTGCTGCCTCACGAACTCCTTGCTAAGCTCCACGATCTCTCCGTTGTCATATCCCGCCAGGTCCCACCACCGGTCCTCGTCCGCGGTTCCGAAGGTGTCCACGACCACCGGGCTCCTTTCACCGTCCAGGGCGAATTCCTTCTTGCCGTCCACGTGTATCAGGCCCCTCTTCTTCACCTCGTGGGCCATGAGCTCGTCGATATGCAGGCAGAGCTCTTTTATCTCCTCGATCTCATCACTGGTCACACCGCCTATTTCCATTGCCTCCCCCAGGTCCACGGGACGGTCGAACTTCTCGAACTTGGTTGTGATCTCAAAGTAGGGCTGGTCCAGCTTGGCGCCGTATTCTATACGGTTTACCCCCAAACCCTCTTTGCTCACCTTGCCCTTCTCGGCCTTGCGGTAAAGAGAGCCCGCAAGGTAGTTGCGGGTGATGAACTCCAAGGGTACCAGGAAATTCTTTTCCTTTCCCCCCGGCTTCTCTATGATCTCGTACTTCCTCACGCTCATCTCGGTGTCCCCGTCCAGGCTCAAAAAATGATGCTGTATCCTTTTGCCTCCCAGGAAATCGAACCAGAACTTGGCACTAAGGCACAAGGATCTGCCCTTGTCCTCTATCCTGGTCGGTATGATCTTGTCGAATACGGATATGTTGTCCGTGAATCTAAACCTCAACTTATCCTCGTCTATGTAGGCCTCTTTCACCTTGCCCTTTCTGTACAGTTCCATGATACCACGGGCGAGAGATGGGAAACAAAATATATAAGCTTTCTTTAAAATGCGGCTGTGTGTAAAAAGTCGTCCTCTTCTTTTTCGTTGCCGTCTTATAATGAAAA
>CAZUZU010000027.1:0-961 GCA_964624865.1 uncultured archaeon
CCTCTATGAAAATAAAGCTATATGAAATAAGCTTCAGAACACTGAGCAGTTACGGAAATCGGCAAATAAGGCGGATATGTACCGTTGAACATGTCTTTTAACGTAAGAATAATATACCCTAGGACGTTATACCTCATAGTTAAATTCCGGTGGTAACCATGGAAATCGAAGAGCAGCTGCATCTCGTGGTCCGCAACACCAGCGAGATCGTGACAATTGAGGAGTTAAGAGAGCTATTGGAAACACGTGAGATGGGCAAGCGCAGGGCGTATATAGGCTTCGAGCCCTCGGGGTACGTTCATATAGGCTGGATCATCTGCGTTGAGAAGATCAAGGACCTGATCAACGCGGGTTTCGAGGTAACCGTGCTGCTGGCGGATTGGCACGCCTATATCAACGATAAGCTTGGCGGTTCCATTGAGGATATTAGGTTGTGTGCAAGGTACATGATAGACGCTTTTATCGCCCTTGGCCTCCCCAAGGACGCTGTAAGATACACCTACGCATCGGAGATAATGGATGATATCGAGTACTGGGAGAACGTGATGAGGGTTGGCAAGAACATCTCCCTGGCCAGGGTAAAGCGGGCCCTTACCATTATGGGGAGGGGGGAGGAGGAAGCGGAGAGCGACGCCGCCAAGTTCATATATCCCCTGCTCCAGGCAACCGATATCTTCGAGCTGGACGTGGACCTGGCATACGGCGGTATGGACCAGCGCAAGGCCCACATGCTTGCCAGGGACGTCGGGCCAAAGCTGGGCTACAACAAGCCAATAGCACTGCACACCCCTCTCCTCACAGGCCTGGACGTGGGGGGTAGGATGGACGCGACGGAAGGCAAGATGTCGAAATCCAGACCAGATTCCACGATACTGATCCATGACAAGGGGGAGGAGATAGAAAGAAAGATCAAGAAGGCCTACTGCCCCGAGGCCGAGGTCGAGGGAAATCCCGTGGTGGA
>CAZUZU010000027.1:971-21428 GCA_964624865.1 uncultured archaeon
GTGGTGGACATCGTGCGCCATGTCATCTTCCCCAGGTACACCGAGTTCCTCATAGAGAGGGACGAAAAATACGGCGGCAACGTGAACTTCAAGGATTACGACAGCTTCGAGGCGGCCTATAAGACCGGGGAGATACATCCCCTGGACGTAAAGAACTCGGTCACCAAGTATCTAAAGGAGATCCTCTACGCTGCCAGGGGTTATTTCGAGAAGAATACGGAGAACCTGATGGCCATGTCTCATCTTCAAGTAACAAGATAAGTTTTATTATGCAGATACTGTTTAGGATGGATGATAAGGATGTTCAGAGAACGAGTCCGCATCGGTATCAGGGAGCTGGATAACGCTCTTAACGGCGGCCTTCCCAAGGGCGCCACCGTCCTGCTGACCGGGCAGTGCGGCACCGGAAAGACGACCCTGGCCATAGAGTATCTGATCAACGGCGCCCTGAAGGAAGAGAACGGTCTTTTTATATCGGTAACGGAACCCACCACCAAGCTCGTCGAGAACATGAGGGCACATGAATTCTTTGACGAGAGCTTGGTAGAGGGCGAAAAGCTCTTTTTCCTGGATCTTATTAATTTGTCCATGAAGCTTGGCCTCCCTCCCACCGATCAGAACTACGAGGAGATAATGGTGCTGGTGAGCGCCATTGGAAACATTGTAAAGGAACTGGACATCAAGAGATGCACTATAGACTCGGTCACCGGTCTGTGCTATCAATTGAACAAGGAGAGCAAGATCAGGGACCTTATATTTACAATGGGCAAGATGCTGGCCGACCTGGAGACCACCACCTTCCTCATCTCAGAGCTTCATGCGGGTAGCGGCGAGTACTCCACCTACGGTGTGGAGGAGGCCATAGCCGACGGCATTATCAAGCTTGGCAATCTCGAGAGAAGGGGGGACCTGCTGAGGACCCTTCAGATCATCAAGATGCGGGGCGTGTCGCATTCCCGGGCCAAGTACGTAATGGACATCACGCCCAATGGCATAATCCTCGCCCCCTTGCTGAAATGGGGCAGCACTTCTTCCAGGAGCATGATATAGGTGGTACAATGACCAATGTAGAACAGATCATAAAGAACAAGATCGCGGCGGCCTCCGACTATTCCATATTATCACTTTTCGCGGACACCGATGCCTATTTCCTGGTGATAAAGAACGTGATCCATCAGCTGGTCATGGAAAGGAACATGGGCGGGGTCTATCTCACGGCAACCAGGCCGGCGAAGGCAATCATGTCCAGGATGAGGAGCGACAAGATCAAGATGAGCGACCTCTATTTCATCGACTGCATATCATATACCGTGGGTGGCGGGGGCGTTGCAACCAGTCAGATAGTCTATCTTGAGAGCCCCTCCATGCTGGAGGGCATACTCCTGAAACTGGAGTGGCTGCTCCGAAAGATAAGGACGGACAAGAAGTTCGTTTTCTTCGATTCCATCAATACCCTCCAGATATACAACGAGGAAAAGATACTGAGCGAGTTCATGCACGTGCTCCTCAACAAGCTGAGGACAGAGGACGTGTTCACAGTGATACTGAGCATGGGGGAACAGACCGAGAAGTCCCTGGAGTCCATGCTCTCCCTTGCCTGCGATGATACCATTGACATCCGAAGGACGAGCATGAGGGCAAAGAAGGAAGCGGTCTACTCGGTGGAATAGGGATTGTCATGGGCGACGAGGCGGTTATTTTCGCATACATAACAACATCGGGCAGGGACGAAGCCCGAAAAATAGGCAAAGAGATGGTGGAGAAGGGCTTGGCGGCCTGCGGCAACATGTTCCCCATGGAGTCCATGTATCGATGGGAGGGCAAGGTGGAATAGGACGAGGAATACATACTGATCCTCAAGACCAGAGAGGGGAGGAGGGAGGAGCTGGAAAGGGACGTCAGGGACATGCATTCCTACGACTGTCCTTGTATTCTATTCTTCAAGGCGGAAGGGGGCAGCAGGGGATACATGAACTGGATCAAGGGTTCGACGTAGAACGGGGACGGGATTATGGAGCGGGATTATATAGGTACAAATATGGGATTATCATGGGATTATTCGACGTCCGCAACTTAAATAAACAACATATCTATTACATCTGCCTTGACTATGGCTGCTGAAGATTCCGATATATCTCAGGAGGAAATTATCTGGCCGGTACTGGTTCTGGCCTGTCTGTTCGGTTCCATGTATTCCGGCTTGTACGGTGGGACCACCGGACTCATAGGTTGGATAGCGCTGGGCGCGGTGGGTGTTCTGGTAATTGCCAAGGCCTTTCCCAACACCTGGAACTACCTGTTCTGGTTCGGTTTCACCTATATTCTGGTTTGGGGAGGTCATATCTTGGCCTTTGTTCACTCCGTGCAATCGGAAGACAGCGCCTCCTTCCTTTTCGTTGTTGGCCTGGCCCTGATATTCTGGGGTTACGGTGTCATAGCTTACATGATATATCACATGAAGAAGATCAGGGACAGGTTGTGCGGCCTGGGCCAGGGGGAGGGAGAGAAAAAGAGGCAGGGGTACGTGCCCATGGGCCTCTGGGCCGCCGCCTCGATTATGTTCTTCGTATTTGCCAACCTTTCCGCCTACGGTTGGGTAATATGGGCACTGGGAGAGGTGGACACCCTGGCATATTATATCGCTGGCGAGGCGTTGGCAATACTTTTCATGATCTATGCCCTTTGGGTACCCCAGCACAAGCTCGATTGGGTCAGCTATTACCTGGACTATCCCAGGACCTACGACGCCAAGGTTGAAGCCGGGACCAAGGGAATGTTAAAGGGGCTCCTTACTTTCAAAAGCAAAGAGCGGGAGCCTGTGAAGGAAGAAAGGGCACCCGGCCTCTGTCCCAGATGCGGGGCCAAAGTGGTGAAGAGGGCAAAGGAATGCCCCAAATGCGGCAATTCCATGCGTTTTACCTACTGTCCAAAGGAGGAAGGTATCATAGTCCTCTGCCCGCACTGCGAAAGGCACGTGAGATACGGGAGCGGCGAGTGTGAATACTGCGGAGGAAAGCTGAGCCGCCTGATGGTCTGTCCCAAGTGCGGTTACAAAGGCGAGCTTAGAAGCTGGAAGTGAGATAATGGTGAAATTGAGGATTGCCGTGCTGGTCTCGGGCCGGGGCTCCGACCTCCAGTCCATAATCGATGCCATAGGCCTGGGCATGATAGACGGCGAGATAGTTCTGGTGCTCAGCAATAAGCCCGATGCCTACGGCCTGCAGAGGGCAAAGGATAACGGCATGGACGCCAGGGCGGTAAGCCACGGAGGAAAGAAGAGAGCGGTTTTTGAGCAGGAAATGATAGATGTCATTGACCCCTATTCCCCGGACCTGGTGGTTTTGGCAGGGTTCATGCGCCGATTAACGCCGCTTTTCGTCCAGCACTACCTCGGCCGCCTGATCAATATCCATCCCGCGCTCCTCCCCTCCTTCCCGGGAACCCACGGCCAGAGGGACGCCCTGAACTGGGGGGTTAAAATAACCGGATGCACCGTGCACTTCGTTGACCTGGATGTTGACCAGGGCCCCATAATCATGCAGTATCCCGTGCGTGTGATGCAGGACGATGACGAGGACTCCCTGGCTTCGAGGATATTGGGCGTGGAGCACCTCCTGCTCCCCTTCTGCGTTCAACTCTACGCCCAAGACCGCCTTGAGATCCAGGGACGAAAGGTCCGCATCAAGGACTTCGAATGGGAGGAGCTCGAGGACTGGATGAACAAGGCCAGGGAGAAGGGCATCAAGTAATTCTTTTTCGTATTAGGATCATAAGTAAGAAAATAAGAATAATATATTGTGACCGGGGATGGGGTAAAGCCCTGCCTACTGGCTATTATCATCGCTGGCTATGAGCGTAGGAAACACGCTGGTTTCTCGAACAAATCTCTGATTTGCGAGTAAGGCCACGCAGTGGCCTGTATTTGCAAGTGCTTTTCTTTGTCAGCAGTAAACCAATGGTTGTGCAAAAGAAAAGGAATTATGGAAAAGTATTTTAAATAAGAACATTATTATCTACAGTCCCACTCTAGGATATAAAGGTGAACCTTAACATGACAAGCGCATACGACGTTCCGGCCAAGGAGCTCATTCCCAGGCTGGAAGATAAACTGAAGGAGTACAAGGAGATAGTGCCCCCGGATTGGGCCCCCTACGTAAAGACCGGGACCCACAAGGAGAGGGTGCCGGTGAACAAGGACTGGTGGTACACCCGAACGGCTGCCTTGCTAAGAAAGGTCTACGTGAACGGCCCCATAGGACTCTCCAAGCTAAAGGCCGAGTACGGGGGAAAGAAGGACATGGGCTCAAAGCCCTACCATGCGGTAAAGGGAAGCGGCTCCATAATTCGCATCGCTCTCCATCAGCTCGAATCCTGTGGCCTTGTCGAGGCCCAGAAGGGAAAGGGAAGGCTCGTTACCTCCGAGGGCAGGAAAGTGGTGGACGGTGTGGCCCACGAGACACTCAAGAAGATCATAGGCAAGTACCCCGAGCTAGGAAAATACTGAGGTGCATTTTCCAATGGGAGAGGATGAAGAACTGGAAGATATCCGAAACAAGAAGCTGAAGGAGATGCAGTCCCAGGCCCGGATGCAGGAGGCCCAGGAAAATGCCTACGAGGAACAGAAGGCACAGATCGAGGCCAAGCGGCAGGCTATCATGAGGCAGATCCTCACACCCAAGGCAAGGGAAAGACTGGGCACTCTCAAGACAGTAAAACCGGATTTCGTGCGAAATGTGGAAGACCAGCTGATCATGCTGGTGGAATCCGGAAGATTGAACCAGGTCGTGGACGACAAGACCTTAAAGGATATATTGATAAAATTACAGCCAGACAAGAGAGATTTCAAGATAGATTTCAGGTAGGTGAAGTAAAATGTCAAGCCATAAACCACTGGGAAAAAAACTGAGATTGATGCGCAAGATGAAGAGGAACAGACGCGTGCCCGCATGGGTGATAATGCGTACCGGCAGGAAGTTTACCAGACACCCACATAGACACCAGTGGCGCCGCAGTAAACTTAAGAGGTGAAACAAGTGGCAGAAGAGATGGATGACCTGGAACGTATCTACGTGATCCCGATCAAGAAGAACGTGCTTCATGTTCCCAAGAATAAAAGGACCAAGACCGCAATGAGGTTTATCAAAAGCTATATCTCCCGTCACATGAAGACATCCACCGACATGGTCTGGATCGATATGGCGGTGAACAGGGCAGTATGGGCCCGGGGCATCAGGCACCCCCCCAATTCCATAAAGGTGAAGGCGGTAAAGTTCGAGGAAGACGATCTAGTGGAAGTCACCCTACCCGAGGAATAAGGGTCTCAGGTGCATTGCATGATAAGGCCCTTCAATATCGGCGGCAACCCTTATGTCGGGGTATATGCCAGGGCGAACAACCACTTCGTATTTCTACCCGAGGGCTACAATATTTCACATCCCGAGGAGATCGAGCCGTCGCTCGGAGTTGACAAGGTATTCATGACAGTGGAGGGGGCACATGTCCTCGGCTCAATGCTCGTGCTTAATTCCGACAAGGCGTTGGTATCCTCCCTGGTCACGGAAAAGGAGATTTCCATGGTGGCGGAGCACATGGATGTGGAGCGGCTGCCCGGACCCCTTACCGCTGTAGGCAACAATGTGCTGATGAACGATAAGGCCGCTCTCGTAAATCCAGCCTTGGACGACGAGGCCTTGGATTTCATGCGGGATTTCCTGGGCATCGGGGTTGAAAGGGGCACCATAGCCGGTGTGGGGGTGGTGGGTTCCACGTCTGTTGTTACGCAGAAAGGGATACTGTGTCATCCTAAGATAAAACGGGATGAGAAGAAACAGGTCCGGGATTTGTTCGGGTTCGACGAGATAAAGATCGGCACTGGCAACTACGGCGTACCTTACGTGGGGGCCTGCATGGTGGCAAACGATCAGGGCGCCCTCGTCGGGGACAAATCCACAGGTATAGAGATGGGCCGGGTGGAAGAGGCCCTGGATCTGATATAGCAAGCTAGTCCGAGCTTTCCTTATTTTTTAGGGATTCAACGTACTCTTCGTATTCTTTGACATTCGTAAATACAAGAGGGGTGCCCACGTAACCGCAGTTCTTGCAAACGTATTGTCCCTCGAGCTCGAAGACCCCCGGGACACCTCCCTCCGAAACGGAGGCTGGACCCACTCTCGGGCAGCCGCATCTCATGCAGGCCTTGATATCACCGTACAATGTACCCTCCCTCTCGTCCATGGCCTCGTCCACGATATCATATATCCTTTCGTCCCCGGAGTCGAGCAGTTTGTCCGCCTTGAGGTCTTCCGCCCTTCCGTGTTTGCCCCTATATTCGTCTATTTTGTCTTTTATTTCCTGCAATTTCTCCGATTTGCCAACGATGACGTACTCCTTTTCCTTTGTCATCACGTCCAGCGCGCGGACCTTGAGATAGTAATATATCGCCAAGACAATCAGTCCGATACCCAATGCAAATGTGAGTATAATGCCCAATCTCAATACGCTGCGATCAAGTGCCAGGACATTGGTCCACACGCAAGATTCAGTATCCATAAATGGTATTCTGATCCTTGAATCCCCCTTCTTACACATGATCGAGTCGTTCCTGGTGCTGATCTGCCAGTTCCTAAGCTCTATGGGATCTTCCAATGTAATACACCTATCTCCTTGGAACTAATATAGACCCTATATCGTTTATCCCATAAAAAAATTTATTATCTTTATAATAATCTCTAGATCTTGTGTGAATATGAGAATAACGATAGGTTACGACACCAAGTACGGCAACGGGAGACAGGCCTCGGAATATCTGGCCCAGGTGATGAAGACCAGGGGCCATCACGTGGAATGTCACAGCGTCAGGGACACAGGAGCCAAGGAATTTCCCCCGGCCGATCTCTATATATTCAGCTCACCCACACATATCGGACGTCCAACGTGGAAGATGAAGCGCTTCCTCAAGAAGGTGCGGGGGCCTAGTGATTCCAAGTACGCGCTCATGACCACCTGCATGGACCCGGACAACAAAACCCTGGATAAAATGGGCGATATATTAAGGAAAAAGGGTTGGCAAAGGGCCCATGACGGGCTAGTATTGAAGGTGGAGGGCGGAAAAGGTCCGCTGGAAAAGGACTGGAAGATAAAGCTCAAGGCCTTTGCCGCCTTGGTGTTGAAGTAATCTATTTTCGTTTCTCGTAAAGCCTGTTAATTAGCTTGCACCCGTCCCACCCGTCCTTGGTCCTGAGGCACATTTTATCCACTTTGCCGTGAGAGAATTTCACGCATCCCCAGCATTGTGTAAACAACTTTTTTGCCTTATTCTTCCTTATCTCTTCACAGAGCTTCAACGCCTCATCCTTGCCGATATTCACCATGAGGGGAAAATCTCTTTCCAAGATATATCGTTTTCGCAGCTGTGAGCAAGCTTTATTTACCTACCGATCAATCCGCCGATATGGTCCCCGTCCTTGTCTTCCTGTGGATACTTGCCGGTTTCGTGTGCATGGCCTTCTGGGAGGCTTACATAGAGGGGGAGGGGCCCTGGGCAGCGAAACAGGTGGGCTGGGAAAAAGAGATATCTCCGAGGTTCAAGATAACTGCCTACCACTTCTGGCTCTACATGATGATATTCTTCTTTCTTACCCTTCCCCTGGCTTCATCGCGGATCGATTTTTCCGATACCGAGCTGTTGAACCGAAATACACGCCTGGCAGGGGTGATTATTTCCGGCACGACCATAGGCCTGATGCTGGAGGACTTTCTCTGGTTCGTTATAAATCCGAAGTGGGATATCAGGAACTGGAATTCCGAGTACGTTTACTGGTACCCCTGGATAGGGAAGGGGAGATGGCAGGTGCCCGTGGGATATATATTATTGACCTTGATCGCGGTAATCTCCTGGCTGTTCCTTTGGGGGCCAACGGCAGTGGAATTGTTCTAGTTCCCCCCCTCTTACCAATGCCTTTTAATATTGCCGCTCACTCGCTGTTATTATGAAGGTGGGCATGGCATTGGCAACATCGGACCGTGAAAAAGCGAAAATGGCCCTGTCCCGGGCCGTAAACGAACTCGGAAAGGGTAGAGAAGTGGAGCTTTTCCTGGTTTATTCAGGTACTGAGCTATATTCTCTTACGGCAAAGGATGCGGAGCTTGGCGGACTGCTGAAAAGGGCTCTTTCAAAGGGCCTTGACATGAACGCCTGCGGTGCGTGCGCCCTTGCTCACGGAGTAACCGGCAAAATAAAGTGTAAGACCTCCCGGTACTGGCACCTGTTCGGTCTTTGGTATCATTCGGATAAGTTCCTCTACTATGGAAAATTCGTGAGCAAAAAGGGGAGATGAGAAAACTGTATTATTCGTAGGCCCTGTCCCTCCTGCCCTTGTCCATCTTATAGAACTTTTTGACGTCCTCCAGCAGATCCGGGGGGTAACCTTTCGGGAAGTTGATACACCCTGTGCATATGTCGCGTTCCTCGCAGCCGCCTACTATGACCTTTCTCAGGGTATCTATGTCGCCGTAGGCCAGTGAATCCGCGCCCACGCGCTCGGCGATCTCCTCCTCGGACCTCATCCTGTTCTTTTGGTTGTCCACTGCTATGAATTCTTTCTTGCTTCGCATGTCTATGCCAAGGTAGCAGGGTGCGACCAGGGGAGGGCACCCGATCCTCACGTGCACCTTATTGGCCCCTGCGTTCCTTACCTTTTCTATGACCCTGGTGATGTTGGTGCCCCTGACCAGGCTGTCGTCCGTTAGCACTACGTTCTTCCCGTCTATGGCCGCGTCTATGGCCACCATGTTGTCCTCCGCCTTCTTGTCCCTCTGCTCCTGGGTCTGCATGATGAAGGCCCTGTCCTTCTTGTCCTTCTTCAGCCCCTCCTCTATTGGGATGCCGCTTCCCGCGGAGAAGCCTATGGCATATCTCCGGCCGCTCTCCGGCACCGGGACCACGATGTCCGCGTCCTCTGGCGCGGTTCTCCTCCCGAGGTCCTTGCCTATCTCAACCCTCACCCGGTGGACCGAGCGCCCCTCTATCCAAGAGGCAGGATCGGCAAAGTATATCCATTCGAACATGCAGTGGTATTTCTTCTTGCGGTAGAGCTTCTTTTCCTGGGGTTTGTCTTCCTGGGGATTTACGCTCATGACCGTGCCTGCGTCAACGTCCCTGAACTCCTTGACCCCCATTCTCGTAAGCACCGCGGATTCCGAGGCAAGGTACCAGGTATCGTCCTTGTGCCCCACCACCAGCGGCCTTACCTTGTGGGGGTCGGTGATGGCGACCAGGTAGGGCTCGTTCTTCCCCACGGTCAGGAAAAGGGTGGAATAGCTACCCTTCACCCAGTTCATTATCCTGGCCCCCGCCTTGACCAGGGCCTCGAAGTCTATCTTGGGGAAGTAGGGCAGCTGCTCAGCCATTGGCAGGAGCAGGTACTGTATGTCGCAGTCGGTCCTGGGGGGTCTGGAGACCTTGGTGAGGACCTCCTGCCCGTTGATAATATTGCCGTTGTGACAGGCGGCGACGAAGGGGTTGATCAGGTACTCCGGCTGTGCGTTCTTCTTAAGGGATTCGCTGTCGTCGGAGCCGAACGTCGAGTACCTGGTATGGCCGAGCCCGAGGTATCCCCCATGGTCCGAGAGCATGTCCCTTTCATTGTGATAGCCGTGGATAAGGTTGGATACGAAGCCCGCCTCTTTCTTCGGATAGATGTTGCCGTCGTACATGATAAAACCTGAGGAGGATTGTCCCCTGTGCTGAAGATGGCGTAGGCCCTTGTAGACCTGCTGGGACACGTCGTTCTTGCCGAATATCCCGATGATACCACACATATGCACACTTTCCTTTGACCCTAACCTCCCTTAACGGCGACACTAAAATACGCTCTTGCTTATATGGTTTTTCTGTATCTACTCATTTTCAACATAAAAAAGATAGGTATCAGTAGTAATACCTCTATAAACACCTAGTCTCTCATTAGACTCCAGAGTATTATTCTTAAAGAACTCTTTAATACTCCCACCTAAATTAACTAATTCATCATAATCCGACTGAGTAAGATGATTTCCTGGAGCAGTACCATTAGCTATAGCACAGATTTTATTAACAATCGATGGATCAACAAATTCGACGTTCCAAGAATCTGCTTCACCACTTAATGTCTCTTCTACACTCCCAATACTTAACAAAGTAGTCTTTAATGCATTTTGGAGATCTTGTCCACTAAGATAGGCACGTTCAGGTTCTATCAATGGAAAATATCCACCCCCTCGGTAAAAAGCTCTAGATCTAACTTTAAGATTCATATCTAAAAGATACTCATTTTCCTCGTAAATTCCATCTGCATCTGCATCTCTATCTAAAAGCAATCTAAGACGTCCAACCCCTTCAGATTCCCTAACGTCAGTAGGTGTTATTTTAAATCCAGAATAAATATCTTTTTTGTCAGATGGAATAACGTTTTCTATTACATAACGTACTGCTTCTCTTAATTCGAGGGTTCTATTAAACTCATCTCCGAAATAAAGACTATAGTCTTTAGCAGCATCAGCAGTAATATTAAAAACAGTTTTCCAGTCGCTAGCATTATCAATAATGTCTTGATTATAAGTACCTATCTCACCGTCTAGAGCCCTTTTAATATTGTTTGGAAAAGTGAAATCAGTAACTGGGGTTCTATGTTAAAAATCCCGGGGATTGGGACGAAAACAGCGTTTCTATTATATAAAAATGGTATTGAAGATATCGGTGTATTAGCTATGACCAATCCTGACGAGTTTAATATTTCAGGAATAAGTCATACGAGATTATCTTGTTTTGTTAATGATGCTCGAAGGATTATTAATGGTATGAATTCTGGTTCTTTGACATATATTTCAGGAATAAATCAAAATATCATAAAAATTTTAGCAAAGAATGACATATATTATATAAAGGAGTTGCTGAGCCATAATGATATTCCTGAAGGAATAACCCCTGATATCTGGGACATTTTAATAAAAGATGCAAAAAGGATAATGTCCTGATAAGTATTATATATCGTAATCCCCTTCTTATGGACCCTACTAGATATAAGAATGTTGGTGGGCATAACATGGAACTATTCGAAGGACAAATAATATCTGCTCCTTTCCTGAAGGAGAAGGCAGAGGTCAAGAAGTTTGAACGGAGGACCGGATATTATTTGCTGGAAGTAATCTTTGTCGACAGCAGGACCTTTGAGCCTCTCAGGTTAACGCAGGATCAGCTTGACCAGGTAAATATCGAAACCACAGAGAAGTTCACGTATTCTGAAAACAGCGAAGATTTCTTCTTCTGGATAGAGGCGAATCTTCTCAGGGTTGCCTACCAGTTCGATCCTTTACTTGCAGTGAACGTGTCCCAGGTCGATCCCCTTCCCCATCAGATAGAGGCGGTATACAAATATGCTCTGAAGGACCCGAAGCTCAGGTTTCTTATTGCCGACGACGCCGGGGCAGGCAAGACCATCATGGCCGGTCTAATCATAAAGGAACTCCAGTACCGGAACCTGGCGAACAACGTTCTGATAGTTGCCCCCGGCCATTTGAAATATCAGTGGCAAAGGGAGATGAAAACCAAATTCTGCACCCATTTCACTTTGATTAATCGCGCTTTGATGGAATCACACTGGGGAGAGAATATCTGGGAGAATTATAAATTCTGTGTTGCATCAATCGATTTCCTGAAACAAGACGATATCGTTCAGAAGCTTACCGCGTCGAACTGGGACCTTGTTGTAGTGGACGAGGCACATAAAATGTCCGCTTACGGGTATCAAACGAGAAAGGGAATAGAAATCAAAAAGACCCAGAGATACAAGGTGGGGGAGATCCTATCGGATATAACCACCCATATGCTGTTCCTCACCGCAACACCCCACAGGGGAGACGAAGAGAACTTCAGACTCTTTTTGGATTTACTCCGACCTGGTTTTTTCTCGAAAGCGGAACTGTTGAGGAAATCCATAGATAATGAAGAGAATCCCCTGTTCATAAGACGACTTAAGGAAGACATGAAGAATTTTGAGGGTAATGAACTGTTTCCGCCCAGACATGTGAAAACAGCCAGTTTCCCCCTTTCGGAAGAAGAGAACAAATTGTATGTCGAGGTAACGAATTACGTTAAAGACTATTTCGACAGGGCAAAGGAGAACAGGTCGATCACCTTTGCCATGATGATTCTACAGCGGAGATTGACATCCAGCACCCACGCTATTCTTCGTTCCCTGGAAAAAAGGAGGGACAGGTTGGAAGAGCTGTTGGAATTGCCTGAAAAGATCGAGCAGGATAAGGAGTATCAGCAATTGGAAAATCTGACCGAAGAGGACCTGGAAGACATGGAGGAAGAGGAACGCTGGAAGATAGAGGAGAAACTTACACATCTGACTCTAGCAAAGAATCTTGACGAAGTAAAGGTGGAGATAGACAAGCTCGAAGAACTGATCGGCTTCGCGAAAAACGTAAGGGAAAAAGAAGTCGAGAGCAAGCTCGTGAAACTGCGTGATGCCATATTGTCTAGCCTGGGGGATAAAAAACTGTTGATATTTACCGAGTTCAAGGACACCCTGGATTACCTGGTGGAAAAATTCGAGTCATGGGGATATAGCGTCAACACTATTCACGGAAATATGAAAATGGACGATAGGATCGAGGCGGAACACAAGTTCAAACACGAGACCCAGATAATGGTTGCTACGGAAGCCGCCGGGGAGGGTATCAATCTTCAGTTCTGTTCCTTAATGGTGAATTACGATATGCCTTGGAACCCGAACCGATTGGAACAGAGGATGGGGAGAGTTCACCGGTACGGCCAGGACAAGGAGGTTTTCATATACAATATGGTCAGCAAGGATACCAGGGAGGGACAGATACTCGAAAAGCTGTTCGACAAGCTGAACATTATGAGGGAGGCATTGAATTCGGACAGGGTGTTCGATGTTATCGGAGACGTGGTACCGGGCTCCTCGCTCCAGGACCTATTGAAGGATGCCATAACAGGGCAGAGGAGAATAGAAGAGATATACGATATGGTCGATGAAATGGACCCTGACGATGTAAGGAAGACCATGGATAAGATATTCATGCGAGGTCTGGCAACGAGACACATCGATTATTCGGGAATGAGCAAGTATCTGATAGAAGCCGATGAAAACCGACTGATGCCCGAATACATAGAGGATTATTTCTTGAGGGCCTTCGAAAGGTTCGGCGGGGAATATGAAAAGAGGGGAAAAAGATATTACATAAGGACCACCCCTTACGAGCTGAAGAAATTAAACGATGATTATGAATTCAGATCCAGATACGGCAAGATAGAGAAGACTTATACCAACGTTACTTTCGATAAAGAGGAATCCAAGGAGCATTTCGAGTACGAATATGTGGCGCCAGGCCATCCTCTTTTAGAGGCCGTCAATCAAAAGGTAATAGACGGTCTGAACATATCCGATCAGGTGGCTGTGTTCGCCGACGAAACGAACGAAATGGAAGGGGTTGTGTGGTATATAAGGGGTGAACTGAGAGACGGACTGGGAGAGGTGGCAGGAAGGAGAATATTTTGTTTGTATCAGAACATGAAAGGTGAACTCGTCGATGTGAACCCCTCCATAATATGGGACCTTGCGCCGATGAATGACGTGCTGTTAAACAAGAGCATGCAGCAGATGTTTGCCAAAAAGGAAGAGATAGAAGAATACGCAGTAACGAATATCATGTTCCCATATCGGGAAGAGATCGTTGAAAAGAGAAAGAAGGAATCCGACATTAAGAGGAAATACGGCATACGCTCCTTGGAATATCTCCTTGGAGAATCTAACCAGAAACTTCTCAAATACGATCAGGAGTTGGCCGAAGGTAAGGATATGAACATAGCCAGACTAAACGAGGAAAGGAGATACGAGAGTCTGGAGGACCGGAAGAAGAATCTCGAACAGGAAATAAAGCTCGAAACTCAGATCACTCTTTCGGAACCTAAGATCGTTGGCAGCATCGCCGTCTTGCCACTGTCCAGGGTAAAACCGGAAGAGGAACCTCCTGCCGGTGCCGGGATGGCCCGTGACGAAGAAATAGAAGCGGTTGGAATGAGGGTTGCCATGAAACACGAGGAAGACCATGGTTGGAGCCCCGAGGACGTTTCAAAAGAGAATATCGGTTTCGATGTCAGGTCTACGAAATATGGTGAGCATGGAGAACTTAAAGACATTCGCTATATCGAGGTAAAGGCAAGAGCCCAGGAAGGAGCCATACGCCTCTCCGCCAACGAATGGAAGAAGGCAAAGAGATTCCAGGACAAGTATTGGTTGTACGTTGTGACCAGAGCGGGAACCGAGGAACCGAAACTGGAAAGAGTCCAGAACCCTGCGAAAGCCTTTAGAATCGATGAGGACATATACGCCACGGGTTATATCATTCCAAGAGAGAAGATCAGAAAGGAGGGCACATGACAAATATTAAGACCATAGAAGAATTTAAATGCAAGTTAAATAAATCGTTAGAGGCAATTACCGAAATGATGTCAGATAATATAACAGACTATGACATAAAACTCACGTTACTAAATGGGGAAAAAAAGAAAAATAAACGCGGTCCAGGATATAAATATCAGTTTGAGGTAATCGTAGTAATTGCGGACAGTGAGCCCTGTCATTTTTACATAGTTACTACTTGGAAAACAAATAATCAAAAACCCTCTTATAAGAATAAACCATATAGACGGCGTAGATATATGAGGAGAAAGAAAAAAGGAAAGCCATGTACCAGATGCAATAAAGCTAGATTGGAGTTTGGAAAATATCCTTTAGAAATATCTGGAAATATTTATGGAGAGTATGGTGGATATAGATGTCCAAATTGTGGTATTGTATACTTTACAGAAGAATCTTCGGAAAAAATTAAAGAAATTCTTGCTGGATTCAAGATAAAACCCCTTGATCCTATTGATTTGGTTTTAATTCTGCTGTACTCTACGGATAGATCGATTAAGGGTGCAGTGAGCTTTATGAAAGAATCTTTTTTATTATTCAAAGAAAAACTATGGGATTTCAAAGTACCTGCTCTTTCACCTCATTTTATTTCATACCATTATGGGCCATATAGCTTTGATATTGTTGAAGCATGGTATCATCTAGAGAATTTAGGTTTTTTAGATATAGAAGGCCGAAAGTCATCGAACAAAGAGACATTTACATTAACGGAAAAGGGAAAAGAAGAGGCAAAAAAAATATATAATAAATTACCTAAAGAATTAAGAAGAGAATTACCACGGTGGAGGAGGGGATTAGATGAACTGGGAAATGATGGAATTCTTAGAGATGTTTATTCTAAATACGATGAATATACGGACAAATCTAAAATAAGAAATGAAGTATTGCTCTATTATATGCACGGGAGGGCCTAAATGAAAATACATAATGTCTCAATAGATGGCGATTTACCTCGATTTGGTGGTAGAGCATTAATCGTGAATACCAATAAAGGTAAATTCAAAACTCCTCAGAGAGCACTAACCTCATCAGAATTTCAATACAAAGCCAAGTTACCTTTTGAACCGCCTTTAAACAATAAGATATCTGAAGTCGTAGCTCAGTTTTCTAAGAGCAACTGGGAAAGTTTTATGAATACCAATGGATCTTTTAATTCTAGACTTAGAAGAATGGATTTTTATACCGATAAAATGTCATATACAATTAGGAAATTCTATCCACAAATTCCATTAGGAATAAAAATTGATGACAGTGCTATAAAACAACTTCTTGAACTTCAAAGAATGAGCAAAGCAGACTATATTTCATTACCTTCTCTTCCATTAAGTATAGATGATTTTGCTGGTTTGTCTTCAAGTTTTTCGGAAGAGGTATTATCTGAAAAACG
Source organism: uncultured archaeon (assembly GCA_964624865.1). Lineage (GTDB taxonomy): Archaea > Thermoplasmatota > Penumbrarchaeia > CAZUZU01 > CAZUZU01 > CAZUZU01. The sequence goes on from CAZUZU010000027.1 coordinate 16,848, forward strand.
AGAGCCATTGATTTACATCGATATGAATTTGGATCCACCAATATTTAAAAGAAGATACCTTGGTCTTTTAAAATTGGCAGAAAATGATTTGATCCATTCTATCGGATTAATATACAGACCAATTAGAAGATATGTTCTCAATTACAAATTATTATGGCAACACAGAGAGACGGAAGTATTGCTTCAGATGTCAGACATAAGGAGGGAATTTACTTATGCATCTGGCACATCTACAATGCATTTGTTACAAAAATGGGGCATAGATACTTTTAGTGTGAAAATTGGACGTTATGTTCCATCGATACCAAAAGGAAAAGATAAAAAACCACCACCTCCTCTGCCAAAAGATGAGATTTTAAAACGTACGAAAAGGTTTGATCATATACCTTTAGCATTTCGAAGATATTATACCTGGATGGAGCACGAAGGATCCTTAGATTGTAAGTGTCCTATATGTAAAGACATGGGTTCCGATGACTTTCTTTCGGAGTATCGAGGCGAATCTGAAAGTTATCCTGGTGAAACATTCAATGCAGCCAATAGGCTTCATGAATATTATAGGAGTTCAGATGAATTTAAAAAATCGAGAGATTATATCAAGGGAAGAGAACTTGAAGAGTATTTTAAAGAAAAAGACGGTTTAAGAAAATCAGATGTATCTATTCCAGGTGATATTAGCGATTGGTTATGAGGTAATTAAATGAAGAAGCGATTTATCGAGTGGGATCTGCCATTAGCGGAGATATCGGAAGAATCAGCGAGGGAGAAAAATATCAGGCACGGGCACCCCTCCACTCTTCACATCTGGTGGGCCAGGCGACCTCTAGCTTCTAGTCGAGCCACTAACTTTGCGGCATTGATTGACCTTCCGGACGATCCGGAGAAACGAGAAGAAATCACTGAATTGATCAAGAAGATAACCCCGTGGGAAGCGGTAAAGAACGGGAATGATGAGAACATCAGGAAAGCCCAGGAAATGATAAAGGAGCAGTGGGGAGACAATCCGCCAAAGGTTCTGGATCCGTTTGCCGGCGGGGGTTCCATTCCTTTTGAGGCTTTGCGTCTTGGTTGCGAAACTTACGCCAGCGACTACAATCCTGTTGCAGTCTTTATAGAGAAGGCTACGCTGGAATGGCCGCAGAAGTATGGATTCCCCATAGAGATACCCATTTCCGAGGCCTTCGACCGGGAATTAAAAAATGCAGGCTATACCAAGAAACAGATAGAATCGATCAGGGAAGGAAAACAGCAGTCCATAGACGGAAAAGACACTATTGAGGTTAATTTCCTTGCGCACATGGTGGAGAAATGGGCGAACATAGTCCTGGAGCAGGCCAGGGAGGAAATCGGACAGTTTTATCCCGAGGAACCTGACGGCTCCATCCCGGTGGGCTATATATGGGCCAGGACAATTCCCTGCCAGAATCCGTCCTGCGGTGCGGAGATACCTTTGGTACGGCAGTTCTGGCTCGCCAAGAAATCCAACAAGAAAGTTGCATACAAGCCAATCGTTGACAAGAGGAACAAGACAATAGAGTTCGAGATAGTCAAGGGCAATATGGGGGAGTTTGACCCTGGGGAGGGGACGATAGCACAAGGTAAGGCCATCTGCCTAATTTGTGGTCAACCAATTGAGAATAAAGATATACAAAAACTCGCTTTGATTGGGAAAATGGGTGAACGACTGATTGCCATAATTTTCCATCACATAAAGGAATCCGGTAAAACATATAGAATTGTCACCCGTAAAGATATGAACACATTCAAAGAGATAAAACCTTATTTAAATGAAAAAATCAGGAATTGGCAATGGACGGAGACCCCAATACCTGATGAAAAAATATGTGAAATACGGCCATCTCCTAATGCACGTGGCCTTTCGGGGTTGACGAGGTATGGCTTTAATAATTTTGGAGAACTGTTCAACCCCCGCCAGAAGCTGGCTCTCATCACCTTCCTGGAGAAAATCAAGCTGGCCTACGAGGGTATCAAGGAGGATTGCGATGGTCTTAATTTGCAAAAGCACGGGCTGGACAGCGATGAGGCCGCAAAGGCGGTGATGGGGTATCTTGGTATAATGTTAGGACGAGAAGCAGATAAAAATTCTTCGTTATGTAGATTGATACCCCAAACTGAAGCAATAGGTTTCACATATGGAAGGCAAGCTTTGCCTATGCTTTGGGATTATATTGAAATGAATCCCATTGAACACAGAAGTGGCTGGAATAAAATAGTATATGAAATTTCTGCGAATATTCAAAATTATCAAAGGTTAGATTATTCTATAAATGTGGTTGTGAATAACGCCTCCGCCACCTCCCTTCCTTTCCCTGACAATCATTTTGATGGAGTGTTCACCGACCCGCCGTATTATGACAATGTTCCGTATGCGGATTTGTCCGACTTCTTCTATGTATGGCTCAAGCGCAGTGTCGGCGATGTTTTTCTGGAGTTGTTCTCCACACCTCTGACGCCGAAGTCCCAGGAGGCGATTGTCAATTATGCCCATCAAGAGAATCCTGTAGAGTTTTTCGAAAAGGCTTTATCTGAATCTTTCCTAGAAATCAATCGTGTCCTTAAATTTGGTGGCATTACTGTGATAGTGTATGCCCATAAAACCACCGAGGGCTGGGAGACCATGCTTAATTCGCTCGTCAATGCTGGGCTTGTAGTAACTGCGTCATGGCCAATACACACAGAGATGAAAGCACGATTAATTGCAGCGGCATCCGCCGCGCTGGCATCCTCCATTTACATGGTCTGCCGCAAGACCGAGAGGAAAAAAGTCGGTTTCTATTCCGAGCTCCAGCCTCTGATAAAAAACAGAATCGAAGAGAAGCTCCAGCAATTCTGGAATGAGGGTATAGCCGGCGGCGATTTCTTTATCTCAGCGATAGGGCCGGGTATGGAGATATTCAGCCAGTACGAGCGGGTGGAGAAGCTGGCGGGGGAGCAGGTGACGACTGCGGAGTTGCTGGATTATATTCGGTCGGTGTCCACGGATTTCATTGTGAATAAATTGCTGAAAGGGGCTTCGTCCGAGAACATTGATACCGAATCAGATTTCTATCTGGCCTTCAGATGGACTCACTTGGACAATACAGTGGACTTCGACGATGCCAGAAAATTGGCCAGCGCCAGCGGATTTAGTCTGGAGGACAACTGGGGCCCTGGAGGATTCATCAAGAAATCCGGCTCAAAGATTTCCGTATTGGGGCCCAAAGGTCGTGATGAGATAAAATCGCCTGATAGCATGGTGGATGTAATGCATAAATGTCTTCTGCTTTGGGAGCGGGAGGAGAAGGAAGAGATAGCCAGGCTGCTTGCCGAGACAGGGTTCAAGGAAAGTCCGGCCTTCAAACAGTTCTGCCAGGCGATTGCCGAGTGTCTTCTGAACGGTAACAAGGAAAAGCAATTATTGGAAGGATTCTTAATGGGTATAGATGATTACGCCCGTATCGAGGTCTCGGGTAGAAAGAGGAAGAAGAAGGACAAGGACCAGACCGATCTGAAACAGTTCGGTTACAGGGAGAAATGATGGTGATAACATGGCAACATGGTATGATATAGTGGAACCGCATCAGGACATTAAGGATGGTAACTTCGACGAGGCAGTGTTCGCGGCAGACCTGGGAAACGTTCTGTTGGGAAACGCCCCCGTGGACTACAACGAACCGGATTTCTTCTTCAAGAAGACTTACTTTACGGAGGGAATCACCAAACTATTGTCGATGGTATATAACAAATTGAAGAATGGAAAAGGCCCGTCCGTGGTTGAGATAAAAACGCCCTTCGGAGGCGGTAAGACCCACGCACTGATCTCGATCTATCATTATATCGAAAACGGCTCCGTTATCAAGGAGCAGTTGACCCGGGACCTGAAACCCATCGACGCCGAGGTGGGAGTGGTCGTAGGCACCCACCTCAACCCCGTGGAGGGCCACGAAAGGGAGGGGGTGACAGTCAAGACCCTTTGGGGCGAGATAGCCATGCAGCTGGGAGGAAAGGAGGGCTACGAGCAGCTCAGAAAGAACGACGAGGAAAGGGTGGCGCCTGGAAAAGAAAAACTTTTAAAATTCCTGAAGGCGCATGAACCCTTCGTCCTGCTGTTCGACGAGACCTTGGAGTACGTAACCAAGGCCAGCGGGGTGAGTTACGGGAATACCAATCTGGCATCCCAGACCATGGCTTTCTTCCAGGAACTGAGCGAGACCGTATCCACCCTGGAAAACGGTATGTTGGTGGTTACCCTGCCTTCCAGTTACCTGGAAGACTACACGGAAAAGAAGGAGGAATCCCTGGCAAGACTAGAAAAGATTTTCGGTAGATTGGAGGCTATCGAAACCCCGGTCAAAGACCAGGAGATATATCTCATCATTCAGAGAAGATTGTTTTCCGATCTGAAGAACAAGGATGGGAAAAAGAAGGTCATCCGGAAATATTTTGAAATGTATCAAAGGATAAAAGAGGAGATACCATCGAAAGCGAGGGACATAGAGTTCAAGAAAAAGATGGAGCTGTCTTATCCGTTTCATCCCGAGGTGATTGACATCCTATACGAGAGATGGGGCTCTTTCTCGT
>CAZUZU010000028.1:0-17713 GCA_964624865.1 uncultured archaeon
TCTTTTGCTGAATGAATGACGACAAAAGGTGTGAATACTTTTTACACACAGCCTAATTCTCAATAAAGTTTATATATAGCTAGGCCTATGTCCGGCTGTATCGGGAATTTTGTATCCCAAACACACATACGCAAGATAGTTTCCAAAAAGTGTCTTATGTCCAGAATTATAGAACCTAAACAATACGCAATTCGATTCCAAAGTGAGATAGATTATAATAAAAGGTGAGTAAAATGACAGCGGAAGATGCATTGAGAAGAGTTATAGACACCGTGCAGAAGTTGGCACCGTCGAACATACGCATTACGAGCGTGGAGTTCGAAGGACCGTTGGTAGCCATATACACGGAAGACATAGAGGTATTCATAAACAACGTGGAACTGGTCAAGAACCTTGCCCAGTCCCTGAGAAGGAGGGTGGCCATCAGGCCCTCCCCCTCCCTGTTGACCGATATGGGCCCCGCCGAGGCCATAATCCGGAAGCAGCTGCCCGAAGGCGCCGAGATCGGCGATATCCACTTCGACCCCGTGGTGGGTGAGGTGATAATCGAGGCCATTAACCCGGGCCTGGCCATAGGAAAGCACGGTATGCTGCTCAACGATATCAAGAAGAAGATAGGATGGATGCCCAAGGTGGTGAGGAAGCCACCCATACCTTCCAAGACGGTTAAAGAGGTCAGGAGCTACATGAGGAAGGTCAGTGACGAGCGCATCGAGATACTGAGAAAGATCGGGCGAAGATTGAACCGGAGCATAGAGGGGGATGAAAACTGGGTGAGATTATCCACCCTCGGAGGATACCGGGAGGTGGGAAGGAGCTGCCATCTCCTGTCCACAAAGCATTCCAAGATACTCGTAGACGTGGGAGTGAACGTGGCCTCCATAAAGGACCCCTCACCCCACCTGAACGCGCCTGAGGCCATGCCCTTCGACAACATCGACGCCATAATCATCACCCACGCCCATCTGGACCACTGCGGACTGGTCCCTCTGCTCTACAAGTACGGATACGACGGGCCTGTCTACTGCACGCCGCCCACCAGGGACCTGGCCTCGCTCCTCCAGCTGGACTATCTAAAGGTGGCTGCCTCGGAAGGCGCCAAAATACCCTATGAAAGCGCACATATAAGGCAGATGATCAAGCACTGCATACCGCTAAAGTACGGGGAGACCACCGACATCACCCCGGACATCAGACTGACCCTCCACAACGCGGGACACATACTCGGGTCCTCCATAGTCCACCTTCACGTGGGCGACGGGTTGTACAACATAGCCATAACAGGGGATATCAAGTTCGAGCGGACATGGCTGTTCAATCCCTGCTGCTCCAAGTTCCCCCGGCTGGAGACCCTGGTAATGGAGTCCACCTACGGTGGTAAACATGATCTTCAGCCGGGCAGGCAAAGGGCCTCGGAGACCCTCAAGGATATAGTCCAGGCAACGATTAAAAAAGGCGGAAAGGTTATCATGCCCGTTTTTGCAGTTGGGCGAAGCCAGGAGGTAATGCTGGTCCTTGAACAGTACATGAGGAACAAAGAGATAGACAAGGTACCGATATACCTGGACGGCATGATATCCGAGGCCACTGCCATTCACACCGCCTATCCCGAGTACCTGAACAACAGGTTGAGGACGCAGATATTCCAGCAGGGGGACAACCCGTTCCTGTCCGACATGTTCAATTCGGTTGACACCAAGGACGACAGGGAGCGGATACTGGACGACACAGAGCCCTGCATAGTTCTGGCCACAAGTGGTATGATGAACGGGGGGCCGATAATGGAATACCTAAAGAACTGGAGCGACAATGAAAAGAACTGCCTGATATTTGTTGGATACCAGGTCGAGGGCACAATGGGCCGAAGGATACAGAAGGGTCTCAAGGACCTCGACTTAATGGTTAACGGAAAGCGGAGAAACATACAGATCAACATGGACGTGGAGACCGTGGACGGGTTCTCCGGTCACAGCGACAGGAAACAGCTCCTTGCCTATGTACAAAGGGTCCAACCAAAGCCCAATCGGTTGATTGTAATGCACGGGGAAGAAAGCAAGGCTTTGGACATTGCCAAGACAACCAACCGGAGATACGGAATCAAGGCAAGGGCTCCAATGAACCTGGAGACCATTAGGTTCATATAAAGGTGTTAAAATGCTGCTCCGGGACAGCGTTCACGGAGACATATACTTCGGGCAGAGGGAAAGGAGGATCATCGATACCCCCGCCCTCCAGAGATTGAGGGGAATAAAACAGCTGGGCACGGGCTATCTCGTATACCCGGGGGCCACCCACACCCGTTTCGAGCATTCGCTCGGCGTTTGTTCGGTGGCGAAGAGGATCATGGCCGAGCTCAGGTTGAAAGGTGCCCTGAAAAACGATCTTTTCGAGGAAAGGGAGCGGTTCGTCTCGGTCCTTTCCCTGGTACACGACGTCACCCACATACCCTTCGGCCATACCTTCGAGGACGAGCTGCATATATTCGACAGGCACGATAAAAGGGCAAGGTTCGAGGCCTTTCTTTCCACAGGCGAGCTCGGTTCCCTTTTATCCAAATGGAATATCAAGAACGACATGATCGACCATCTCTCCTCCACAAAGCCCGGGGAACTGGATTTGCCCTGGATCACGGAGATCACAACCTACACCATATGCGCTGATATTCTGGATTACCTGAGAAGGGACGCCTACTACTGCGGCCTCGGTAAGAACTACGACGACAGGGTCTACCGCTGCTTTACCCTGTACGACGATGACCAAGGTAAAAAGAGGTTCCTTCTGAACATGACCAAGCACGGCATGTTAAGGAGCGATATAAAAAGTGAGATCGTACACCTGCTCAAGGTAAGGTACATACTAACGGAAAGGGTATACCTGCATCACGCCAAGGTCAGCAGCGGGGCCATGATATCAAAAGCCCTGAACCTGGCAAGGAAGGATCACGGCATGGAAAAGGAGGACCTCTATGATCTGGCCGACGCCGGCTTGTTCCAAGCCCTGGATGACATTGGAGACCCCCATATCAGTGGGATCATCTCCGGGCTTCGCCACAGACATCTCTTGAAAAGGGCCTACGTCCTGTCCCCACGTACCCTAGAGGTAGGGGGAAAGGAATGGGAGAGACTGGTAACCGGCTATCACAGGGATCCGGACAGGAGGGGAAAGTTGGAGGAGGAAATAGCTTCCACATTGGGAGTTGAGTCCTCCAAGGTATGCGTCTACTGCATGGACAGACCCAAGTTAAAAGAGGCAAGGGTGAACGCTCTGACCCCGGACGGCATCGTCTCTCTTGACCAAATGGAGGACATGGAGGAGCTTGACACCATCAAGAAACAGTACGACAACCTTTGGCGGTTCTACCTCTTCGTGCCTCCCGAAGTAAGGGAAAAGGCGGCCCTACTGGCACAGGATATTATCGGCTACAAGAACGAATTCGAGTGAAGAGTGGACTTTATAGAAAAGGCTATATATTCTTTTCTCATAGACCAGGGTGGTGAAGAACATGGGAGATGTGAAAATAGATATCAAAAAGATGCTTGACGACATAACGGAGGGAGTGACCTCTGTCACCCTTGACCAGGTAAACAAGCTCCACATCAGTATATTCGAGGACGTGATCGAGTACGGCTGGAGCGACTTTCGATTGAGCGAGGACGAGACGAAGATCATAGACATGATACAGAAGAGGTTCGAGGTATCGGACGAGGACAGGGACACCCTTGAATTAAAGGTAATGAGCGGCCTGCACAAGAGGGCCGCCAAGGCCAAGGACTACAAGGGAGGGGTGAACATCTATACCAGGATGCTGGAGATAGACCCTGACAACGATGTTGCGAAAAAGGGGCTCAAGATATGTAAGAAACATCTGGACGAGGGGGCTGAGATGGAAGAGAAGCCCGAGGAAAAAGAGGAGAAAAAGCCCGAGCCGGAAGAGAAGAAAGAAGAGCCGGAAGAGGAGAAAGAAGAGCCGGAAGCGCCTCCGCCACCACCGCCCAAGACCGCCTGCCCGACATGCGGGAAAGAGGCGACCTACGTGGATCAGTATCAACGCTGGTATTGCTACAACTGCCAGAAGTACCTTTGATGCCGTGAGACAATGTCAAGGATAGAGATCCTGGGGAGGGAGGAACGGGTCACCAAGAAGCTGGGCAACAAAGGCTGCGCCTACCTGGGTAAAGTGGTTTCCTACCCCGCAGGGAAGTACGAAGAAGTGGGTTCCACTTTTTTAGATATAGTTTCTCCCCACTGCATGCTGATAGTCGGCAAGAGAGGGACCGGTAAATCCTACACCATGGGGGTCATTGCCGAGGAGTTCTGCAACCTGGCCCCCGAATACAGGGACAAGATCTCCGTCATAATAATCGACTCCATGAGCGTTTTCCATAGTTTAAAGACGCCTAATACAATTGACTCGGAACTGACAAGATTGAGGGACTTCAACCTTACCCAACCCAAGGGGTTTCCCGGCCAGGTAAAGGTCTTCCTCCCCAACCTGGCAGTAGAGCGTTTCCTGAAGGAAGGGCATCACATCCACTTTGACAACGCCCTCCAGTTGCCACTGCACGAGGTGGAGGTTTTCGACTGGCTCAACATGTTCAAGCTGAAGTCCACGGAACCCACCGGGGTGGTGGTCGTAAAGGCCATATCGGAGCTCATAAACACGGGCAAGAGGTTCGACTTCCCGGACATATACAAGACGATCGAAGCCCTCCCGGATGAAAAGGAGCCCAAGGAGGGGGCCAAGACACTGTTCAAGATGGTATCCGACACAGGCCTTTTCCACAAGGTGGGGACACCCTACGGCGCCATCGTAAAAGGGGGCCAGGTCTCAGTTCTAGACGTGAGCTACCTGGGAAGGGTGGGGGCCTTTGACCTGAGGTCCCTTGTCGTCGCCCTGTTGGGAAGGAGGCTGCTGCGGGAACGAACTTTGTACACCACCTTGGAGATGCAGGCGGACGCCGGACTTGTGGACATGGGCATAGAGGGCAAGATCACCAAAGAGCATCCTTTGATCTATATGATGATAGACGAGGCGCATCTCTTCCTCCCGGCCGGAGGTGAGACCTTTGCCACCGAGCCGTTGATAGACTGGATCAAGGTGGGGCGCCATCCCGGCCTCAGCCTTATTATGGCAACCCAGGAACCTGCGGCCCTACACGAGACGGCAATCAGGCAGAGCGACCTGATATTGGCCCATAATGTCACTGCCAGTACCGACGTGGAGGCACTTGGAGCTGCCAAGCAGTCCTTCATGTCCCCCGGCACGGACATACAAAAGATCGTTACCACCATGGAACCGAAAAGGGGTTTGGCAGTGATCTTTGACGACAAGACCAGGAAGATACAGATGTGCAGGGTGAGGCCCCGGCTGTCTCTCCACACCGGCTTGGACGCCACCGCCTACGACCCCCACGAAATCGGGCTGGGGAGCGGGAAGAAGGGGATCAGGATAAAGAACCAAAGGAAATCCTACTGAGAAACGTTTTAATACCTCCACACGATATTAAGCCAAGGTGATATCCAATGGATTCAGAGATCAAGAACGTGGTATCCGGTCTTATGAGAGGAGGGATCGGCGACGTCATAGGCGGCGAGGACATCGTGCTGGAGGTAATGAGGGAGATTATCAAGGACGAGATCAAGAACAGCGTGCACGATGCGCTTGACAAGGAACCGGAACTTAAGGAGGAGCTCAGGGACGCGATCAAGATATACTTCGAGGCAAGGATAAAGGAGATGTATGCCAGTTTGAAGCTGGCAAAGGCCGCAGGGAAACTGGGCCTCCAAATCCTGCCGGATGATATGAAGGAAGAGCTGTCAAAGGAAGTCGTCGGCCTTCTGGAGAAGGAGATAGGCTCGATCATAGAGAAGGGCTTGGACTGAGTGGAGCACATGCCTTCCCGCCCGGAAAGGGGATTCGAGTTCGTGGACCACACCGCCGACGTTCTTGTACGGGCATACGGTGGCCGGCTGGAGGAGGCCTATATCAACGCCTCCAAGGCTATGTACCGGGTTATCTTGGACCGTTACGATGTGGTCGGGGGGAAAGAGGAACGGATAAAAGCGGAGGGAGGAGACAGGGAAGAGCTGTTACACAACTTTTTAAGCGAGCTCCTGTTCCGTTTCGAGACCGATGCGACGATATATCGGGTGAACGAGATGGAGATAAAGATAGAAGGGGAAGGGTTTGAACTGGAAGCCCTCTGCTCCAAAGGGGATTATGACCCGGACCGCCAGGGCAGGGGCACTGAGATAAAAGCCGTAACCTATCACATGATGGAGATAAAGGAGAGGGAAGAGGGCTGGATGGTCCAGGTCCTCTTCGACATATGAGGTGTTGGCTTTGGGCTCGCCATTGAGGGACGGGAACTGGGAGGCGGCCCTGTGCTTCGACGCCCAGACCGCTACCTACAACATGAGGAGGGCTCTGAAAAGGGAGGGAATAGGTTTCGAAAGGAGGAGAGACAACAAGCTTTACCAGAAGTACATCGGCGGCATGGTGCCCATCCCCAGATTCACCTACATGTTCATCTTCGAGCTGGACCTTCCGGATATGCCCAGGATAATGTTCTACGACACCAGACCCACGCACAGCGGGACCCTTCACTTCATCAGGGCGGAGAACATAACCGAGAAGAACTTCGAGCCGCTACAGGATATAACCCGCGCCTTTGCAAGGAGCCTGCCCCGCAAGCCCTGGAAGTTCTACTGGAGAGAGCGGTTCAGGTACGCACTTTTCGCACCGGAATACCTCCGGGCCAAGGGTAGGTGGAAGAAGATGGGCGTGGAGTGAGGGGTTGTTCAAGGCACGCTGCCCTTGTCCCTCGGGTCAGTGCCTGCCAGGAACTCCTCGAGGTTGGTGGCGCCGTCGCCGTCCGGGTCCTGGTCCGCGTCGTCCGTAAGCTTGAAATCTCAATATCATATTAAGAAATCCTTATAAGGTATAACAAAGATATGGAAAGAGTGAGATGAATGGTAAGAAGGAAAGAGTGGACAGAAATCTACGTTTGGGACAAGGTCCGCTGTAGAATCAAGGTAGAAACAGATAAAGGCCAGGTAGTAGATATGATGGTACAACTTGAAGTAAAGGAAAAAAAGTGGAAACCCGCAATTCGCTATAACTTCGCTCATGGTAAGCCCCACATGGATATCATTCCAAAAACGGGTAAAAAGAAGAAGATATGGCTTGAAGGCCGAGATCTAAACGAAATTCTTACCTATGCTGAAATCGATATGAGATCGAATTGGAAACGCTATCTAAAGGAGTGTGGATATCTTGAAACTAAGTAAAAGAGAGGTCGAAGTGATCGACGAAGGATTGGAAATAACGTTCATGCATATTAAGGAGATAATGAAAAACCCAAAGCTGCTGGATAAATATACCGACAACACAACTTTCTTTCCGGTGTATCTGAAAGACAAGGACAGGGAAGCCCTTCTTGTGGGCGTTAGGCCCGGTAAAACAGCGGCCGACCACTCAGGTAATTCATAATTCTGAAGAATGTTCAAGGCACGCTGCCCTTGTCCCTCGGGTCAGTGCCGGCCAGGAACTCCTCGAGGTTGGTGGCGCCGTCGCCGTCCGGGTCCTGGTCCGCGTCGTCGGTGAAAGGGTCGAGGCCGTATTTTTCCTCCCAGCCGTTGGTCATGCCGTCATCGTCCCGGTCGCTGAGGTAAATCTCTTTACCATCGGGCAGGCCGTCGCCGTCGCTGTCTGGATTTCCGGGATCGAGATCGGGGAACCCGTCTCCATCTATATCGTAACCGTAGAGGTATTCCTCGAGATTGGTGAAGGTCTCGTGGCCCTCGATCTTACCGTTCTTGTCTGCGTCGTAGCCGTCGTCGTCGTTGTCCTTGTCCGCGTCCGTGGGGTCCAGGGGATCGAGGGAATACCAGTAATTACCGTATTCGTCCACCGATTCCCTGGCATAGTAGTACTCCCAGCCGTCCGGCATGCCGTCGCCGTCGGTGTCTGGGTCCAGGGGATCGGTGTGTCCTACGTAGACGTTGTACTTGGTCTGATGATACTCCTCATAGTTGGAGAGCCAGTCGCCGTCAGGGTCCTCGTATTTATCACTGGGATCTATGGGCGAAAGAAGCCATTGCGGTTCGGCATTGGTGTCGTTGGTGCCAAAACCGTGGTTAATCTCCCAGCCGTCCGGCAATCCGTCGCCGTCGCTGTCCCCGGCCGGGTCAATTGGATTTGATCCCTGGATGCCCGGGGTCAGAGGGTCGAAATCCGTACAAAGCTCCTGATAATCGGTTGCCCCGTCATTGTCCGTATCCTTCCTGTTGGGGTCTGTTATATAGCCAAAAATGCCAAAAATCTCATCGTAGTCGCTAAGTCCGTCGCCGTCGCTGTCGGCAAGTGTGGGGTCCGTCTTATAGACCTTCAGTTCCATGATGTCGGTGAGGCCGTCGCCGTCGCTGTCCTTATCGGAAGCGTTAGTAACGTAACCCTCTGTTCCAAATATCTCGTCAAAGTCCGTGATATTGTCCTGATCCGTGTCATTTGTAAGAGGCGAAGTAAAGTAGTTCCCGGTGGTGTTGGTGAAATGGCCCTCCATCAAAGCCCCTTTCCATCCTATAACCATCTCCTCGCCGTCGCTGAGGCCGTCCTGGTCCGTGTCCTTGTTATTGGGTAGTGTGCCCATCTCGTATTCCAGAATGTTCGAGGCCCCGTCCTGGTCCATATCCAGACCGCTGTCGTCCCTGTTCGGGTCGAGACCGTGTCTCGCCTCCCAGTAATCGTCCATCCCGTCACCATCGGTATCTCTATTCAACGGGGATGTGCCAAGGAAGTACTCCTCCAGATTGCTCAGGCCGTCGCCGTCCTGATCCCCGTCCGCATCCTTTGGGTCAAGGGGATCCAAGCCGAACCCGACCTCCCAGCCGTCGTCCATCCCGTCCTCATCGCTGTCATCCGACCGAGGGTCCGTTCCGTAGATATTGATCTCCTTGCCGTCACATAATCCGTCTTCGTCAATATCCCGGTTTTGGGGGTCTAGACCGTGATAGACCTCGTATTCGTCGCTCAATCCATCGCCGTCGCTGTCGGTATCCACCATGTTGGGCAATCCGTCACCGTCAATATCCGCCAAACCCTCCTCCCCGTCCGGTATCCCGTCGCCGTCGCTGTCAGGGTCAAGGGCGTTGATCCGCCCGTCGCCGTCGGTATCCTCCCACCATTTCCACTCCTCCCCGTCCCTAAGGCCGTCGCCGTCGCTGTCATCGATCTCGGGGTCCAGGCCCCAATCAACCTCCTCCCCGTCCGGTATCCCGTCATTGTCACTGTCTGGGTCCATGAAGTTACATATTCCGTCGCCGTCGCTGTCCTTCACCGGGGAATCGCGATCCCATCCATCACCGTATCCGTCGCCGTCGCTGTCGATGTCGAGAGCGTTTATTTTCCCGTCACCATCCACGTCCCGGTTCCAAAGCGGCTCTTCACCGTCCGGTATCCCGTCGCCGTCACTGTCGCCGTCCTGGGGATCGGTACCCCAGAATCTCTCCATGCTGTCCGCCAGCCCGTCGCTGTCGCTGTCTATCCACTCCATGGAAAGTGCCTGGGTGGTCAAAATAAGGAAAAGTCCGATAAATATACCGGAGGAGACCTGGAACCATCTATTGGGCCATACTCCGTTATCCTGCCCTAGCGGGGACGAGCCTTCCATGACCATATTTAGTATACGTGGGGATAAAAATGTTTCGTTAGTGGAATATTTGGGCCGATAGTAGAAGAGATCAATCAGGCATGAGCCGTTTTTTGCGGTACCATCCAGGCCTGTCTTTTCTCAGTCATGATCTCAGTATATTCCTTCCTATTATAATCCACAGCATTTTTTTGACCCGCAACACATTCCTGGTTAACAGCATTTTCCGAACTGGCATTCACTGGTACGATATTTGTCTCCCAAAATCGGCTAATCGGTTGCGGGTAATCGTTCTTGTCCATGCAGTCGGTATGGTTGTTGGCCTCGTACCAGTTAAGGTAGCCGTCGCTGTCCCAATCCTCCCAGCCGTCATTCTTGCCGTTGCCGTTGGTGTCGTTGGATTCGGGGTCGAAAAGCCCCTCGTCTCCCGGATGGGCCTCGGCCATCTCCTTTTCGTAACCCGTGGGCATGCGATCACCGTCCGGGTCACTGAGATAGATCTCCCAGCCGTCGTTCATGTTGTCCTTGTCGGTATCCGGGTCGTTGGGGTCGGTGGTGTTTTGACGTATTCCCCATTCGTCGAGCACCCCTACCATATACTCCTCGGTGTTGTTGAACGTTAGATTTACCCATACCATCATCTTCCGGTCGGGGTCCCATTTACGGTAGTGATAGCCGTCGTCGTCGTAGTCCTCGTCGCCGTCCGGGATGCCGTCGAAGTCGCTGTCAGCGTTGGCGGGGTCAAGGTTCTCGCCCCACATGCCGGTGCCCTCGAAGAAGGACCACTTGGAGAAGTTGACTTCCCAGCCGTCCGGAAGGCCGTCACCGTCGGTGTCGGGATCGAGCGGGTCGCAGCCGTGCCGGTACTCCTCGATGTTGGGCAGGCCGTCGTGATCCGGGTCCCCGTACTTGTCCGTTGGGTCTAATGGGTTCACCAGCCACTCGAGCGCATAGTCCTTTTCCCCGGGACCGTACTTGGTGAGGTTGGCACCGAACTTGGCTTCCCAGCCGTCGGGCATGCCGTCGCCGTCGGTATCGGGGTTTCGCGGGTCCGTGAAATCGATGTCATAAGCGGGATCCTCATCGGTATAATTATCGTAATCATTGTTCACGCCGTCGAAGCCGTCCTCGTTCCACACGCCGTCGCCGTCGTCGTCGTTGTCGTCGAAACGGTGCTCGTCCTTTAGCCAAGAAAATACCTTATCATCCTCGATGAACGGGAAGAAGTCGGTCTTGACCTCAAGGCCGTCCAACAGATCGTCGTCGTCGCTGTCGGCCAGCATGGGATTGGTGGGGGGGATGGTACGAAGGGAGTTGGGGTTCTGCTTGGGATTGATCTCCTCCCTGTCCTTGAGACCGTCGAAATCGGTATCCTTGTTGGTGGGGTCGGTGTACAGCCAGCCGGTGAACTCGTCCAACGGATCGATCCAGTAGAACCCGAATATCTCCTGCTCGTCCACTATTCCGTCTATATCGGTGTCCGGGTTGGAGGCGTTGGTGGGCTTCCATGTTTTACCTTCGTCGTCCTCGTCGACGCCCTCCGGCTTGCCAACCGCCGGTATGCCCTCGCGGCCGTCGTCCACAACGCCGTCGCCGTCGTCGTCAACACCGTTGTTCTGCATCATCACCATGTCGCCGTCGTTGTCGATACCGTCTATCAGTTCGAACTGCATGCCGTGGATCTCCTCCCAATCGTACAAGTGCCGGGAAGCGTTGGTCTGGTTGGAGTCCATGTCGGTGTCCTGGGAGGAGGCATTGGTGAAGTACTTTCCGGCAAAGTCCATGGTGTAGAATATATCTCCTATGAGCTCGCCGTGGAAACCGTACTTTAGCTCCTCGCCGTCCAACAGACGGTCGTCGTCCGTGTCCGGGTCGTTCGGGTTGGTATTGTGGTAATATTCCTCGATATTGGAAAGACCGTCGGGGGATTCCACAAAAACATCGCCGTTAAAATAGCCGTCAACGTCCTCGTAAGCATCCTCTTCCGTTGGATTGAGGGAAACATCATATGCCCATTCTCCGCCCACGTTATATTCGTCCAATACCCGGGCATTAAGGGCCTCCCAACCGTCAGGCATGCCGTCGCCGTCGGTGTCGGGGTTGAAGGGATCGGTCGAGCGCCGCTCGTCCCGGGATATCTTACCGTCCCTGTTATAATCATGAGTCCAGTAGTTCGTGCTCCAGTCAGGATAGGAGAACTCCCTGAAGTTCTGCAATCCGTCGCCGTCGCTGTCCAAGAACTGGTCTGAAGCGTTGCACGGGAAAAGATTGTGAGCAAATTCCCATCCGTCAGGCATGTGGTCCCCGTCGCTGTCCGGATTGGCTGGGTCGGGTCTCTTGCCGTTACTGGGGTCCACGTATTGGAGCTCCTCGTAATCGCCGAAATAATATTTACTTCCCCGCGGCTCCCACGAATCACGGTCGCTGTCCGCCGTATGCGGATAGGTTCCGTTCTGGTACTCCTCCAGGTTGGCAAGACCGTCGTCATCAGGGTCGTTCTCGAAATAATCGGGGGTCTCAGGGTCGTCCACCGCATCGTCGGGATCGATGGGGTTCAAAGGATTCTTGCCGTACCTCTCAGCGGTCTCGTTGTTGTCGAACTGAAGCTTATCTGGTATGCTGAGGCTGTTGCTAAGGTAGAAAAACGATTCGTAACCGTCGTCCATGCCGTCGCCGTCGGTGTCCGCGGATGCTGGGTTCAGGGCCTTGTCAATGTTCAGGATATCCTGCTTCTCGGTGAACTGAAGCGGGTAGCCGAACAAGACGGACAGATAGAATTCCTTGAAGTTGGTAAGGTTCTCGTCCTCCCAGAACGTATCTATGTCAACAACGAACCCGCCCTCCTGGATCGCCCCGTACAATTCGTTGTCCTTGTCTATCTTATCCACCTTGGACTTGCTCTCGTTTATCCAGAAATCGTCTATCCTGCCGTTCCCGTTCCGATCCTCCTTGTTCAACTTGCCCCAGCCCTCGCTCTTGGTGAAAATGTCGTTGAAGATGTCGTAGTAGCGGGTGTAGTCGAACCCGTCGCCGTCGGGATTGTCGAAGGGATCGAACTCGTTGGGATTGGGATGAAGCTCGTGGGTGAGGTTGTCCTTCTTGGCATACCTGGCCTCCCAGCCGTCGGGCATGTAGTCGCCGTCGGTGTCCCACATCGTGATGTTGGTCCCGTATATATAGTTCTCCGCAATATCGCTCAGACCGTCGTGGTCCGTGTCCTTGGCAATGCTGTAAGGATTCTCCCCGGCCTCCTCCCATCTGGGCTCCTTGAGCATCCTGTACTGGGCAAGGGAGATAGCGGGTACCACGAGCAATAGTATGGACATGAGCAGCAGCATGAGGACAATGAAGAATACGGAGACGGTAGTGCCCTTGGACACCTTCTGTCTTACGAACCGTTCCGGTACCCCGTGTTTTTCCTCCTTGGTTATCTTTCTCATCTTCAGAGCGGCCATTACACCGGTTACTCCTCCGATCAACAGGAGTATGCCGGATAACACAGTCATCGCCCCGATAACTGTAAGCATTATCCCCCCACCGAGCCAAAGGGGGAAAAGTCTCTTGTACTCGTCTGACTTCATTAGCATATAGCCCGCAAGGAAGAGCAGGAAGGAGATTATGCTCAGTGCCATCATAACACCTAAAAAGACATTGGCAACGAATATTCCTTGATCGTACTTCATAGGCTCGGTAAGATAGGTCAGCATAAAAATACCGACACCCATAACGCCCGCGCCGTGAGAGAACACCAGCACGATCATCAAGATAAAGAACAGTACCATGAAGAAAGAAATCGCTAATGAAAAGGCCACATATGCGGTTATCCACTCTCGCTCGTTCATTTGTTATGCCTCCGCTCGGTCATACCATTATTATACAGCGGTATATTATATTTACTATTAACAACAGGAATAACCAATATATAAATAGTTTATGTGTTCATGTCGATATCATGGATCAACAGGAAAGGACATTGAGGGCGATATACGACGTGCTAAGGCAGCACTTCGGGCCAAGGAACTGGTGGCCAGGGGAGTCGAGACTGGAGGTGGTGGTGGGCGCCATTCTTACCCAGAACACGGCGTGGACCAACGTGGAGAGGGCCATTAAAAATCTAAAGGCGCAGGGAATGCTCGAAGCGCCGAAAGCAATCTGCAAAACTGGCAATAGGGAGCTAGGGCGGCTAATACGGCCTTCCGGGTATTACAATCAAAAAAGTGAGAGATTGAAGCTGTTCATGGAACACATCGTTGATAAGTACGGGGGTGACCTGGACGTCTTCCTTCTAAGCCCCGGGCCAACCAAGGAGCTGAGGAAGGAGTTATTGGATCTTAAGGGCATCGGCCCGGAGACCGCGGACTCCATCCTCCTCTACGCGGCGGAAAGGCCCATCTTCGTGATCGACGCCTATACGAAAAGGATCATGTCCCGGGTGCTGGACACGAAGAAGGCCGAAAAAATAACGAATTCCTACCACGAGCTCCAGCAATATTTCATGTCCAACCTTCCCCTCGATACCGAGTTGTTCAACGATTATCACGCCCAGTTAGTGGAGCTGGGCAAGAACTTTTGCAGAAAAAAACCGATGTGCGAAGGGACAAATGTATGTCCCCTGGCAGTTAAAGGCCTGTGTTTCGATTACCTCGATAAGAAGCAGGATTACAGTGGAGAACCAAATAAATAATACTTTAACGGCTCTGCACTATATGTGAAAAACCGCCCGTAAATAAGCTAGGTCTTGCCCGTAAATAAGCTAGATCTTTAAGGTTTTTTACTATAGAAAAAGCAGGTGCTCATTACTTTAATTATCTGACAATCCTTCGTCTTTTTCCGTGCCAGGCAGACATGAGCAATATACTGGAGACGACCGACACCAAGACCATGGGGAACTTAAACCCCGGAAGCTTGGTCTTAACGTCGCCGCCCTTTTCCCCCACCGTATCTCCTACATCCACGTATCTCTCCTCCCCCCGGGGCTCGTATCCCAGGTTTACTATCTCCCCCTCATGGTCCACGGACACGTGACCCGTATACGAATAGGTGAACGAATAATAGTAGTAATCCAGGGTTCCGGCGACCCATTCCGATCCGTCCCAGTGGCCCTCCTGGCCGTCATCGGTCCATTCGGTGAGCCTGTAAGGGTCTCGGAACATGAACTGCCTGTTGACAACGTCTATGGTCCCGATCACGTGATCGCCGTTGGCCAGGGGGATGTAGGCGTTCAGCCAGGCATGACCCCCCCACTTCCCTGTCTGCGGATCGTACAGCCAGCCCAGGACGAGCCAGGCCGGTATGCCCTTCGACCGGGCAAGGGAGGCGAACAGAATGGATTGATCGTCGCAGTCCCCGTTCTTTCGATCCAACGTCACGGTGCACTTGGCGGGAAGGCCTGTTCTACCGGTGAGGTAGTCGAAGCCTCCGGTCTGGGTCATGTAAACATATATGTCCTCTAACATGGCATATACATTGGTCTCGTCTCCTACGATCTGGTCGGCCAGACTCACTATCTGGGGATTGTCAATCTCGATCTTGTGGCTGTCCGGTATCCCGTCGCCGTCGTTGTCGGAGGGGGCATCCTCCATGCCGTCGCCGTCCGTGTCCCGGGTCACCTCCGCCCACTGGTTCCTAACGTATTTATCCTTGATATTCTGGGGTATCATATCCACGGTACCGGAGTCCTCCTCGCCGACATCCCAGGTGACCGTGCTTACCCTGGCGTGGTAGGATATCTCGATGTTCACGTTGCGGCTGGTGTGCTCGTCCCATTCCATGAAACGCCAGGAGCTGTAGCTGCCGCTTGAAGGCAGCGGAGAAACACTTGAATCAAGTATGTTTTGAATGCTTCCGCTGTCAGGGATGTCCCCTGCAAAGGGGGTGTGGAAGTTATAATGGGCCTCGCCACCGCTGATGCTTATCGTCTCCACCCTCTTGAGAGTGAATTCCGCTTCCGAGGGATAGTTACGGTAATTAACCGGGGCATTGCTGGTACCCTGTTCAAGTGCATTCCTCACCATTGGATACCAATGAGGCCAGAAATATATAAGCAATAAAAAGATGATGATAACGGCAATGAGCTTTCCAATACCGCTTCCCCCGTCGCCGCCGGTATTTTTCTTCTTCCTTGGCGGAGAGCTTTTCCTGCGCCTACTTTGGGGTTTTTCAGGTGGAGGCGGGGGTATCCTACGGGTTGGCCCGGGAGTTACGGTCTTCCTCACCACCTTCCTCTTTGTGCCGTATTCCACCACCGTGTAGCCGCACATCGGGCAGTCGCCCTGCTCCAGAGGGCCGTAGTAGCCGCACATCGGGCAGTCGTAGGATCTGGATGCCATACCATATAGTATTAATTAACGCATATATCTAATTTACTGTGTTATATTCCAGCTTGCTTTTCTGTATTGCTATGAGTATCTTTAGGGGGGAGCATGAGCACTGCAACCAATCTTCTGGGTGGCTAATCTGGATTGGCCTATGTTGGAAACGGACTTGTTATATGTCATATCGGGGTTGCCAACAAAGCCGACCTATATGTTTGGCGAATGTCCCGGGAATTTTGCAATTCCTGCGAGGTGGAGGCGAAGTTTGTTGGATGAAATCTCAAACAAATGCGACGTGTTCTCAATTACGGAGTTTTTCGAGGCTCAGATCAATGAGTATAGCGAATCGGTCGTAGGAGCCAGCGCAGTGCGAGGGGCAAATTCTCGACTCTAAAACAAATCTACAAAGTATTCGTCGAGAAAAAGGCTTAGAGGGAAACAAATTTATTTATAAGTTATGTATATATGGTCTAAAAACAAGGAAAGGGCTGATTCACATGGCGGACAAGGACATCAAGGAACTGAAGCGAGAGATAAGAGAGGCGAAAAAGAGGAAGAAGGCGGAGAAAAAGAGGTGGAAAGCGGAGAGGAAGAAGGCCAAGCTCAGGGCAAAAAGAGGCGAAATGGGGCCTCCTCCGGCTAAAGCAAAGCCTTCCCAGGCCCCTCCGCAAGGTGAGCGGCCGCCAACCCCGGCCCCGGACCAAGCCGCGCCCCCCGAAGAAGAGAAAAAGCATGTTCCTTGGGTTAAAAGGTCGAACTTGAGCATAGACCAGATCGAGGATAAAATAGACACCCTCTCCACCATGCGGGAACTGGATTCCAAGAAAGAGGAGGAGCACAGCACTCTTTTCGAAAAATATGCCCAGAAATACGGGGAGCCCTTGGACGTCCCGGAGGAGTTCAAATACCGCTATGACATGGAACCCGAGGGCGAGGAGGATATGGCCCTTATAGACCTTTCCGAGGAAGAGGGATCGAAGGCAGGGACCATTGGCCTGGGCAAGACAAAAAAGAAGAAAAAGAAGGTCATTACGGACAGGGACCTGCATTTCTTCGACCTTAGGTCCCCTAACCACGCCTACCTGGCCAACAAAACCGGGAAGAAGGGTCTTATCATTGTTGACATAATATTGGACATCCTACTGCTGCCCTTAATGATCATAGGAAGCCTGGTTTACTGGGCAAAGGAAAGGAAGGAGCCAACGGCGGCTGCCACCGGTTAAAATCATAAAACTACTTTTTCTTAACCTTTTCCGCCTTCTTACTGAATTCCTTGCTTAATTTTTCGTTTCCCATGTCCCGATACAGGCTGGAGAAATCGTTGTACAATTGGGCGAGATAATAATCCATGTTGAGCTTTTCAACTATGGCCAGTGATTTGTTCAGGTATAAGAGCGCATTCTCATTGTCGTTCTTTTTCAGATACATCTTGGAATATATACGATATATCATGGATATCATGAACTGCTCGCCCAGCTTGGAAAATATCTCGTAGGCGTCTTCCAGGTACTGGGAGGCCTGAACGAATGTCTCTTTCTTAGTGTATATCTCGGCAGCGTTCATCAGGGCCATTCCAAGCTGCCTTATGTCGCCAATGGTCTCGGACAGCTCGATGGCCTCCTCGTAGTACTTCAAGGCCTTGTCGTTCTCCCCGGCAGCCGCGTAGCCCAGGCCCAGGGCATTGATGACCCGGGATATCTGATATCTGTCCCCCTCTTCCTCCAGGGAGGTAAGGGCGTTCTCGTAGTA
>CAZUZU010000028.1:17723-21355 GCA_964624865.1 uncultured archaeon
CCATGTTGCTGTGCACGGTTCCGAGATCTATGTATATCTTGGCTATGGTGTCGGTGTCCCCGATCTTCTTGGCGTTCTTCAGCCCCCTTTCCAGGAAATCGGTGGCCTTCTTGAACTCGCCGTTCAGGATGTACAAATTTCCAAGAGCCCGATGTGACTCGGCAATGCCCCTGGGATCATCTATATCCGTGGATTTCTTCAGGGACTTTTGATAGTAACTCTCGGCCTCGTCGTAACGCGCCCTCCTGTTGAGAATGTGGCCAAGCTTTCGATGGGCCTCGCAGTAGACCAGGTTGTTGTGATACTTGTCCGCGGTAAGGATCGCCTGATTGTAGTAGCCGTCCGCCTTGTCGTAGTCCCCGGTTAGGGTGAGCAGGTCCGCCTTCAACAGGGTGAGCTCGGGCCAGTACTCCTCCGAGATCTTGTCCATGGGCAGGCCCTCCAGAACTCCCAGAAAGCCCTCTGTAAGGCCCTTGTTTATCAATGACTGGCCGTGACCTATTGCCAGCCTCACCGCCTTTTCGTACTCATTTGCCCTGTTAAAGTGATATATGGCCTCTATTATGGCCCAGTCCTCTCCGATCTCCAGGTAATACTGTGCCCCCTCCTTGTGATAGTTCCTCTTCATGTTCAGGGGCAGGGTGCGGTAGAAGAAGTCCCTTATCATGTCGTGACAGTCGTAATTATCGTACGATATCTCCTGCACCAGGCTGCGCCTTATCAATGTGTTCAGCACGTCGTACTCCAGGCCGTCGTCTATCAGTATGGCGGAGGATGAGACGGGATAGCGGTAGACCGAAAGTATCTGGAGCATCTTTTTCTCCCTGTCGTCCAGCCGGGAAAATATCTCGTCCTGGATGTACATGCCTATATCCTCGTGGCTCTCTATATCCTCTATGTTGTGTATGAGCTCCAGGAACAGGGGGTGGCCCTTGGTCATGGTATAAACCGTTTGGAACGCGTGGTCGTCCAGGTAGACGTTCACCTTTTCCAACAGGGCGCGGGAGCTGCTCTCATCAAGGCCGCGTAACTGTATCTCCTGCACGCTCTTCTTCAGGGCAACGGCAGTCCTGTCGTAGAAGGGAAGTATCTGCCTGCCCACCGAGAGGATCTTGACGCCGTCCTCCAGGGACTCCAAGACCTCCAAGATGAGGGTGAACATCTGTAATATCTTCGCCTCTACCCTCTGAAAATCGTCGAATATAAGGATGGCATTGACATCCTTCAGCTCGCTGTGGAGTATCTTTCCCAGATCGTGCAGGTTTATCTCCTGGGCCCCGTCCAGGTATGTCTTAAGCTGTTTCTTACCCATGGTGAGCAAAAAGTCGGCAATGGTATTTATCACGTTATGTATGGTGTCCCAGCGGTGGAACCGGTACCAGAGCAGGTTCTTCTTGCCCTTGTACTTTAGGGCCACTTTGGCTGCCAGGGTGGTCTTGCCGATTCCGGGTATCCCGTATATGACAACGGCCTTGCAGTCCTTGGAATCTATCAGGGAGGTGATGTGCTCCAGCTCCTCGTCCCTGCCCACGAAGAACCTTGGCGACGGCATGTCTGATATCGAAGACACTGTCTCCTTCCTGCTCTCCTTCTTCTTTGCCTCAGACGCCGTAAGATGGGTCCTTAAAGCGGCCATGTTCAAAGTGCCCTTGTCGGTGTATCTCACCACCTGGACTAGATTGGGGGTCTTGTCCAAGGACTCCTGTACCTCTATTATGGCCATTGACTTGAGATCGCTCCCGTCGTCCACAAGTATCTCGCATTTCCCCACCTTCTTCTCCAGCTCCTCGGCCTTTTTCAGGCCCTTGTCGGTGAGAAAATACACCTTTCGTCTACGCTGCCCCCCTATAACGTGGCTCACCCTCTCCTCCACCCACCCCTTCTGCTTGAGGTCCTTCATTGCATAGGAGATGTGGTCCTGGCCAACGTCCAGGGCATCGGCTATCCCGTACTGCGAGATATCCACGGGGACCTCGAACTTGTCCCGATACCACAGGTAAGAAGTTAGATGAAGCAGCACCTTGTCCTTAACCCTCAGATCCGAAATATCGAAAGCCATCACTCCATCTTTATACACAAACCTCTATTTGTAATTAACGGGGTGATGGAGTGTAGCCTAGGGCAAATCCCCGAATCAAAGCAGGCCCAGGAACCAGTCGTGGGAGGTCATTGTGAAGGCCGCTGTTATCAGGGCCACCCAGGACATGAGCTTTATCAGTATGTTGAGGCTCGGCCCCGAGGTATCCTTGAACGGGTCGCCCACCGTATCACCCACCACCGTGGCCTTGTGATTGGGCGAGCCCTTTCCGTTGAAGTTGCCCTTCTCTATGTACTTCTTGGCATTGTCCCAGGCTCCCCCGGCATTGGCCATCATCACCGCCAGCACGAAACCGGAGACCAGCCCTCCGATGAGAAGGCCTATGACCCCTCTCACTCCGAGGAAGAACCCTACCAGTATTGGAGCGACTATGGCAAGCAGCGAGGGGAATATCATCTCGTGCAGCGCGGCCTCGGTGGATATCACCACCGCCCTCTTGTAATCTGGTTCCACGCCCTTTCTACCCTCCTTCAGGCCGGGTATCTCCCTGAACTGCCTCCTAACCTCCTCCACGATCTTTCCCGCCGCCCTACCAACCGCCGACATGGTGAGGGCGCAGAACATGAAAGGCAGCATTCCCCCGACAAAGAGACCGGCAAGCATGCTGGGATTGATTATCTCCAACGAGGGCACGTTCCCTATATCCTTTACGGTATGATTATAGGAGGCGATGAGGGCCATTGCGGTAAGAGCGGCGGAGCCTATGGCAAACCCCTTTCCCGTGGCCGCCGTGGTGTTGCCCAGGGAGTCCAGGGCATCCGTGCGGTCCCTTACCTCAGGGGGCAGACGGGCCATCTCGGCTATGCCTCCGGCATTGTCGGCCACCGGCCCGTAGGCGTCCGTTGCCAAGGTTACGCCCAGGGTGGAAAGCATCCCCACCGCTGCGATAGCCACCCCGTAAAGCCCGATGGCAAAATCGCCCTGGCCGGCAATATAATATGACGCGATTATCGCGACGGCCACCGTGAGAACCGGGATCAGCGTGGACTCCATGCCCACCGACAGGCCCCGGATGATCACGGTGGCAGGCCCGGTCTCGGAGGACTCGGCTATGCTCTTTGTGGGTTTGTAATGATCGGATGTATAGTATTCGGTAAAGTAGGCTATGATATTTCCCGCCACCAGACCGATGATGATCGCTACGCCTACGCCGTAGAACTCCGGGCCGATGAGCAGATGGACCGCGACGAACGCGAGTACGGCCGAGAGGACGGTAGCCACGTAGGTGCCTATTCTAAGTGCCTTGAGTAACACCGATTGATCCACCGTTTCTCCGGTCCTAACCAGGAAGGTGCCTATGATCGCTGAGAGTATGCCGAAGGCCGCAACCACCATGGGCAGAATCACAGCGTTCTCGGGCAGCTCTGCCGAGACCTGGGTGGCTGCCAGGCCGAGGGTCATCGCCGCTATTATCGAGCCCACGTAAGACTCGTAGAGGTCAGCACCCATTCCCGCCACGTCACCAACGTTGTCCCCCACGTTATCGGCAATTACGCCTGGATTGCGCGGGTCGTCCTCGGGGATGCCCGCCTCC
>CAZUZU010000029.1:0-17297 GCA_964624865.1 uncultured archaeon
GGGATTAGAGGATGTTATCTAAAAATATTTGATTATTCGGAGATACTGATTTAACTTTTGTTGTGCTATATTTTGCTTCTGTATACTCTTCTTTCAGGTCACTTTCCACCTTTTCATATATCTCCCTAAGACCGGGACAGTGCTTCCAATTACTGCGATATTCGCAGAGCTCGTCGCATATCTTGATATGTTGGTGAAAGCGGTATGCCGCAAATACGCCTATTAACAGGGCATACAGCACGAATACAATGGCTTTTTGCCATGTTGGGATAGGTAAATACCAGATTCCATAAATACTCAGTGAGACACCTATGCCGAAGATAATGTTGGTGAAGACCTTGGCAAATTTTATATGAGAAGATAATAATTTTATAGAGCAGATAAAAATTCCAATTGGAATAATTGTCCAGTGCGGGAGAGTTAGGTACGTATATAATTCGTAGTTGAACATGAAGAACAAGCTCAAGATAACCGTGGGATAGATGGTAAAACAGCCCAAACAGAGCCTATGGTCACCAACTTTTAAAGTATGGGCTTCAAATTTATCGCATAGGGGATGATGGGCAAGGAACAGTGGCTTTAGATCGCTTAGTATTCTAATCCACTTTTTGATTCTCCTAGTTGACGAGCTCATAACGATATTTTCCCGAAAGGTCTCTCTCCCATCTTTTGTGTTAGAATATCTCATCCTTTTTTACAACGAGATATATCAGTGCAGCGGGCCAACAGACTATTAACAATACAATAAAGATAATAAGGGGGGTTTTGTCCTTTTCCTGCGGTGGTCCGTAATATCCCGGTGGTGGCGGAGGTGGTGGAGGTTGTTGGTAGCCTTGCTGCCCCTGTTGCGGCGGTGGCTGTTGGTAACCTTGCTGTTGTCCCTGCTGTGGTGGGGGAGGGGGTGGAGTTGATGCCATTTTTTACACCTTATATTGTTTTTTTAGATGTAATTGTCGATTATTATTTAAATCTTGTTGCTTGTAGGCTTTGGTGTGGATGCCCAAGGATCTCTACTACTTTTTTCGGCAGTTTTGGGAAGTTTTATATTGCAGCATTGAATAGAGTTACTATAAATCAAAAGGTGGACGAACTTGGAAAAAGAGAGCCACTGTATTTCATGCGTGCATTTCTCGCCGGACAGCGAATGCGGCCTTGATCAGCGTACTGGCTACTGTGACGTGTGGGAAAAGTTCGTTCGAATAGATCACACCTGTGAAAGATACGAGAGAAGGGGAGAGGGATTAAGCTCATTGACAGTGGACGATGACGATGACTTTAGCGACAACGATGACGAATCCGAACTGGAGCTTCCCCGGGATATAGAGGATACGCTTGCCGATAATATACATGATTAAAAATCACCGCATTAACCGGATGCAACTCCGGGATCCAAGATTATTTCTCAGGTCTCAGCTGTAACCTTCCA
Organism: uncultured archaeon; assembly: GCA_964624865.1. Lineage (GTDB taxonomy): Archaea > Thermoplasmatota > Penumbrarchaeia > CAZUZU01 > CAZUZU01 > CAZUZU01. The sequence continues at coordinate 1,427 of CAZUZU010000029.1, forward strand.
TTATCTTTTTATCAACAAAGGCAGGCCGATCAATGTTACCGGCGAAATCGCGCCCGATCTCCTCGTAGAACTCGAGCAAGCCCTTTTCCAGGCTTGGCTTGATGTTTTCGAAGGCATGGGTGAAATCTGCCATATCCACCCTGTTTTTATCATGTCGCATGGCGTTCATTGCCGCCTCTCTACAGATATTTTCAATGTCCGATCCCACGTAACCCTCTGATATAGCCGCAAGATCATCAAGATCAACGCCATGAAGGGGAACTTTTGCCGTGTGCACCTTGAAGATGTTCATTCTCGTGGCTTTTTTCGGTATGCCGATGTATATCAGTCGATCGAACCTTCCGGACCTTATTAATGCCGGATCGATGATATCCGGTCTGTTGGTGGCGGCTATGATTATCATGTTCTCCAGCACGTCAAGACCGTCTATTTCCGTCAGTAGCTGGTTCACCACCCTTTCGCTGGCCCTTGAATCTCCCGCTATACCCCGGCGAGGGGCCAAGGAATCTATCTCGTCAAGGAAAATGATCGTGGGCGCAACCATCCTTGCCTTCTTGAATATCTCCCTTACCGCCCTCTCGCTCTCTCCCACCCACTTGGACATGATCTCAGGCCCTTTGATACTGATGAAATTAGCCTCGCTCTCGGTTGCTATTGCCTTTGCCAGCAGGGTCTTACCCGTGCCCGGGGCACCGTATAGAAGAACGCCTCTGGGCGGTTTGATGCCCATGTCGTGGAAACGTTCCGGGTTTTGAAGGGGCCACTCCACCGCCTCCCTCAACAATTTCTTTGTATCTTCCAGCCCCCCGATGTCCTTCCATCTTACCACCGGCGTTTCCACCATGACCTCCCTCATTGCGCTGGGCTCCACCTCGTTGAAGGCGTCCCTGAAGTCTTTCATTGCCACCTCCATGTTCTTTAACACGTCGGTGGGGATCCTGTCGTCCAGATCTATCTTTGGCAGGTACCTTTTCAGCGTCTTCATGGCCGCCTCCCTGGCCAGCGCCTCGAGGTCCGCGCCTACGAAGCCGTGGGTTATTCCGGCCAACTCCTCCAGGTTCACGTCCTTGGACAGGGGCATTCCCCTGGTATGTATCCCCAAGATATGTTGTCTGCCCCCGCGGTCGGGTATGGAAACCATTATCTCCCTGTCGAACCTCCCCGGTCTTCTCAGGGCCGGGTCTATGCTGTCCACGCGGTTGGTAGCGCCTATGACGATGACCTTTCCCCTTCCCTTCAGCCCGTCCAGCAGGGTGAGCAATTGGGCGACCACCCTCCGTTCCACCTCGCCGGAAACCTCGTCCCTCTTGGGCACTATGGAGTCAAGCTCGTCTATGAAGACAATGCTCGGCCCCTTGCTCTCCGCTTCCACGAAGATATCCCTTAAATGGGCCTCGCTCTCCCCGTAATACTTGGACATGATCTCCGGTCCCTGGATGGAAAAGAAATTGGCCCCGCTCTCGTTGGCCACCGCCCTGGCTATAAGCGTCTTTCCAGTGCCAGGCGGTCCGTATAAAAGAACCCCTTTGGGCGGCTCGATACCTAAACGCGCAAAGAGCTCTGGGTGTTTCAGGGGAAGTTCGATCATCTCCCTCACCCTCTCCAGTTCATCCTTTAAGCCGCCTATGTCCTCGTATGAGATCTGGGAGCCTGCCAGTTCCAGCTCCTGTTTGGTGGCCGGCCTGATCTCAAGGGCGGTGTCCTTTTCTATCTGGACTATGTCGTGGGGGGAGGTCTTGATGACCTTGAAATATATCGCGCCCCCCATAAGCGCGAACTTTGGTATAGCTATCAGGGACCCGGAAACAATGGGCCGCTTTTGCAGTTCCCTTTTAATATAATCCCTTACGTCCTCGTTCATAAAAAGCTCTACAATGGGGCGCTGCATGTCCATTATCGGGGCCATGGTTACCTTCTTTGCCTTCTTTGCCTCGATCGCGGAGACGTATGCCCTGTCCCCCACCGAAAGGGAGGCGTTGCTTCTGGTTATACCGTCTATTCTAATTACGTCCTTGTTCCGGTCCCCCTTCCTCAACTTCCATACAAGGGCAAGGGCGTAGCTGTTGCCGTGCTCGCCCCTTATCTTTATTACCGAACCCGATTTAAGGTTTAATTTTCGGATCAATTTCGAATCCAAACGGCCTTTACCGGAGCCCACGTCGTCCTGATAGGCCGCCTCAACCTTCAGGATTAGCTCCTCCTCTACCATGTACGTAAATTGTCGAGGAAGTATATATAATTTAATTAGACTTGGTAAGGGATGGAGTCTTGGCACCGGCTCAGGAATCGAATTCATCCTTGGATATTATGACGAATATAAGTGCCAGTATACCGAAGATAAAGCTGTAGCCCAATACAAGCAGTATCGAACCAATCAACACCAGGCCCCATTTTTGGTTCTTGAAAGAGAACACCGCTGCTATGATGGCTATTATGGCGGCAATCAACCAGAATATGCCGCAGGCCGCATATAGACCTCCAATGGATCCCACGTAGGCTACCGAAGACACGACAAGCCCGAGCACAGTCAGTAATCCCCCCAATATGAAATCTATGATCGCTCCTATGATAAGCATGATCGCTGTAATTAGGCCTCCCTTTCCCCCAAGTGCCGAGGATTTCTGGGGTGGCCCATAGGACGGCGGATAATAGGGGCCCTGGGGGTAATATGAATAGGGTTGATAGTAAGTGGGTGGCGGTGGTGGCGGTGGTGGCGGAGGTCGTTGGTATCCACTGGGCCCGTATGCCATGCTCATCCATCTCCTATTGTGTTACAAATGAGTAAGATTAAGAAAACCGCTCATCCATATAAATATTGTTCTCCCATACTATTAGCATTTTGTAATACCAATTGAGAAGATACGATTGCTCATATCTAAACTAAGTAAATAACACAAACAATAGTTTGAAATATGCCCTGTGCTATTGTTGTGAACATGCTACAAGATAAGAAGGTCTTGATAACAGGCGGTGCCGGTTTCATTGGGTCAAACCTTGCCCGTTATCTTTGCGACAGGAATAAAATAGCGGTCCTGGACGATCTATCGCTGGGCAGGGTGGAGAACCTGAAAGGTGCCGACATGGATTTTATCAAGGGGGATATCCTGGATCCGAAAGACCTTGCAGTGGACGCGGAATACATCTTCCACCTGGCGGCGATACCAGGCGTGCCCCAGAGCCTGGAGGATCCGGTGGGGACCACGAGGGTAAGCGTGATGGGCACCATGCAGGTCCTGGAAAGGGCCAGGAAGAACGACGCTGCACTTGTATTTGCGTCCACGTGCGCTGTATACGGCAATAACCCGGACCTACCCCTCACTGAAGAATCTTCCGTGGAACCCCTTTCCCCCTACGCCGCGGCAAAGCTTACCTGCGAACACATGATAAGGAATTACCGAGAGGTTTATGGTCTGGATGCCACCGCCCTACGCTTCTTCAATGTCTACGGGCCGAGGCAGGACCCGGAGTCCTATTATTCGGCGGTGATACCCACTTTTATCAACAGATGCCTGAGTGACAAGCCCCCGATCATATACGGCACCGGCGAGCAGACCCGGGACTTCGTTTTCGTGGGGGACCTGGTGGAAGCCTTGGAAAAAGCCTCCGAGCGTACCGTTCCCCCAGTGATCAACATCGGTACGGGAAGGGAGGTTTCGGTGCTGGAGTTAGCTGACAAGATCATGTCCATGACAGGATACGGGGGGGAAAAGATAATGGAGGCCGCCAGGGAGGGCGAGGTGCCCAGATCGGCTGCCGACCCTAACCTTGCCCGCAAAGCATTGGATTGGGTGCCGAAACATGACCTGGAGTCCGGTTTGGAGAAGACCATAGCCTGGTTCAATGGTTAATTCTTTTTCATCTGCTTCTTTATTCTGGCCCAGGTGTCCCTTAGACCAACAGTCCGGTTGAATACCATGTTGTTTTCGTTGGAGTCGGGGTCCAAGGCAAAATATCCCTTTCTAAGGAACTGTACCTTGTCGAATGGTTTTAGTCCCTCGATACCGGGCTCTATCTTGCAGTCCTTTAATACCTTTAAGGAGTCGGGGTTAAGATAATCCTTGAAGTCGCCTTCCTCGCCCAGCGGGTTCTTCGAGGTGAACAATTTGTTGTACAATCGGACCTCCGCGGTGACGGAATGCGGGGCCGAGACCCAATGGAGGGTTGCCTTGACCCTTCTGCCGTCCGGGGCGTTGCCGCCCCTGGTTTCCGGGTCCAGCTCGCACCTGATCTTCACCACCTTCCCCCCTTCCTTTACAATGTCGGTGGCTGTGGCCAGGTAGGCGCTCTTTAATCTCACTTCCCTACCTGGGGCCAGTCGGTAGAACTTCTTCACGGGTTCTTCCATGAAGTCGCCCCTCTCGATATATAGCTCCCTGGAGAAGGGCACCTTTCTCGTGCCCGCGTCAGGGTCCTCGGGGTTGTTCTCCACCTCCATCTCCTCGGTCTTGTCCTCGGGATAGTTGTCTATGACCAGCTTCAGGGGCTCCAGGACGCCCATGTACCTGGGGGCGGTCCTGTTCAGAACGTTCCTTACGCAATGTTCCAGTAATTCGAAGTGGATTGTGCTGTGGGTCTTGGAGATGCCGATGAGATCGCAGAACTCCCTTATGGCCTCCGGTGGGTAGCCCCTCCTCCTCATACCTCTTATTGTCGGCAGGCGCGGGTCGTCCCAGCCGTTGGCCTCTCCCGACCTTACGAGTTCTAGGAGCTTCCTCTTGCTCATTACCGTGTAGGTCATGTTCAAGGGGGCGAACTCTATCTGCTGCGGGTGGTATGTATCGAGCTGGTCAAGGAACCAATCGTACAGGGGGCGGTGGTTCTCGAACTCCAGGGTGCACAGCGAGTGGGTAATGCCCTCCAGGGAATCCTCGAGGCCGTGGGCCCAGTCGTAGGTGGGATATATGCACCACTTGTCCCCTGTCCGGTGATGGGATTTGTGTAAAATTCGGTACATCACCGGGTCCCTCATCAGTGGGTTGGGGTGGGCCATGTCGATCTTGGCCCTGAGCACCTTTTCGCCGTCCCCGAACTCGCCGTTCTTCATCCTTTGGAACAGGTCGAGGTTCTCTTCCACGCTCCGGTCCCTGTAAGGGCTGTTGGTCCCCGGTTCCGTGATTGTGCCCCGGTATTTGCTGATCTCGGCGCCGCTCAGGTCGTCCACGTAAGCTACGCCCTTCTCGATGAGATCGAGGCCGAAGTCGTACATCTCCTGGAAGAAGTCGGAGCCGAAGTACAACCTGTCCTCCCAGTCGAAACCCAGCCATCGTACGTCCTCTTTGATAGCTTCGACGTATTCTTCTTCCTCCTTGGCAGGGTTGGTGTCGTCAAAGCGTAGGTTGCACTTGCCCCCGTACTCACTGGCGATGCCGAAGTTCAGGCATATGGATTTAGCGTGACCGATGTGGAGATAGCCGTTGGGCTCCGGCGGGAACCTGGTGTGGACCCTGCCGTCGTGCTTCCCGTTCTCCAGGTCCCGGTCGATTATCTGCCGGATGAAGTCCTTGCCCTCTGATCCTGACTTTGCCATTGACGCCACCTATGCAATCATCCGAATACGATAGAAGTTATTAATATTTTTATCACAACAGGGGGAGGAGGGAGGGCAAAGTATTATCTATTTCGTAATACTATCATAGTCCAGAGGAGGCAGTGAATGGAGATGGAGAAGAAAATAGCTAATTCTCTCAAAAATAGGATATACAGCCCCGGCCAGAACCGAAGTCGCTTTTCTTAGCACCGTTGTTTGGCGGTTGCTGACAAAGAAAAGTGACGGCAAAAGAAACCCACGGAGAACCCACATTCCAAATACATCAGTCCATAGTGCCAGTGGGATTCTCCTTCCCCTGCCGCCTTTCTCCGACTCTGCCGGACTATACCCGTTTTTCTCTTTTCCTTGATTGCAATGATCGAAAAAGGGTATAAAACAGCCCCGGCCAGATTCGAACTGGCGCCAAGAGATCCAGAGTCTCTTATGCTAGCCGCTACACCACGGGGCTATTGTTTTGGTTGCATGTGTTTTAGAGGCGGAACCGCGGCCCCGGACTGGAACAGCGCTCATCAGCATAAGGATACGGGCCATTATTTCTTGCTTATGCTGATGCCAGTTCAAAGGAGTTACCATATCAGACATGGCTTGCCTTTGAATGCAGACACCACGGGGCTATTGTTTTTTTGCGGCATTCTCCCCTCCCCCTTGCCCGCATAGGCCTTCCCACTTTTCTCAAGGGCTATTGGCTTACAATCGCCACTATAAAGTGATCCCACATAAATATTTTTAGCCTTTCACCACCGCGGTGACCGTCTTTCCCTGCTTCAGCGCCTTCATCAGCTCCTTGCCCGCCCTTTTCCTCTTGCCCACCTTGAGGGTGGCCCCTGAGCTGGCCTTCCCCTCCAGCACCTTGTCGTAGTCCACGCGTATCTCCACGAATCTCTTGGCAAGGCCGTCCGGCAGGTAGACCACAACCTGGCCCTTCCTGGGTTTGATGTCCTTTACCCTCACCTCCATGTCACCTTCCTCCCTTACGTCTATGCTTATTCCCAGGTCCTCCTCCAGTCGTTTTATCCTCGACCCTCCCTTACCTATAATGTAGGATATATCGCCCGGGAAGGCGTAGACCACGGCGCTTCTGTCCCCTGTCATCTCCACCCTTACCGGGATATCGAGCATGCCCTCTATCTTCCTTTGGAGTCCCTCCTCGGCGTAGCTCTGCACCACGCCTTTTTTCTCACCTTCTTCTATGGGTATGGCAACGATCTGCTCCCCGAAGCTGTACAGCTCGTAGCTGAGGTCGTCGTTGAAAAAGTCCCTGACCTCGATCACAGGCCTGGCCAGGTCCTCCTGGGTCATGCCGGTGGGCACCTTGACCTTGTATATAAGCTCGTAGACCTCCCCTATCTCACCGTTCTGGATGTATATTATCGTGTCCACTATCTGGGGTATGGTGCCCAGCTCCACTCTGCCAACGAATCTCTGTATCGCGTCGATACCCCGGGTGGCGTGAACCACCCCCACCATGCCCACCCCTGCCAATCGAAGGTCGGCAAAGACCTTGAAATCGTCCGTTGTCCTCATCTCGTCGAATATGGTGTAGTCCGGTCTTACCAGGAGGAGGATGTCCCCGGTCTTCTCCATGCTGCCCTCCAGCGCGGTGTACTGGGTGATCTCCTCGTTAAGTACCAGGTCCCTCGGTTTCTCCATGGTCTTCACAACTCGGCCCATGGAATGGTAGTGTTCGGCAAGGGCCTGGACAAAGGTGCTCTTACCCGCGCCCGGCGCTCCGGCCACCAGTATCCCCTCCGCCCTTTCCTTCAATCGGGTCAACAATTTATCCGGGGGGTTGTATTCCTCAAGGGTCATCTTCTTTATGGGCCTGACCGCTGTTATCTCCGTGCGGTCGGAAAAGGGAGGCCTGGTGATCGCTATACGGTATTCCCTTAGCTGGACCACGGTGGCACCCCTCTCGTCCATCTCTATGAATGAGTCCTGCATACCCCTCGCCCTCTCTATGATGTCGAAGGCTATGTCCTCCACGTCCTCGGGCGAGATGTTTTTCATGGTCTTCTCAAGCTTGAAGGCGCCGGGCCTCCCTCTCTTCACGAACACGGGCAGGTCGGATTTGATGTGCACGGACATGACTTTTTCCTCGAAGAAGTTCTCTATCCTCATCTCCAGCGCTGTGAGGGGCTGGAGGTAGATCACCCTGCCCCCTTTGATCAAGGCGCTGTCCTTTTGCACCCTGTCCCCAGTCACCAGGATACCGTCCTCCTCGAATGCGGTGTCCCGCACGATCTCGTCGATGGCCCCGCCCCTGGCTCCCTCGATCTCGTTCCAGTAGGGAATGCGGCCTGCGAATCTTATCTCGTAGCCCTCCTCGTCGGCAAATGACCGTAGCTTCTTAAGCTCTTCCAGCCCGGTCTGGCCCACCCCGCGCCCCACATTGGCCTGATGCACCATCTCCAGCAGCACGGCCTCAGGGATTATGATGTCGTATCTTTCGTCGCTCTCCTTCAAATAGTCCATGAACCTCCCGTCTACCAGCACGGAGGTATCGGGTACCAGCTTGTCCATATTTAACACCGGACCGGATAATGTGGTGGTTGAATATATACGTTGGTATTGAGGGGAGGTGGATGATAAATGTTATAACTTGGAACATGATTATGTATAATGCTGCTTTAAATAGGTGTATGCGAATGGATGAGAGAATCCGGATAGATGTCCCAAAGAGTAAAATAAAGTCCTTCTGTCGTCGGCATAACATACGCAAGCTGTCGTTCTTCGGGTCCGTTCTGCGCGACGATTTCGGTCCGGAAAGCGACGTGGATGTTCTCGTGGAGTTCGAACCCGACGAAGTGGTTGGGTACCTCAAGCTTGTCGATATGCAGATGGAGCTGTCCGAGATATTGGGACGAAAGGTCGACTTGAGAACACCGGCCGAGATAAGTCCTTTCATCCGGCAGAGGCTGTTCAAGACCTTAGAGGTGGCGTATGTACAAGGATGATCGAACCAGGTTAAAACATATGCTGACTCCTGCGGAGGAAGCTATATCATTCTTGGACGGGAAAAATAGATCGGACCTGGAAAAAGACAGGATGCTGGCCCTGTCGTTGGTGAAATGTATAGAAATTATTGGGGAAGCGGCTGCAAATATTACCAAAGAAACACAAAGGAGATTTAATGACGTCCCTTGGCCAGCTATTGTAGTTATGAGGAATAGGCTTGTTCATGGTTACTTCCCTATTGATCTCGATCGGGTACACGATACGGTGATAGACGATCTTCCCCCTCTCGTGAAAAAATTGAAAAAGATCATCTCGGAGATGGAAAGGGATTAGTGATTGAACGTTTCTTCGTAAGAAAGGGGCCAAAACATTGATATAGACAATTAATATTGTTTATGGTCGATGTCGAGTATATCCGACAGGATTCTGGAGCGTGAGCTTGGCAGTAGCGAGGGTAGGCCGAGGCTTGTTGGCCGAAGGCCGCATTAAGGTTATGAAAACTACAAGCGCTACCTGGAGATCCTCAACGCCATGTCGAGATACGGTTTCGGTCACCTCTTCGACAAGGTAAAGGGCATCCCGAAGTTGGGGAAGGAAAAGCCGAAAATAGAGGATTATGCCGAGGCAAAGAAGATAAGGCTGCTCTTCGAGGACCTCGGCCCCACGTTTATAAAGATCGGCCAGATACTATCCACAAGGCCGTGACCAAAGACGGGAAACTGGTTGCGGCGAAGGTCAGAGGCCGGGAATAAAGGACAAGATAATGGCCGATATGGAGATATTGGGGGACCTTGGCGAGAGTTTCGGTCACCTGATGGGGGTAAGTGATGTCATTGATCCCGTGGAGATGGTCGGCGAGCTCAAGCGCCTGTTGACAAGGGAGATCGATTACACCGTGGAGGCTCGATCCATCCAGCGCTTTGAGAAGAACTTTGCCGGGGATCCTAACGTTTTCGTACCCAAGGTATACTGGTCCCTTACCACCAGGCGGGTTTTGACAATGGACTTCGTCAAGGGTATAGAGGTGGACGAGTTGGAGGAGATAAAACGCGCCGGTCTCGACCCCGAAAAAATCGCGAATATCCTGGGCCAGGCCGTTGCCAGGATGATCTTCGTTCACGGATATTTTCACGGCGACCCCCACGGCGGGAATATATTGGTACAAGACAAGGGCAACATCGCGCTGCTGGACTTCGGCTCGGTTGGCTATATCGATTCAAGGATGAAGGACAATGTCAGGCTGTTCTGCCTGTCAATTGCCAGGGAGGACGTAGCCAGGGCCACCGGCATATTCCTTGACATATGCGGGGTACCGGAGGACAGGGTGAACCTCCCGGCTGTGGAGCAGGATTTCAGGGAATTCCGGGATTACATGGGGCTGAGGAGGGCCGGCCACGATATCGAGGATGGTATCCATAGCCCTAAAACACGACTTCGCACCCCCTGCCCAGTTCATACTGCTTGAAAGGGCGTTAATGGAGGTGGAGGGCGTGGCTCGGGCCATCTCCCCCGATTTCGACCTGAACGAGATGCTCCTCCCCATTATCGGAGAGGTGGTCAAGGACAAGACCGAATCCGTCTTGGACCCCATAAGGGCCCTGCAAACGGCCCAGGATTACAGGACCCTGGTCCAGAAAGGCCCAAAGAAGGCCTATTCCGTTCTGGAGAAGCTGGATTCGGGCACCCTGGTCGTAGGTATTGACCCCGAGTTCATAAAGATCATGAGGCGTGACATGTGGAGGATAGTGTGGATGTCCGGGGTCAGCGTGGCCGCCATGTTGATCCTCTTTTTTATAGTGGTGGGGGGTGTGTCCTTTAAACTTCCGATACTTTCCTTGAGCGTCTCCGCCGCGCCCGTGCTTATCTTCTGGTTGATCGGAATATGGTGGATATACCGCAAGTGGAAGGGACCCAGGTAGCCCAGGTACATAGCTACGGGACAAAACTTATTATATATATCATCTATATCTCCAATATAAAGTATTGAAATGGTGTGTTATTAATGATCTCATCAAGATATCGAGGTGATAATACCGGGGTGTCACCGATTCTTGCCCTTATTCTTCTCCTTACCATAATATTCGTGGTGAGCGGTGCGGTTCTATATTGGGGCGTTCTACAGATATCTTCCCTTACCGAACGAAACGATATAACATCGGCCAGAAACGCGCTTACCGACCTGAACGAAAAGATAGAGCTTTTGGCAATGAGCGATGTTGGTAACAACGAGGTCGCCACCCTTTCAATTCCCTCGGGCAGAATGTCACTGCGGGAGGATGCGAACCAGTGGGCCTTTAAGACGGAGAACTCGGCCCTGGATATCGATGAGGACCTTGAGGACGGCAGCGCGGAGAGATTTTCTCTGGTCCAGGGGGACATGAACGTTACAGACGGCAAGCTTGAGCTTACCTCTTTGGCAAACTACGGTTATGCCTATGCGGAGACCCCGGCCATGCTGGACCTGGAGGTGAGCTTCAAGGTCAAATTGACCCTTTCCGCAATTAACAGCGACTGGTGCGGGGTGTATGTAAGGGGCAAGAACACCTCCGAGGCACCGAACGGTAAGGGCTATACAGTTGCCTTTACCCGCCCCGGCACACTTATGATCTACAATGAATCCGGGGTAATGGCCTCCAAGGTGGTAAAACCGCCGGGTAATTACGAATCCGAGGTAACCGTTAAGATACACGGAAAACGCATTATGGTGGAGGTGGTAACAGGCGCTCCTCTACAACGCTACACCTTGGTCCACGAGGATTACTCACTTGTCCCCGCGGGATACATAGCTTTATGCACGGGGGGCAACAACGTCAAGGCCACCTTTGACGATATCAACATCCACCCGTGGGGCTACATGGATTCTCCCAACGGCCCCCTGGGCGGAGTCTACGACTATACGGGAAGCGGAGACTATGCCGTTGTGACCTATCCGGAGCGGGACGATCAGGATTGGTACTTCAGGGGCCAAGACCCTCATCATTATCGTGTGCCAATTGAAGTTTATACCGGGGAGGGTGCCATGGACAGTTACCCTGTTGACCTGGAGATACCCTTTTCCAACCTGGTCCCGGCCGGGGAGAAGCTGGACCGCAACTCCATCCGGGTTGTGGGCGGTCCGAGCGAAAAGGAAGTCGCCTCCCAGATCGCGCTTCCCATGAACCATAAACCAATACAGACCCCCTCCCTTACCACTCGCATCGGGGACCACATACGGACCCCCGAGATATGGGACGGAGGAGGCGTTCTGGCCACCGACGGTGCTTATTTATATGTAAAGAGATGGGGCCTCCAATCGGGGAGCGAGCAGTTCCAGAAGATAGGCACTGGCATGTACGGCACTGAAAGAGGAAGGATGTACGGTACCGTAGGCATACCGAACAGCTACAGGAACGATACGATATCCGCATTCTACCTTAACGGCTATTTGTATAACGGCTACACACCGGACGGCAAATCGATAGAACGGATCGACCTTGAGACCGGCGGCGTGGGCAGCCTGGAACTTTCCTCGCCCTTGATGGACCGGCAAGGTAACGACCTGGCGGGTCCGGACCAGAACATATTGATTACCACTGACGGAGATAATATCATCTGCGGCTCTACCGGTTTGGGCGCCCCCGGGACAGGCTATAGGATCAAGATGTACGACGGGGGAACAGGCTCGCTGCTGGCAGAGAAATCCATATCCGAGGCGTCCATCTCCGCGGAAGGTTTGCTGAGTTACGGGGATACTCTTGCCTTCATCGGCGATTCGGGAACCATAGCCCGGCTTTCCATTGAGCCGGGGAGGATCGGGGACGATAAAACATTCTGGCCTTTCGTGGGAAATGACGGAGGCATGGTGAACGGGCAGTACGATCAGAGGAACAACGTGGTTTGGCTCTCTTCCAGGTCTGGGAGGGAGGTCCGGTCCTACGAGGGATTGGAAGCAAGGAGGGTTTCCTGGATTGTGGAGGGAAAGACCACGCCCTACAGCCACAATAAGTACCATGTGTACTTTGACGTTTATTCCAACGGCTGGAAGGATAATCCCTCCTATGCGGTCTCTTCACCCCCTTCCGTAGCTGTGAACTACCCTTACCAGGATTATACTTTGGAGAATTCGAAGATAAGGGTCAGCATGTGCCAGGGCGAACCCACCGGCGGCGCAGGTTTCGACCACGTGTACGAGGTTTTTGACAAGCGGAACGGCCTGGACCTCCAGCGCTCCGAATATAAATGGGGCTGGGTGCTCACGGATTGGGTCAACTATGCGGGCTACAACGAGGCCCCTTATGACGGTGTTACCCACCTCTCAGTGGTCTCGACCGGTCCCGTTTTCACTGAAGTGAAGATGACCCATAACGGCACCAGCTTTCTTTATGAAAGGCATTACACCGTGTACCGGTCTAGTCCCATGGTAAAGATAACCCACAACCTTCTGGCAAGGAACAATATAGTTCTCGGCGGCCACTGGAAGATAGATTCCTGGTGGAACCCGGGGCGGGGGGACAATAATTACATTGACGTTGACAGCGCTTACGGCCTGGGCGGTCATGATTTCGGCTCGGACGCCAATCCCCTGGGGCCCGAATACACCTCCCAGGAGTTCACCGGATTGGGGTCCTGGAACAGCCCCACCCCCGCGGAAAAGGCAGCCGCCTGGTATGCCCAGTGGAACGAGACGAACAATATGGGCATCGGCACGATATGGTCGGACGATCCCGGATTTAATTACAGGTATAGAACTTCGGGGGATGCGGGTAACGAGAGCCACGGTATTACCCTTGAGATAACCCCTCCCTCGATAGCTATGGGGAACGATTTTCAATTTCCATTGTACGGCCTTCTGCTGAACGGTGAGGACGGCAGACAAGTGAGTAAGGTTGCCGCCGCCCTACACCAGACTTCCACCTCCATCGGGGAGAGAGAAGAGATACCCTACCAAAGGTTCGCGTTGGACTCTTATCCACTGTCAATAATTCCTCCGTCTAACCATCGGACCGTAAAAATCGACGTATTCTTCAACTCTTCGGACCTTCCGATCTACACCTATCAGGCCTACAGCTTGGATGCGTTAATCCATACTTCGGGTACGGATATTTTATACAACACTATGCTTCTGGGCGGGGGGGTGATCACTGACCACCCCAACCGGATACGCCCAGTGGATGACCTGATGATAACTGTCAACTACGAAACCGACACCCTCAATATGTATGTGATCAGACTGGTGGGGTCAATGAACTTTTCCGGCAGCGAGGGAAGCTACTGGTTCCACTTGGAGACCCTTAGGAAGACGTCCTACGTTACGGTGGGAGCCAGCAATCTGACCGGGGCCTTCAGCGGTTTTTTCTCCGAGGGTGTTTACGAGTACATACTAGATCCCTATAAGCGTCATGTTACCTTGGGCAAGACGGACGAGTTCAAAGGTTTCGCACCTCGCAAAGAGAAGGGGGAAACGGTGGGCGTTCAATATGTTGGCGGGGACCTAATCTTTAAAATTACATATCTGGAGATCGATACGGAAGTTAAAGTAATGTCCTAGGGTGAGCAAATGAGGTTAAAGCGGAATAGGAAAGGAACCATCGAGATCGGGTTCATCTTTACATTTACCATTTCAGCCGTGCTGCTAACCCTTTTCACCTCCATTATCAGCAACGTGATAACCGATTTTACCAATGTAGCGATACACAAGGACCTGAGGGAGAACGGTAAGAGCATAGAGGCGAGCATAGAAACGGTCCAGTCCATGGCAATGAAGAATCCTTACGTAATGGCGGAATATAAACTGGATATAGAATCCCGGGTAAGGGGTCACAGCTACATGATAACGATATCGGGACAGAAGTTGAGACTGGACGCGGACAACGAAATATCTGTGGAGATGAGTCTAATGAGCTCACCGCTCAATCTGAAGATAAAACATGCCGGCACGGGAATACCTTCATCCTACGGGGAGCTGGTGGTGGTTTACGACCCGTCGGCCCAAAGACTGGATGATATAAAGGGAAACGAGATTGTCTTGTATTGGTAGGAGGAACACTGGCATGTTGGTATCAAGGGTAAAAATGAAACTCATCGTAGCATTTCTCGTTTGTATCGTTGTATTATCTGGTATTTTCTCACTTCTCCTGTTCTCCACGGGAGGTCGATCGGGTACCTCATATGGTTTTCTGAGATACGACGGAGAAGGGGAGGCGCATGAAGACGAGGACGGCGCGGGTGGAGAAGGCAGTATTTATGATAATCCCGGTCTTCCGGAGCGGGGATCTGCTATCGTTTCAGGCAAAACCGATGGGAACGGTGCATCGGCCGGGGAAAAAGATGTCCTTTCCTCTCCTTCCCCCTGCTTAAACACAGACCTGTCGGGTGTAACCTTGACCTCGGATCAGGCCTGGAACGAGGAAGAAGGGGTCCAGGTAAGTATTGTTGAAGGCGGGGGCCGGGGGACCAGGGACGATATCACTCCCAGCAGCGAGTGGATAGAGGCCGTTACGTATATCAATCATACAAGATATTCCAGGCTCAACATCGCTTCCCGGTACAATATCTTCGAGTTCAGTCCCCCCAATGTCTCCGGCCCAAGAAGCGCGGACGAGATCCGTGCCCTTGTGGAAAGCGCGGGCGGTCCGGAGGCCGCTTTCCACCAGGACATCTTGGACTGTTTCGAGGAGAAATTCCTTGATTTCGTGAACTACACCTTTCCCGAGGTAGACCTTGCCACCGGCCTTACCAACCTTACTGTCGATGTTGTTGACGGGAGTATCGAGAACCGGAGCGAGTATTGGAACGACGGTGACCCGTATCAGCCCCCCATCGACTACGAGGTGGGGGCGAACGTCCTGCTGAACAAGAGGTCCTTCCATCTCGAGGATTACGATGTCAGGGACACGGACGATCTCTTGGCAGGGATACTGAACATGGGTGCCCATTATCTAAAGGACACTGACGTGAGGATAAGGGCCGGCAATATGGTCCAGTACAAGATTTCCACGTCCGAACTGGTTGACACCGGCGTTTCAACCCCCATGGACGAGGACCCGATTGACACTACGGTGACAAGGACCATGGACAACAGGGGCTTCAACAGCGATCTGGAATCCACCATACCCGTGGAGATGTACCAGTTCCATGCCAAGTCCTTTGAGCAGGACGTTGACCTCCAAGGGGTCATCGACGTAGAGAGATTCGATGCCATCCGGTTCGGAAGCTTGGTCCGGGTCAGAGCAATGGACATAGAGCAAAAGTTGGATGAAAAGGAGGATTGGAGGGACCACGTGTCAGACCTTACATATATCTGCGCCGACGGTGTCAGACTCCTCTATTACAACAACATAATCACCCTCGAGGACATGAACGAGCAGGTGGACGAGAACATAGAGAACG
>CAZUZU010000029.1:17307-21096 GCA_964624865.1 uncultured archaeon
TCCTGGCAGAGACCTTTAATGTTGACGAGGTGAACGTAAGTTACCAATGGGACATGGAGTCACTTGCAGGCACGGTTCCTCTGTATGTGGTGGATGATATGAGAGACGCCCCGGTGGTGAGATCCAATGTTACCACCGATATTCTAGGTGCCAACCTGCTGGAGGACGATGATTTCGACAACGAGATGATAACCGGCGTTCTGAACTCGGGAGCGGTGGTCAAGGTCGATTTCACTCCCCCGGAGATGGAGTATACGGACAGCTATCTCGTCAAGCTTCCCCACGGCGTAATCATGGACGCCGCGGTGGGGGACATCGACCCCAAGGGACAGGAAGAGGGAAGGAATACCTATTTATGGGGGGCGAACCGTTCCATCAAGGTGGACCTCATGTCCGTGTGCGAGAGCGCGGTTAAAGCGAGGGGACTGGAGCAGGCGGAGGCCTATGCAGATATAGACATCGTGATGAGCGACGTGGAGGTCAGGTCCTTCAGCAGCGCTTTGGCCGACACGGAGGTCTCGGTTGACTGCGAGATATCCTATCTCGGTCTCGAGGATATACAGGAGGAACTCGGGGAGTCGGTGGAGCTGAAGTACGTGAACAGCGACCTGTTGAGGTTGGCAATCCACAAGGGCCTTATCAACAGAAGCGAGATATACAATATGTCGGCCGAGCTGGAGAACACCGTGAAGGACAACTTCGATCCGAATGCCAAGGTCGATTCGGTGCTAAAGAACATGGATTGGGGCCCGGGTGATAATGTAAGTTACATGGACGGGTCTCCTCCCTTGAAGATAAGACTGGACGCCAAGTTAAAGTTCGATATAATGGATTCCCCGGACATGGGGGCAGAGAGCTTCAAGGTCTTCCAGAGGGAGATAGAGCTCCCCCTTGAAGGCATCGAGGGGTTGGATACCAGGTACCGGATCACCCTACCAAGGGGTATAGAGTTCCAGTCCCCCAAGGATCACAACGGAACGGCTGCTGTGAAGAGGACGAACGACGGCAGGTCCAGGCTGGAGGTTAACCTGGGTGCGGATTCCCCCCAGGCCTCGGAGAACATGAGGGTGTCCATTGTAGTGACGGTCTGGTTCTTCCTGTACAAGATGTGCGTGCCCCTGGTCTTAACCTTGGTCATGATAATAGCCGCCCTGGCCCTGGCTTTGAAGAAGAGGGCTATCAAGAAAAGAGGGGAGAAGGAGGAGTATGCCGGTGGGGCGGACGAAAGAATGCGCGGTGAGCAGAGCCAAGATATGCCCGAGCCCCCCCATCCGATCAGGGGGCCGGAAGATGATTATATAGGTACAGAGGAGGAAGCGGTCGATGAGAATAACGATCTTGATTGGTAGCCTTTTAGTAATGGCCATGCTGTTGTGCCCCTTGAACACGGTGGGAGATTACGAGCCTTACCTCAGCCACCCGTCCAACATCCCTTTTTTCGATAACTATAAGACACCGACCTTGGCCCCGGGAGAAACGGGCAAGCTGGAGTTCACTGTCAGGAACCGCTATCTGGAGCCCATAAGGAACGTCACCCTGGTGGTTGAGATATACCGCTGGGCCACTTTGGAGGAGAGCAAGCCCGTGTCCAAGGTATCCAAGGGGCCGAAGTTCACAGGGTGCAATGAACGGGATTCAGTAATCCGGGACGATTCGGTAAGCATGAAAATCGAAATGCTGGCAGTTGGCCTGAACCATACTGTGCAGCTGGACATCAAAGCCAGGGAGGAAAGCCCGGACGGGGTCTACTTCGTGCGAACAATGCTGGAGTTCGATTACGCTAACGAAACGGGTATAGACATGAGGTCCAGGGGCTACTTCTCGGACCAGGCCTGGGACCGGGCCACCAGACCCGATCTCACGGGAGAGGCCGGCACCATCAACCTCACCCTGTTGAACACCACGGCAATAATCCCGGACACCAGCTTCAGCGTGAAGGACCCCAATCCACTGTGGCGGACCTGCGCCCTCTCTTTCTTAATTGCGGGTATTGTTATCTTCGGTTCCCTTGCAGTGGTATTCTACATGATAGAGGAGCAGGGCAAGCAATTCCCCAGGTTCGAGAAGGCAATGGAGAAGGTCAAAGGCCTGGGTCGAAAAGGGGATAAAAGGTGAGATAGATTATTTATTTCCCTCTTCTTTGATTCTCATTGCCATCCCCGGTTGATCTGTTATTATGCAGTCCAACCCGCGCCTTATCATTCTTCTTATCCCCTCTTCGTCGTTGCAGGTCCAGGCCCACACCTCCCTGCCTTTTCGGTGCGTGCTACGGACATAGCCGGGGCGGAGAAGTCTCCAGTTGGGAATCACGGCGGTGGCGCCGCATCGTTCCGCCCGTCTTTGGGGCCAAAGCTCTGAAAGGCGCAGCCTTGTCGATGCGTCGGGCACCCCCAGGATCAGGCCCCTGGGCACCTCTGGATTCAATTCCTTCAGTTTCACCAGCACTTCGTCATAGAAGGAGCTGAACACCACTTGGCCCTCCATTCCCAAGCCTGTGACAAGGTCCACAAGCTCGCCCTCGAAGCCTGGATACTTGATCTCTATGTCCACCGCCGCCCTGCCGCGGCAGCACTCGAGCACATGCTCGAGCAAGGCAGGCTCGAACCCTTTATCCCGGCATCCGTCCACCACCTTCCGATAGGCCATTTCCCGTATCAGTTCATGCCCCTTCTCATCTTCCGGTGGGAGCCAGGGCGCGTTCGTGTCCAGGGCGGGATTGTGATATACCACCAGGGCCCCGTCCGCAGTTTGCCAAACGTCCAGTTCCACAGCGTCCACCCCAAGGTCCAGCGCCGCATTAAAGGCCCTCAGGGTATTTTCCCTCTCTTTTAAATGATAGCCGCGGTGTGCAATGATCAGCGGTCTGTCCTTCCTGTCACGCAACAGCATGGATACCTGAATTGAAAAGAGTTTATAAATAATTAGTCCATGGCGTAGTTTGACCAGATATGAAGTACATGATAGTGTTGGGCACAAGGCCGGAGATAATCAAGTTCTCTCCAGTGATAAGGGAGTTGATCTCCCGGGACATGGATTTCGAGATACTGCACACCAACCAGCATTATTCCTACGAGATGGACCAGCTTTTCTTCGAGGAGCTGGAGCTGCCTCCAAGCGCCATTAACCTGGATGTCGGCTCCGGCTCGCACGGCCAACAGACCGGTAAGATGCTGATCCAGATAGAGAAGGCCCTGGCCGAGGAAAGGGACGTGTGCTTGCTGGTGGAAGGGGACACCAATACAGTTGCCGCCGGGGCGCTGGTGGGGGCCAAGCTTCACGTGCCGGTGGGGCATGTGGAGGCAGGCCTCCGTTCATTCGACCGCAGCATGCCCGAGGAGATAAACCGGGTGATAGCGGACCACGTCTCCGATTATCTCTTCGCCCCAACCGAGGTTAACAGGAAGCACCTGAGCTCCGAGGGCATAGTGGAGGACAAGATATTCGTGGTGGGCAACACAATCGTGGACGCAACCTACCAGAACAGGGACCTGGCCAAGGCCAGACCGGTCTACCAGGAACTGGAGGGTTGGAAGGACTGGGAGGGCAGCGCCGACGAGGTGGCCAGAAGGGGATACGATTCCCTGCCGGAGAATATGAAAGAGTACATCCAGTTCATATCCAAAGAGACCGGGGTGCCCCCGAGCATACTCAGCCTGGGGAAGCGGCGGGCTGAGACCATAGACCTCAGGGGGAGATGGGGGGGCCTATAGGGAGGCACGGTCGAACTCCACAGAACCGATCGGCTTGGTGGCATCGAAACCGAGCTTGGTGGTACGCCCGGAGGAGCTG
>CAZUZU010000030.1:0-1769 GCA_964624865.1 uncultured archaeon
ATAGCTCAGTGAGTTTATGTAAATTGTTCAAGGGGGTTTTTCGAAATACTCTTTGATCATTACATAATCACATTGGCATCTTTGTTTGAGTGTTATTCCTCCATTGACAGCAAAGTGTACGTGACATAAGATTTATTAATATTGTTTTTTTATAGCAATCCGAAGGGAGATATTAAATGACAGAGGATGATGAGAATCTGGACTACCCTCCCGAAGGACCAGGGGAAGGCACTTCCCCATCCACCGCGCCTGAGAATGAGACAGGGACGGAACCTGCCCCGGAAACAGAGGGGGGCCAGGAATCCGTACCCGAACAGGCCGAGCCCGCTTCGGACCAGGATAAGGAATACGCCACCCGGAAGCTAAAAGAGGCAAAGAGCAGGATGAAGGAGCTGGAGTCGGAGGGAATGGACGTGTCCCGGGCCAAGCATAAGTTCATCGAGGCCAAGCCCCTTTTGGACAAGGGAGATTATCAACAGGTTTACCTGGTGGGAGAGGAGGTATTGAAACTCCTTGAGATTGCTAAGACCCGGCCCTCCCGTTATTCGGAGACGGAGGGTGAAGGGCCGGAGGAACATATCCCCGAATCGGCCGGGTCCCCGCCTTCTTATCCCGATCGGGAAGAGCAGGCCCCCGGAACGGAACTACGGCCCCCCGAAGGTGGCGACCGCATGATGTCTGGAGGTGTTGCCGATATGGGGCCGAACACCCGGACCATGGGCACCGACGTGGTGGACATTGGAAACAACTCTGAACCAGGGCAGACGGTGCCCCCTCCCCCGACCCCCCCGGCCAAGCCGCCGAGCCACCCCCCCTCCGCGGTCTCCCATCTGGAGGCCAGCCTGGAGTTCGAGGACCTGGTGAACGAGTACGAGGTCAGGGACGGGCCCGAGATAGTGGTCTACGTTGGAGAGGCCCTGAACCTTTACTACGAGAACAACAGTGTCCGGGGCAAGGCCCGATTGACCCGATACAACCGGGAGTACAGGGGTATGAAGACCAGGAGAAAGATGCTCAAGCTGTTCCCGCCCAAGTTCGAGACCATGCAGGTCCCTGACAACAAGGACGTGAAGGTGTGGAGCATCGAGTCCGGCAAGTACAACTTCGAATATTTCATATTTAAGGGCGAGCCTGCTCTGGACTATTCCAAGAAGTCGTCCTATCGCGGCGCCTTGAAAAAGCAGGGCATAATTAACAAATTATCCCTATCCCCCGAGCTGTTTGATGCTGTTTTTAATCCCATAGACCGGGAGATAATGAAGAGATACAAAGAGGTAAAGAAGAAGCTGTAGATCGGAAATAACGATCACTTTTTCTTTTCGAACAGGTCCTCGATCTCCTCGTTAAAGCTCTTTTTTTTTCCATCCACGTCCAGGTCGAAGATTCCGTCCACCTCTTCCTCATCTTCGTTCTCTCCTTCCTCCGACTTGGTTTTCGAGGCTTCGGTCTTTCCTTCTCCCTCCTCATCTTCAACGCCGCCTTCCTCTTCCCTCCCTTCCCTGGCATCTTCCTCTTCCTTTCCCATTCTATCTTCCTTGATTTCTCCCTCGGCAGGCGCCCCTCCCTCTTCCCTTTCCTCGTCCAGAGTTTCCATGCCCGGATGGATTTGTTCCTCTTTCCTTGCATCCTCTCCATCGGGTTTTAATAGTTCTATGTCCACTTCCTCCGTCCCTTCCCGTCTTTTTGCGGGAGGTGGGGCCGGGGGAGGAGAGGGGGCGGGTCTGGCGGTCCAAGCGCTTTCCTCCAGTTCTCGAATGGACCTCTGTACC
>CAZUZU010000030.1:1779-14419 GCA_964624865.1 uncultured archaeon
GCCCCGCCGAAGTCAGGTCCAAGGCCGGTTTCCTCGGCCTGGATACCGCTATGCCCGATATGTATAGGACCAGCCAGCCTGCCAATCCCGCTGATACGTATGTTGAGATCGTATTGTGGATTGCCCCGGCCTGGTTCGGTGCCGTATCAATGATCCCCGCGGACAGGTAAGGAACTCTGTGTATTTGTACCAGGACTAATATTACCCCCCCTCCTAGCAGGCCCAGGACACCAAGTATAATCGTGTAGCGGTGGCCGAACTTGTTCGCCATGTATTCTCCTTTGAGCGGGTTGTCCCTGTATTTGAACATGTAGTGGCTCTCCTTCCTCCTGATGGCGAATAACAGAATGACATATATGATCACCAATGCCATCAATAGACCGGATATATAGATGAGGAGGAGGTACTGAAGCTCTCCCATACCGTTCTCGCTGCCGGTGAGACCCAGCTCGTCACCGGCATAGACCATGAGCACCGCCAGGGCGCCCAGTACCACTGCCAAGGCCCCGATGATAACGAAGACTCTCGTCGATTTGCACGCCATTCTATAATCCCTCTTGTATTATGACATAATATCGGATACCGATATATAAAATCTTTTACTGCCTATGGTTTGAAGGTATGAACCCAGAGACCGAAAATATATTATGATTTATCCCGATTCCTATAACCGAAAAGAGATGGATGCCAAGGAAAAGGCAAAGCTTGAAAAGAAACGCGCCAAGGCGGCGGCCAAGGCGGCCAAAAAGAGGGCCAAGGAAGAGGAGGAAAAGGGCTCCTCGGGGGATGAGGGTGAGTGGGACAGGGACCGTGATGAAGAGGGTAATAAAGATAAGATATTTGACCGGCTCGAAAAAGGGGGAGAAAAGCAGGAGAAAGACGGGGGCCGAGCCGGATAAAAAACGAGTAAAAGAAAGGGGCAGGGGGGATAAGGAATCTGCCGGAGACCACAGGGATTTTCCCAGTTTGGATTTCCAGCCAAAGACAGAAGATACGTGTCCGTGGTACCGAGATCCAGGCTGGATAAGGGCGCTGGCGGGGATACTTTCCCTGCTCGTGGCGGTGATCGCCCTTGTCGTCACCCTGTCGTGAGGGTCAATAGTTATTAATAGTGTTCAACTCTTTCCCTCATCGGTGATCGATATGGATTGTATGATATGCGGTAAAACCATGGAGACCAAGGAATTCAAGGGTGTTGAGATAGATTACTGCCCCAAGTGCGGCGGTGTTTGGCTTGAACGGGGTGAACTGGAGGACCTTTCCGGTCTCGACCTGGAGAAGGCAAGAAGAATAACCTGTAACAAGTGCCAGGGAGAGATGTCCACCAGGGTGATCAGCGATGTTGAGATAGATTACTGCCCCAAGTGCGGCAATGTATGGCTTGACAAGGGAGAGATGGAGAAGCTGTCCGGCATCAACCCGAAAACGGGTCGAAAGAACATCTTGTACGAGTTCCTGAACCAGGAGTTCCCGCCAAGCTAGGTCTGTGTTTACCGTAATCGTTATATGCGGCCGGGGATAACGCTGTTATTAGCCAGGGAGGAATGATAATGATAGGTAGATTGCCCGAGGATGTATTGGACGCCGTGCTGGAGACCTTGCCGGTCGAGTTTTCAGTGCTTGATGCCAACGACGAGGTGCTTGGCTGGAACAAGCACGAAAGCCGGATATTCAAGAGACCGGAGGCCGTGGTGGGGAGGAATGTCAGGAACTGCCACCCGAAAAAGAGCCTGGATAAAGTGGAGACCATACTGGAGGAGATGAAGGCCGGAACAAGGGACAAGGCTAGATTCTGGATAGACCTGCCTTTGGACCACGGTGAGAAACACAAGGTGCTCATCGAGTACTACGCATTAAGGAACAAGGACGGCGAGTACCTGGGTTACCTTGAGGCTTCTCGGGACATCACCGACATCCAAAAACTCGAGGGGCAGCAGAGGCTGCTGGATTAAACCTTCGGAAGCTTTATACCGACATATTGACCCGCAGACCCTGTGCAGTAATCAAAACAAATATATCTGTTCCAACATATCCATGTGTAAGAGGAAATGACATGAACGAGTTTGCAACCTTTGGCGCGGGCTGCTTCTGGGGCGTGGAATACGAGTTCTCGAAACTCAAGGGCGTCCTAGAAACTACCGTGGGCTACATGGGCGGTACCGCGGAGAACCCCACATACGAGCAGGTGTGCACTGGCAAGACCGGGCACGCCGAGGTCTGCCGCGTGGTTCACGACATGAACATAATCTCTTACTGGGAACTGATGGCAGCATTCTTTGCCATGCACGATCCAACCGCCCTCAACAGGCAGGGCCCGGACGTAGGAACACAATACCGCAGCGTTATATTCTGCCACGACGACGAACAGCTGGCAGAGGCGCAGACCTTCGTGTCGAGACTTAAAAGATCCAATACCTACAACAGACCCATCGTCACCGAGATAAAACCGGCAACGAAATTCTGGAGGGCCGAGGAACACCATCAGAAATACTTTGAGAAGAACGAGAACAGGGGCTGCTACATACGTTAGTTTTGAATATCACTTCTGCTTATCTTTCCCCCGGTGATCAACTGTGGACTACGATTTCGAACCGGGCGAGGATTTTGCAAAGGAGTTGGACAGGCAGGACCCCTTGGCCAGTTACAGGCAGAGGTTCTACGTGCCCAAGGGAATAATATATGCCGACGGCAACTCGTTGGGGCTCATGTCAAAGGAGGCCGAGGAGTCACTGGCTCGGGTTGTGGCCGAATGGAGGATGCACGGAATCGACGGCTGGCTCGAAGGCGAGATACCCTGGTTCTACTATGCGGAGAAACTTGGTGAGATGTGCGCTCCGCTGGTGGGTGCGAGACCGGAGGAGGTGGTTGCCACGGGAACCACCACTGTGAACATACACGCCCTCACCTCCACGTTCTACAGGCCGGAGGGCTCCAGAACCAAGATACTGGCCGACGAGCTGAACTTCCCCACCGACTTGTACGCCCTCCAAGGACTGCTTAAGCTCAAGGGCTTCGATCCCGAGGAGCATCTAGTTCTGGTGCCTAGTAAGGACGGCAGGACACTTGACGAGGACGACATAATATCCCTGATGACCGACGACATAGCTTTGGTCCATCTCCCCTCGGCACAGTATAGGAGCGGCCAGCTCCTAGACATGGAGAGGATAACCGGGGAGGCCCATGACAGGGGCATACCCATCGGGTGGGACTGCGCCCATTCGGTTGGAACGGTGCCCCATAGGTTCGATGATTGGGGCGTAGATTACGCCATGTGGTGCAGCTACAAGTACATGAACGGCGGCCCGGGTTCCGTAGCTTTCCTCTATCTGAACAGGAGGCATTTTGAGGCGGAGCCCATGTTACCGGGGTGGTTCGGGTACAACAAAAAGAAGCAGTTCGACCTGCTGATAGATTTCGAGCATCAGAGAAGTGCGGGCGGCTGGCAGATATCCTCCCCCTGCATACTCAGCGCGGCGCCGGTGGAAGGCGCCCTGAGGATAACGCTGGATGCGGGTATAGAGAACATAAGGGAGAAATCAAAGAGGCTGACATCCTATTTCGTATACCTGGTGGACGAGATTTTATCCGACCCGCCGTACAATTTCAAGATCGGTGGCCCCCGGGACCCGGAGAAGAGGAGCGGCCACGTAGCATTGGAGCATGAGACCGATGCCTGGCCGATTTCGCAGGCCTTGAAACGGAGGGGCGTGATAATCGATTACCGGCCTCCCAATATAATCAGGGTCGCTCCCGCTGCCCTTTACGTGGGCTACCACGATGTCTGGCGGATAGTGCGCCATCTGAAGGAGATAATAGACAACGGCGAGCACCGCGACGTTCCGGGGGAAAGGAAAGCGGTATCCTAGGCTGTCGAGAGCCAGGGATAAACGGCGCCATCCCAGATCGAACCGGCGGCCACAGACCTTGGATATCTCTAGGTCTTACTTCCTTTTTCTCAACAGCAGCATCAGGCCAACCAGGCTCAGGGCCAGCAAGACCTCAATGCCGGTAAGCCCCGGTATTCCCTGGGTTTGTATCTCGTCTTCCTTTTCCTCTACGATGAATGCATTGCTGCCGCTTTCAACCTCCGTACCGTCGGAGAGCATGAGCAATATCCTGTATTCTACCTGGGTGCCGGCAAGGAAGGGACCAACTGTGATCTCAAAATCATTCTCGCCGGCCCGGTCCATGCGCTCAGGGTCTTCCTCTTCCCTGTCCACTTCCAGGATAAGATAGGCTTTTTCCACATCTTCCCCTCCTGATATCTCAACCTCGATATCAACGTAATCACTAGCCGTTATAACCTCGGGGGAATGTGAAATCGATACGAACTCTGGTTCTACGATAGTCTGGGGGGAATACATGAAGGTCCTGTCCTCTTTAGCTGTATTGCCCGCCCCATCCACAGCGGTTATGGTAATTATGTGTGCACCCTCGGCCAATACACCCAGTTTAACGCTGGCCTTGTAGTAGCCTGCCTGCAGGGTCATTGTTCCGGTGACAAGGTTGGTATCGATCGCATAATCAACGGAAGCTATATCCCCCTCGTCCGTAACCTGTGCGGCTATCTCCAAGTCGTCCGATGACACGGACTGGAATTGGACAGGCGAGGTGATAGTTATATCCGGCGGGGTAGTGTCCTCGGGCTCCGGCTCCTCCCCAGTGTTGTTGACCTCCACGCCGACGTTGTCCGTTCCCTTGTTGTCGGACGCGTCGAAGGCCCTTACCTGGATGGTGACCCCTCCGTCCTCCGTCTCCGTGCTGTCCCAGGGCGCCGAATAGATGCCGCTTCCCTCGGCGGTCATGTTATTCCAGGTGACTGTGTCTACGCTGTACTCCACGCTTTCCACCCCCACGTTATCCGTTACCTTGGCCCTTATCTCCACCGTGTCGCGGACCTCCTCGCCCGACCCGGGATTTCGGATGTCCACCGCCGGTGGTGTGTTGTCCACCACCGGTAGGTTGAGGACCTGCACCTCCACGCTTTCCGTGGCGGTGTTGTTGGCCTCGTCCCTTGCCCTAACATATACGATGTGGCCTCCGTCCTCCACCCTGGTGGAATCCCATACGGCGTTCCACTTGCCCTCGTAATAGTCCATATCGTTCCATTCACCGCCGTCTATCCTGTATAGGGCATTAGTCACTCCCTTGTTGTCGTCGGCGGCCGCGGTGATCTCAACGCTCCCCGCAACGATCTCGTTTTCGGCGGGTGATTCAATTGTCACCGCCGGCGGCGTGGTGTCCACAGTCTGGTCGGAGACCTCCGTGGCCACGGTGGCGTCCACGTAGTATGCGATGTACGGCGAAAGGGACCCCTGGTGGTTCTTCGGATTCGGAGCGGAATTGAACACGGAGGACATGACAAGGATGTTGTCCAGGGATATGTCGTCGTAGCTGTCGCCGTTGGTGTCCGTGTGGGCCCCGCCCTTCCATGAGCGGGTGATCACCAGGCTCTCCCCTGCCCCGATGGTCACGTCCTGATCTACGGCAAAGCCAATTAAACCGAAGGGATAGTCTTTTCCATCATAATCGGGATAGCGGGACACCACTTCCGTAATATAGGATCGGACGTGGCCTGCGTATTCCGCGGGCTCGTTGTTGGTCACGGTGAGCTTTACGTATATCTCGCTGGAATTCCCGGTCTTCAAGACCTCCTGCTCCATGGTCAGCGATGGCACGATCCTTTCACCTGAGGCGTTTATCGCCTCTGCATACGGTCCCGGCCCGGACTGAGCTCCGACAACCTCCTCGAAACCGCCATCCATCATAACGTCCGGATATGAGCCGATATTGACCTCGTCGGCCCTGGCCATGGCCTCGTCGTTCACATCGGTTATCAGGCTGACGTAATAGAAGTTGTAATCCCCGGAGTTGTACAAGGTCCCCAGATGTTCGGAAACAGAGGGGCAGTATACACACCAGGTTGCCGTGAAATCCTCCACCAGGACGGTGTGGGTGTAAGCCCTTGTCCCTTCCCCGCCCTCTTCCAAGGCCCTTATCCCTGTTTCCTTCCCTCTGATCTTTATATCCTCAGTGTCCAAAGGAATTAAGGTTGTGCTCAGGGCACTAATAGCTAATATCATTACTGTGCAGAGGCCGATAATAGAGGTCCTTTTCATTTCTTTCACCAATGACGCCTATATACTAGGAGATAATTAAATATTACTTAAATGTCGAGAAAAGTTAAAAATTGAGGGAAAAAGAGGGCAAATTCCATATATGACCTTGCTAATATTTGATATGATGAGCGCGGAGGAGAACCTAGGTCTGCGGGAAGGATCGAGAGGCGCCCATTTGCTGAGAAGGGGCCTGCATCTCGCCTTGAGCGGTGTGCTGCTCTATTATCTCCTTCCTTACCGTATTTTCGGTGTCGGCAGGGTCTGGTACCTGCTCCTGGTCCTCATCTCCGTACCTACCGTGGTGGAGGGGCTTAGGCTGCGCTACGGAAAGATGGTTTTCGGTCTAAGGGAATATGAAAAGGAAAGGGTTGCCTCATATTACTGGTTCATAATAGGTGCGACCCTGGTAATGGCGCTCTTTCCCCAGGTCATTGCCGCCCCTGTTATCGTGGCGGTCTCAATAGGCGATCCAATAATCGGAGAGACCAGGCATTTAAGGAGGAGGTGGTGGATGTCCATAGGTTCCTTGACATGTATAATAGTCTACTTCGTGTTCCAGTATTCTTTCTTCCTTGCCCTGTTCGCCGGCGTGGTAACCTTCTTTGCGGAGAGCGTCCAGTTCCAGGTCCACTGGAGTCTAAGGGACACGGTTTTCATGAGCAGGAGCAAAGGCACCGTCTCGCCCTGGGCCAAGAGGTTCGACCTTATTTTCAACCTTGACGACGACCTGATAATGCAGTTGATACCTACATTCCTCTTGCTGATAATATTCAATCTCTTCCCACATGTATTCCCGTCCCCGATAATAATCCCCGATATACCGGTGTATCCCTGAACCATGGATCAAGATAAAAATAACTATGGTATCTCCTGCATGGTGGAGATATAGGCCAGGAGCGCTTCCAGCTGGATATGTTCGTTAGCGCCCTGGGTCAAGCGGTAGTCCACCTCCCCGATCTTGTCCATCAACAGGACCTTGTCCCCCTCGCTAATGGGCAGTTTCTTGATCTCCCTGTGCATTTGGCGGATCACGTCGGAGCCGGATAGGCCGTAGTCCACCATAAGCTTGGAAAGCAGCTCCCTTGTGTTCTTCATCTCACCCTTTACCGAGCTTATGATCATCTCTCGTATTTCATCCGGGTTGGCAGATGCCGTGGAGAAATACACAACGTTCTCGTCCACTGTCTCGCCGGTGGAAGAAGCCATCTGCATGATGTTAATGGCCCTTCTCAGATCGCCGTTTGATATGTAAAGGATTGCCTTGAGCCCGCTTTCCTTCAGTTCTATCTCCTCCTCCTTGGCAATGTGCTTCAGGCGGGGGATGATGTCCTCGTCCGCAAGGGGCCTGAACCTGAAGACAGCGCATCTGGATTGTATCGGCTCGATTATCTTTGACGAGTAGTTGCAGGATAGAACGAATCTGCAGGCCTGGGTGTACTTTTCCATTGTCCTTCTCAGGGCCGCCTGGGCGTCGGAGGTCAGCGCGTCGGCTTCGTCCAGGAATATGATCTTAAAACCGCTTCCGCCCAGCGGAGCGGTCCTTGCAAAGTCCTTGATCTTGGTCCTAACGGTGCCAATGCCCCTCTCGTCGGAGGCGTTGAGCTCCTTGAAGTTGCCTTTCCAGCCGGGTCCGAACATTTCGTTAGCCAGGGCTACGGCACAGGTGGTCTTGCCAGTACCGGCGGGTCCTGCAAAAAGTAAATGTGGCAGGTTCTTGTTGGCAATGTATGATTTCAGCCTCTTGACCGCCTCATGCTGGCCCACAACGTCATTCAAGGCCTCTGGCCTGTACTTCTCGACCCAGATATCATACATGTCAGATGCCTCTTTATGCCTTGGCCTTGAGCAGGCGCTTCTTCGCTCTCAGCCGGTCATAGCCGCATTTCCTGCACCGTTTGGCCTTGGGCGGGTTTCTGGCGTTGCATCTCATGCATATCTTCATGCTCAATGTTCTTTTCTCTGCCTCTGGGAATCTTGCCATATGATATTCCTCCTGGACTGTCAGCTTAGAGCGTCCCTATATTGAATATTGAATATAAGTATCTTCCGATGGGTAAAATTGGTTGATTGTTGCCTGTACTGCCCGTAGGTCTGTTGTTCTATGCTACTTCCCGCCCGTCAAAGCGAAGTGCCCTTCCTCCCTTGTTAGGGGTGACACTCCCTTCCCGGACTGCCCATTTGCCGTTCACCAGCACCCCTTCGATTCCCAGGGGTTCTTTGTCGTAGCTGGCAAAGTCCCCATCATGAGATATCCTTTCCGGATCAAATATGGTAATATCGGCCCGGTTGCCCTTTTTAAGCACCCCCCTGTTCCTTAACCTTATTCGCTCCGCCGGTTTGCGGGTCATCTTTTCGATGGCATGACGGAGGTCTATTATTCCTTCTTCCCTCACCCCCTGGCCAAGTATCGTTGGGAACGTTCCCCAGCCCCTGGGGTGGCCCAAGGCCTTCCTTTCCCAGTGCGGCGGGTAATCGACCATGCCGTCCGAGGCGAAGCTGGTAAGATCGGACGACATGAACTCCTTTACGTCCGCCTCTGCCATTTCCTTGAGCACGGTGAACGTTCCCGGGTCCTCTGATAATATGTCGAAGAACAGGTCGAAGGGTCCGATGTTATTCTTGTCCGCTATATTACTCACGGAATCCACCTTGCCCTTCCATTCCACCAAGGTATTCTCCCAACCGCAGCCCTGGTAGCAGTTCTCCCACTCGCATTCGGTTGATCCCATCTCCCTGATGATCCTCTCCCTTTCCCCGTCGTGACTCAGTCTTGTCCTTATCTCCTCGTCCCCTCCCTCTCTCGCCCAGGGCGGCAGCAGTGTTCGAAGAAAGGTCATCGAAGCAGGGTAAGGGTGAACGTCCCCCGCGGCGTCAAGCCCCTCGGATCTCCCCTCATCTATCAGGGACAGCGCTTTCCCCGCTTTGCCCCAGTTCTTCCTACCGGTGAACTTCAGATGCGATATTTCCAGCCTTACTTTTGTCCTCCTTGCCACATCCAGCGCTTCCTCTATGCTTTCCAGGCATCCGTCTCCCTCGTTCCTCATGTGGGTGGAATACAGCCCTCCCGAATCGCTGACCAACGAAGCAAGGGCGGATATCTCGACCCGGTCCGCGTACACTCCCGGGGAGTAATACAGCCCGGTGGAGAACCCTATGGCCCCCTGTTCCATGGAAGTCTTGAGCAGGGTGCGCATCTGCTCCCTTTCCTCTTGGTTGGCCGTTCCCGACCTCCTTCCCATGAACGGGATCCTGAGATTGGCGTGGCCCACCAGGGCGGCCACGTTAAGCCCCGGTCTCGCCTTTTCCACAGCCCTCAGGTAACCGTCCACGTCGTACCATTGAGGTATCTCCCCTTCCCTCCATCGAAATATCCCGTCAAGGTAATCCAAGAGCTCGTCCCTGTTCTTCTCGGGTACGGGGGCAAGAGAGAATCCGCAGTTACCCACCACCACGGTAGTAACCCCCTGTTTTAGGGAAGCCGCGCATTTCGGTGATGCGATAACGGAGTAATCTCCGTGGGTGTGGATATCTATAAAACCCGGGGAAACGGCAAGGCCGGCGGCGTCCAGTGTCTCTTTCGCCTCGCCTTCGAACCCGGGCCCTAAGTAGGCTATCTTGTCGGAGATTACTGCCAAATCACCGCGATATGGTTTTTTCCCTGTGCCGTCCAGCACGAGCCCGTTCTTCAGAACGATGTCGGCTTCCACTTCTTTTCCCTCTCTTTTCTACGCTTTAAAAAAATAAAAAAAAGAATATTTATCGGCCCACCCAAGTCATATCATTCCTTTTCGTACTTGAAGGAAAGTTGGACCCTGGCCCTGTAGGCAACTATCTTTCCGTCCTCGATCCTCGTATCGAGCTTCACAACCTCGCATATCCGCAGGTCGTGCAGTGACCCGGAAGCCTTTTTAACGGCATTTTCAACCGCTTCTTCCCAACTCGTGGCCGAGGAACCGATTAACTCTACTACCTTATATACACTGTCAGGCATACATTTCACCTCCTATCGAACATGGAGATATCGGTCAAGGTATTTATTTGTTTTTGAGATTACCTGACTTGCCGACGTATTCCTCCCTGCGGTGGAGCTCGGTTAGCCCTATGATGTTGTCGAACAGCTCGGGAAGAATTTTAAAAATATATAGGGTGATGATAATGAGGAGCAGCAGGGCAAGGAACTTGGTCACCCAGTTGTGGGCCAGCTCGAAGGTGTTTCGGCCCCATATCTCCTCGGTGGTGGCCCATACCAGGGCGGAATTGCGGGCAAGGTTGGCGATATAAATCACCGGCACGGAGGCGAGGAAGGACTTTGTCAATGCCCTTTTGTTCTTGGTTCCCACGGCTGCCAGGGCCCCGGCATACATTGCCATTGCCTGTATCCCGGTGCAGGCCAGTATTATACGGACGTGGACCTTGCCGTCCCACCAATCGGAATATATGGGCACAAGGATCCCCTGTTTGGGGTTGACCTTGTACCACCATGGATTTCCCGCAAGGTCCATGCCCCCGGCGTGTGCCTCAAGTCCGAAGGCGTTCATTACCATTGCCGTTTGGTCGGCCACGATCTTGATCAATCCCCCTTCCAACAGCGGTATCTTGTCAAATAAGAAGTAAACAAAGGCCCCGATGAAAGCCCCGCCCGCAAGCCATCTTAGGCTGTGATGGTCGTATCCCAGCCGTGTGGATATGAACTCCTGATAGGCGATGTATATGAACAATGCGAAGGCAAGGACGGTGACAACGGCGTTGAACGAATCCTGTATCTCCATGAAGTGGGGGAGATAGAGCAGCCAGTAAGTGCCGAACATGCCCCAACCCACCATGGCGTGGCCCAATCCGTTTCCGTCCACCAGATAGAGCCCCAGTGCCAGCAGCACGATCCCGGCAAAGAAGGATACCATCAACGTGGATAATAAATCGATCTGAAATCCTCCTTCTCTGTCCTCCGTCTTTTCAATAGCATCGGCCCGTACGAGCTCGTACTGGTCTATATCCTCGAAACCGGGCCTCTGCACCATCTCCCAGCCCTCGTGTCCATGCACTATGGTTCCCTTGACATGGACCTTGTCCCCTTCCTCCAGTCCCATTCCCTCGTAATTCCATGCAATGATCTCCAGGTGGTCAACCTTTAGACGGACCAGCCCCGTCACCTGCCCGTCGCCTTCGTACACGTAGGATAGGATACAGCCGGCGTCCATGCTGATATTATCCAAATCACAGCCGGAAAAGAACACAGAGTCGAAGTAGCAGCCTGTGAACCTGGCCTGGGAAAGAGAGACATTATCGAAGACCACGTTCCGGAAATTGCAGTTGCGGAACCTCGTGTTGACCATAGTCCGGTTGCTGAGCACGGTGTTGTTGAAGTTGCGATTGATCACGATGCTCCCCAGGCTCTCGTTACCTTGGTCCAGGTCAGAGAACAGGGTTATATTATCCACCTTACCGTAGATGTCTATTCTCTCACCTGGATCCCTGTTGGGAAATGCGTTGCCCAGGAATTCGATACCGCCGGTGTTGCTCTCTGTTTTTACCTGGTTTTTATAAACATGTTGGGACAGAGAGAGGGAATAGACAAGCAGCAGCAGTCCTGCGATAATTATTATGATGTAGACGGGCTTCAATCTCAATACCATGGGGTCCCTTGGTTTGATGTCCACGTCCTTCTCCTCTTCGTGAAAGAACTCGGGGTGGTATTCCTCGTAATTTATCACCGGGAGCTTTCTGCGGAGCTTGTAACTGATCCCCACCAAGGCCAGGGCCCCGAAAAGTAAGAGGTCTATTGCAAAGAAGTAACCGATGCTCAATCCGCTCATTTTTGTCCCAGCCGGCTCAGGGCTATGCTGACCTCCATCCCCTCGATCTCCCAGTCCTTTTGATGCTCGCCGGAGGACTTGCCCACGATCAGCTCGCGTACCCTGGTCTCGTTGGAGATGTACTCCTCCCAGTTTTTCACGGTTTGGTATATCTCCTCCGGGCCCTTGATGGAGGCGTTGATGTACTCTTCCAGGTGGAGGTCCATCTCCTTCCTCATCTCCTGTATCCTTCTTATTATCTCCCTGGCCATCCCCTCTTCCTTAAGTTCCGGGCTCAGTTCGGTTGGTACGAACACCCTGCCATGGGGGAACTCGCTGTGTGCCCATCCCTTGCTAATGGTTTCCTTGAACTCCACCATGTCGGGCTTTATGGTGTATCCTTCCAACTGGTATTCCCCCCCGCTTTCCAGGGCTTGTTTCATTTCCTCCACTTTTGCCTTGATCATCAGCTCGCCCACCTTGTTGGCGTCGGCCTTGAACTCGGGGCCCAGTGCGGAGAACACGGGTGACGCCTCCAATTTGACGCCCTCGAAATCCTCCTGGCCGAAGGCCTTGACCTCCTTGGCGTTCAATTGTTCTTTGAGTATATGGTTAAGGTTGTCCACTGCCTCCGCCACCTCCCTTACCTCCGTCTGGACGAGTATCTCCTGTATCGGCCATCTCAGCTTGATTCCTGCCAGCTGCCTGGCGTGGGAAGCGGACTCGATG
>CAZUZU010000030.1:14429-21096 GCA_964624865.1 uncultured archaeon
GGGCCTCCACGTGCCCCTCTATTTCCCCGTTGATATATTTTTCCTCGACCTCGGGCCAGGGCTCCATGTCAACCGAATCGAATTCCGGGCCCAGACAGTCGTACATGATCTGGGTGGTGAAGGGCGCCACGGGAGATATGACGAGGCAGAGCCTTCTTAACGTGTAGTAAAGGGCGGAGAACAGCGCTTTTTTATCATCTTCCAGCCCCTCCTGCCAAGTCCGGTCCCTCACCAGTTTGATGTAAAAACGGGACAGGTCGTCAAGCACGAACTTCTCAACTGCCCGCAGTGCCTTGTGTATTTGGAAATCTTCCATCAGCCCGTCGAATTCCTTCTGCACGGAGTTCACCCTGGACACCAGCCACCTGTCCTCTTTTCTTTCCAGGTCCCCGGGTTCTATGAAGTGTATTTCGGGATCGAACTCGTCCAGTTCCATGTAGGTGGTTGAGAACCACAGGGAATTCCACAGGATGTTCATCAATCTCTGAGAGTTCCTGATATTATCTGTGTTGAACGGTATGTCCTCCCAGGGGGCGGATGCGCTCAGGATGAACCATCTAAGGGCGTCGAACCCGAACTTCCTACCCACCTCCAGCGGGTCCTCTGCGTTGCCCAGGGATTTGGACATTGGCCTGCCCTCCTTGTCAAGGGACCATCCGTGAACCAAAACCGAGTCGTAGGGGGAGCGGTCGAAGGCCACCACGCTTGCCCCCAGCTGTGAATAGAACCAGCCCCTGGTCTGGTCGTGGGCTTCGGTGATCCAGTTCATTGGCCACCAGCGCTTGAACTCCCCTTCCTCGTGGGGGTAGTTGAGCTGGGCCCAGGAGCAGACCGCTGAGTCGAACCACACGTCGAGTATGTCCGGCAACCTTTCGATCTTCTTGCCGCAGTCCGGGCACTCGAGCTTCACCTTGTCTATCCAGGGCCGGTGTAGGTCCATGCCCCTGTCAAAACCCTCCACCGCCTTTTCCTCAAGTTCGTCTAGCGTGCCGATGACCTCCATGGTCCCGCAATCCTCGCATCTCCATATTGGGATGGGTATGCCCCAGAACCTCTGCCTTGAGATACACCAGTCCCTTGTATTTTCGACCCAGTCGTAAAATCTGGAGGAGCCGGCCCAGGATGGATACCACTTGACCCTCTCGATCTCTTCCAGCATCTTGGACCTCACCTCGGTGACCAAAAGGAACCACTGTTTTGTGGCCCTGTAGGTTATGGGGGACTTGCATCTCCAGCAGTGGCCGTACCTGTGCTTGAGCTCGTTCTCCCTCAATAATAGCCCCTTTTCCTTTAGTTCGTCCATGATCTGCCTGTCGCTGCCCTTGGTGTTCTGACCAGCGTATTTCCCCGCCTCCTCTGTAAAGTTGCCTGCCTGGTCCACGGGGCAGAACGGCGGCAGTTGGTATCTGACACCAGTGCCGAAATCATCAGGGCCGTGGCCGGGTGCGGTGTGAACGCAGCCCGTGTAGTCGTCCGCCACGTAATCCGCCAATACCACCTTGTGCCACCAGTAGGATTTCGGCTCCTGTTGATAGGGAACCTCTTCCAGCAGGGGGTGGACGTATTCCATGCCCTCCATTTCTTCACCCTTCTTGCTCTCCAGGACCTCCACCACCTCGAAACCGCTAAGCTCAGCGGCCTCCTCCAGTCGCATGTCGATGATCCACCACAATTCCTCGTGCCCGTCCTCCTTGCTCCTGATCTTGGCCAGTACGTAATCGAAGTCAGGGTGCACGGACACCGCAAGGTCGGCCGGAAGTGTCCACGGGGTGGTTGTCCAGATGATGATGTACTCGTTCTCCGTGTCCTTGATGGGGAAGCGGACGTAAATGGACGGGTCGCTCTCTTCCCAGTACTCCACCTCGGCCTCCGCCAAGGCGGTTTGGCACCTGGGACACCAGGTGAGAACCCTTTCCTTCTGCTTCAGCAGGCCCTTGTCGTGCCCCCTCTTCAGTGTCCACCAGGCGCTGAGCAGGTATTCCCTGGTTATTGTGGTATACGGTTTGTCCCAGTCCATCCACACGCCAAGCGCCTTGAACTGGTCCGTCATGATCTCCATGTGGTTAAGAGCGAACTCCTTGCATTTTTTAATGAACCCGTCGATACCTATGGTATCCATGATCTCCTTCTTGTTCTTGATCCCAAGCGTCTTTTCCACCTTTACCTCGATGGGCAGGCCGTGCATGTCGTATCCGGGCTGGTCCCTTACGTTGTAGCCGTGCCTTCTCTTGTAGCGTATGTAGAAATCCTTGAGCACCTTGTTCCATGCCGTGCCCATGTGGATGCTGCCGCTGGTGTAGGGTGGCCCGTCCACGAAGTAGAAGTCTTCCTCCTTGCCAAAGTGGAGCTTGGTCTTTTTATAAGCGTCTCTTTCCTTCCAGATCTCCCATGCCTTATTTTCTATCGCCTTGGTGTCGTAGTCTTTCATGGGGGTTTTTATCATTACCATGGATATCTCACCTTTTTTTATGAAACCAACAGGATTAATAGGTTACAATATAAAAACTATATGGGTCGCTTTTCTTTGCACGGTCGTTGGTTTGTTGCTAACAAAGAAAAGTGACGGCAAACCCAGGCCACTGCGTGGCCTTGCTCATGTATTTGTCAGCAAATACATTCGAGAAACCACCCACGCCCCATTCAGAAAAATTACAACTTATACCCGGGTAGGGGGTACACTCTGATATGCTCCTGATTAAGTCCGGTGCCTCCTCTTTTCCCTCCGCCCCGTTTCGTCGATTAATCAGGTTTTTCTCATTCGGATATCGATGCTTTTATTCCGGCTCGATTCCCTGGCCGGACCGCTATCTATAAATATCGAAACGTTAATCACTTGGGGCAACAGGGGCCGTAGGGTAGTTTGGACTATCCTCGTAGCTTCGGGTGCTATGGACTCCGGTTCGAATCCGGGCGGCCCCACTTACCCGTTTTGCGACCGTTGGCTGATTAGTAGATGAGCAAAACGGGGTAGTGTGCCCGGATTTGAATTTAGTTCGACGAGGAAAAATAGCATATCGGTGATGTTTCCATTCTTCCGAGCAAGGCCAACGCTGTTGGTCGGGGATCCGGGCGGCCCCACTTACCCGTTTTGCGATCGTTGGTTGATTAGTAGATGAGCAAATCATTGGCTATGCAAAGTAGGTAGGGGCCGCCTTGATCAGGAGATTTTCCCGAGGGTTTTGCGGTCATTTACATATTAGGAGATTTTTTCCCTGGGGTTTTTCCAGAAATGGCCTGGAGGCTGGTGAAACAAAAGGCTAAGAAGTGATAATATGCCCCTTTGCGCTTATCCTTCTATAGTGGCAAAGCAATGTGGGTATATCTTCCATTCGCCTTTTCGCTTAAGCCTTTTCCGGACGTGTATTGGAGGCTGGTGAAACAAAAGGCTTAGGGGAAAGCCTTTTTTATATCAATCTATTTAAGGCTTAGGATTAGAAGGTAGAATAAGGAGGCAAATGACATGGACGATGGAAAACAGTTCCTGTTCACATCCGAATCCGTAACGGAAGGCCATCCCGACAAAATGGCGGACCAGATATCCGACGCCATACTGGATGACCTGATAGTGCAAGACAAAAACTCGAGAGCCGCCGTAGAGACACTGCTCACCACCGGAATGGTGTTCATAGCAGGAGAGGTCTCGACCCAAGGTTACTGCGACGTGCCAACGGTGGCAAGGAAGACGATCCAGGAGATTGGCTATGACAGTTCCCAGAAGGGTTTCGACTACGAGACCTGCGGCGTGGTGACCGCGATCCACGAGCAGAGCCCTGACATCGCTCAGGGAGTGGACATGGACAAAGGGGTATTTCGGGACCAAGGTGCCGGGGACCAGGGTCTTATGTTCGGTTATGCCACCAAGGAGACCAAGGAGTTCCTGCCTTTGACATTGGTCCTGGCCCACCAGCTGACCATGAAGCTTACCGAGATAAGGAAGAAGGGTAAGTTGGATTGGCTCAGACCGGACGGTAAATCCCAGGTCACAGTGGATTATCTCGGCGAGGAGCCCCAGAGGGTGGATGCGGTGGTTCTTGCCGCCCAGCATCACGACTCAGTTGAGCATGAGGAGCTGAAGGAAGAGTTGATAAGGGAGGTAATCGAACCCACTGTGCCTTCCAAGTGGATTGATGAAAAGACTGACATTTACATAAATGAGACAGGCAAGTTCATTCTCGGCGGTCCCGCTGCCGATACCGGGCTTACCGGGCGAAAGATAATAGTCGACACCTACGGCGGCGTGGGCAGCCACGGCGGAGGCTGTTTCTCCGGCAAGGACCCGTCCAAGGTGGATAGATCGGCCTCGTATGCGGCCAGATGGATATCCAAGAATATCGTGGCCGCGGGTGCCGCGGAAAGATGCGAGGTTCAGATCGCCTATGCCATAGGATATCCCAAACCGGTGAGTTTCATGGTGGACACCTTTGGCACCAATGCTGTTCCTGAAGAGAATATAGAGAAGGCCATGCAGGAACTGGTGGACCTTAGGCCAAGGGCAATAATCGATAAATTGGACTTGCTACGTCCCATATATCGGAAGACAGCGGCCTACGGCCATTTCGGACGCGACGAACCGGAGTTCACCTGGGAAAAACTGGATCTGGTCGACGGCCTGAAGGACAAGATAGGATTATAACGGAGGATTGTGCATGTATAAACTCATAGGTATGGAAAGGTATATTCGGGTTCCCCCCGACAGATTATCAGCTGAGATCACGGAAATCATCGAGCCATTGGCAAAGGAGAACTACGAAGGCATGATCGATACTCACGGCGACCTGATACTGGTGATAAGGAATGTCAACACGATCGGAGATGGAATCATCGTCCACGGTGATGGCGGTGTTTATCAAAAGGTGGTCTTTGAGTCCCTGGTATACCGCCCGGAGCTACACGAGGTGGTGCAGGGCGTTATCGTAGATGTCATGAAGTTCGGAGCCTTCATTAGGTTCGGACCGCTGGACGGCTTACTCCACATCTCCCAGATAATGGACGACCATATAAACGTGGACATGAAGAACGAGAGGTTGGTCGGGAAGGATACCAAGCGTGACCTAAAGAAAGGAGACAGGGTCAGGGCAAGGATAGTTGCGGTGAGCATCAATGAAAGGAATCCCCGCGATTCCAAGATAGGGTTAACCATGAGGCAGCCCGGCCTGGGTAAACTGGAGTGGCTTGAAGAGGAGAGAAAGGCCAAGGAAGAGGGCGAGCCTCCGAGCAAGAAGAAGAAGAAGAAAAAGAAAAAGAAATGAGGTGATTGGAAGTGTTGAAGGCCTGTAAGAAGTGTCGCATGATAACCGAAGAGAATGAATGTCCCTCATGCGGAGAGGA
Source organism: uncultured archaeon (assembly GCA_964624865.1). GTDB lineage: Archaea > Thermoplasmatota > Penumbrarchaeia > CAZUZU01 > CAZUZU01 > CAZUZU01. The sequence continues at coordinate 19,758 of CAZUZU010000030.1, forward strand.
AGTCTCAAAGAACTGGCAGGGATACCTGATAATCCTTGATTACGAGAACTCTGCCATTGCTAAGGCGATGGGTATTACGGAGAACGGTAAATACGCGCTCAAGGTAAGATGAACAAGGTATTATATGGCATGGCTGATTTAGGTCTACAATCGAAAGAGAATAACGGAGACAAAAAAAATATGTAGTCTCAACATGAAGATGAAATAACAGGAATGGTGATGTCCGTGGAAATAGAGATACTGAACCAGAAAAAGAACAGGATCCTAGGCCGCATCGAATTAAATTTCTCGATAAAGCACGAAGGAGAACCCACCCCTCAAAGGGATGACGTTAGATCCCTGGTCGCCGGAGCTATGAAGTCCAAGAAGGACATGGTGATAATAGGTTACATGAGGAGCCAGTATGGTAAGAGCGAGACCCGGGGCTATGCAAAGGTGTACGAAAATATGGAAAAGGTCAAGACCATAGAGGCACCCTACGCTTTGAAGCGGCACGCCCCCGGGAAGAAGAAGGCCCCCGCCGAAGGAACGGAAGGCGGCGGGGAGAAGGAAGAAAAAGGGGAAGAGGAGTCAAAGGAGGATAAAGGCGGCGAGGAGAAGGAAGAAGAGGCTAAAGAAAAAGGGGCGAAGGGAGAGGAAAAGGAAGAAACAAAAGAAGAAACTGAGTAGGAGGTCTGGGTATGGGACAAGAAAAATATTACACATTGGAAGGAGACAAGGTCAAGAGGGAGAGAAGATGGTGCCCTCGATGTGGTGAAGGCACTTTCATGGCCGAGCACAAAGACCGTTTCACCTGTGGTAACTGTGGATATACCGAGTTCAAGAAGAAATAGGGGGTGCTTAAATGGTACTTCAGAACTATCTCACAGTGAGTGAGATATCTGGTCCCTTACTGCTAGTAGAGAACGTGTCGAATGTCAAGTACGATGAATTGGTAGAGATCGAACTCCCTTCCGAGGAGGTCAGGAAGGCCAAGGTGCTGGAGGCCAGATCTACCAAGGCATTGGTACAAGTTTTCGAGGGGACCTCTGGCATAGATGTCCAGGGAACCAGGGTCAGGTTCCTGGGCCGGGGCATTGAGCTCGGAGTCAGCGAAGACATGACCGGGCGTATTTTCAGCGGTTTTGGAGAACCGATTGATAACGGACCGAAGATAATTCCAGATGAAAGGCGGGATATCAACGGCGCACCCATAAATCCGGTCGCCCGCTCATATCCCTTGGATTTCATACAGACCGGGGTGAGTGCGATAGACGGCATGAACACTCTGATAAGAGGCCAAAAGCTTCCGATATTTTCGGGTTCAGGTCTTCCCCACTCCGATCTGGCGGCACAGATC
>CAZUZU010000031.1:0-4041 GCA_964624865.1 uncultured archaeon
AATACGAGGTAAACGAAATGTGACTAAATCCCGAAGAAAATAAAAAGGGTCCAATATTGCTCCACAAAACGTAAATATTTGATGGAACATACTAGTATTTGGTGATCGGCGTATGCATACCAACTTATCCAGGGTATTATCCCTTGGGCTCGCAGCATTATTGTTGACCTCTATTTTCATGGTAATTATCCCGATACGGGCCCAGAACCCCGAACAGGACGAGATTGCCGATTGGACCTTCATGGTGTACCTGGACGCGGACAACAATCTGGAAGGTGCGGGCATAGAGGACATCCAAGAGATGAAGACGGTGGGTTCCACCAAGGACGTAAACATCGTGGTGTTGATGGACCGGGCGGAAGGCTACGACACTACAAAAGGGGACTGGACAGGCGCGAAGAAGTTCAGGGTGACCAAGGATCTCGACCTAGGGGCCAACGACTCCGAGGAAATGATTGACATGGGGGAGCCGAACATGGGAGACCCCCAGACTCTGATAGACTTTGTGACATGGGCAGCCGACGAATATCCCGCGGAGCATTACTTCCTTGACCTCTGGGACCATGGAGCGGCCTTTATTGGCGCCTGTTTCGACGACGGGGCTGAGAATGATGACAGTGACGACGACTGGCTGGACATGTACAATATCTCCGAGGCATTGCATGGGATAAAGGAGCACCTGGGAAGAAATATAGACGTGGTGGGTTACGATGCTTGCCTGATGAGTTGCGTATCTGTTTTCTATTCAATGATGGACTACTGCGATATAGCAATAGGCTCTGGCCCAACCGAGCCGGGTGACGGTTGGCCCTACGAAAGGATCCTGGCCCCGCTGGCTGCCGAGCCCGAGATGAGCCCGGCAGAGCTTTCCGAAGTGGTGGTTGACGAATATATCAGATCATATACAGATATGAACGAAGACCCGAATGACGCTTTGAAGGTAACCCTGGCAGCCTACGACATGCACGAGTTCCCTGCGGTTGTGAAGGCAACCGAGAAGTTCGGTATGGCACTGGCTACCACAGCCGGATGGCCGCCAAGCGGGCAGGCCGTCCAATTGAATGCTGTTAGGGCGGCCACCCACAGCTACGACATGGCGGCATTTGCTGGTATCGACCTTGCCGCAATCTACCCCATGTACGACCTGCACGAACTGGCCACCAATATCGTCAGGGACAAGCTTATTTTCAACGACATGCTGGTAGAGGCGGCCAAGGAGGTTAGAACAGCGGTGGAGGCGGCCGCTATTGCGGTTGGCGTGGCACACGGTGAGGCCCATCCAAACGTCTACAGCCTGGGCATATATTACCCCACCGGGGATAGACTGCCCGGGGAGATCGACCCCCTACCCGGGCCGGGGAGTCCCTACGACTCCAATTACGATAAAACACCTTGGGCCCAGGAGCTTTTCTGGGACGATTACCTAAAGAACTACTGGGCCAATCATCAGAGCGCCAGCAATACACCGCCCAGCGTATTCATAAGCCAAGAGGAAGGGGGGGAGGGGAAGACCGATAAAACGGTCCGAGAGGTGAGCGGCAGCGTGGTGGAGCTCCAATCGACGCCCAAGGTGTTGATATCGACAGACGGCGAGAACTGGGATGAAGCGGAGGTAAAGGCCAAAGGCAAGGGCGAATACCATTGGGAATACGAGATACCCGAGAACGTGGGTGGCAGGAAGACAGTGATGATAAAGGCCCGGGACAACGAGGGCAAGGAAAGCGTATCCAGGAGCATAGAAATAGACCTTCCCGAGGTAAAGAAAGAAAAGGACCAGGGGCCTGATCTCTTGCCCATTATCGGCGGTATTATTATCGTCCTGGCGGTACTTGTATCCGTCTTCTATATAAGAAGAAAACAGTCAATGGAAGCCGAGGAAGAAGAGCTGGAAGAACGTGAGGAAACGGAGGAGGAAGAGGACTAGATCCGTTGAATCACTGGCCAATATAATTGTCAATCCATGAATGTGGTCAACTCGCGGATTTCTCAGAGAAAAGCAACGGAAAGATTTATTATTTCGCCGGTTATTATGATAATCGTGGTACTCATGTCCGATACCTACGAGGTTAAACCTCTGAACAAGAACATACCAGAGAAACCGCCGGACGTTAACTTCAAATGGATAGGGAAGAACTTCGGAAAGGCCCTGCCCACTCTACTTAACCCCCCAAAGTTGATCAAGATGACCAACGACGATGTGTGGGGCCCCCATGCACATCTGGCACTGATTCTGGAAGGCGTTGTTCTGGTTGGGATCATAGTAGGCGCTCTCACCATGCTGGTAGATTAGCCAGGTAATAGAAATGAAGTTATTTTATCACCCGAGGTTCGAAATCCCGTTCCAGACCCCTTTTCACCCCGAATCACCACAGAGACTCAAGGCCATAGTGGAGAAACTTAAAGCGGAAGGGTTGTACGATCAAGTCATTGTACCGGAGGAAAGACCCGAGCTCATTCCGGAAGAACTGGGACTGATCCATGACCTTGATTACATCAATTATGTCAAAGCAGCGCCTAAGGGATACCTGGACCCGAATACTTACAAGAGGGAGGGAGAGGAAACCTACTATGTGGGGGGACTGGCATCCCACACTGGCATTCTGGCAGTAACCCGGGCCTATAAGGGCGAAGAGAAAAACATGGCCTTGTTAAGACCGCCGGGGCATCACTCCGGCCGGGATTACAGCGGAGGTTTCTGCTATTTCAACAATATCGCAGTGGGCGCGGAGCACGCCATCAGGAACCTCGGGGCGGAGAGGATAGCAATAGTTGATATCGACGTGCATCACGGCAACGGCACCTGGGATTTATTCAGGACCAGAGATGACGTCCTCTACATATCAGCACATCAATGGGGCATATATCCCGGCACTGGCCCTCATAATTCCGTAGGAGAGGAGAAGGGCAAGGGCTACACGGTCAACATTCCTTTCCCGGCCGGCACCGGCGACTCATCATACCTTGCCGCCTACGATAAGATCATATATCCAATATTAAGAGACTATAAACCGGACATGATACTGATCAGCCTGGGAACCGACGGCCATTACAGGGACCCGCTGGCAACACTCAATCTTTCCTCCCACGGATACCTGAGCCTTATGAAATCCATCCTAGGTAGGGCGGATGAACTCTGCAAGGGTAGGGCAGCCGCATTTCTAGAGGGAGGTTACGACCTGGAGGCGCTTGCCGAGGTGACCGCCGGCATTGTGGCAGATTCCCTGGGAACTAACATGGACATGAAACATATCGAGGTCAGGGACGAACACGAGACGGGCGGAGAGGCCATTGATAAGACTAAAGAGGTCTTAAGCCAGTACTGGCATCTTTGACCGGCTACAAGTACTTATTTTTTTATAAGCTGAGAGTTAGCATAATCCCTCAAACTCTTTTCCAGAGGTGTGCCCTAGCCCTCACCTCACCAGGCCTGCTCATGCTCGGCAACTCCCCTTGAAATCCCATAAGGCCCGTTTCGCTCTCATACGTGCCCAATAACTCGTAGCCGGCCGAGGCATATGATACCTCAACCGTTGAAATAATATAGGTGGTATTTACCCCCCTGTAATACCTCAAAGGTTTTGAATCAAGGTTGTCAAGATACGGATACAGGAGGTAGAGGGTGCCGCCGCCCTCTCCAAAATCAACTGCAAGGGTATCGTTGTCCTCCACCATGTCGTTAAGGTCCTGAGCCACCCGTACATATCCCGGATGGTCCGTGGATATGGATACCAAAACGCTTGATAGAGTAAGCAAGGCTATTAGAACAGCCAGACGTTTTCTCATATCCAGGTGTAAAAACAGACAGGCCAGGGCCACGAATATGAAAACACCACGATACGGATTGACAGCCAGCAAGGCCAGAACCGCCACTGCTCCAAGGAAAACAAAAATCAGCCATTTTCGTTTGGTGGTTGTCCGTGAAATAGAGGGGCTACCCTTCGCCCTATGCTTATGAAATATAAACCAAAGAAGAGGTATCTCGGATATTATCACGTATCTGGCCCCTTCCTCCCAGAAGATGTACTTGTCAAACCCGTGATC
>CAZUZU010000031.1:4051-21093 GCA_964624865.1 uncultured archaeon
GTGATCCACCAGCCAAACATGATAAGAGGCCATGAACAGGGTGGCAATGGCTATGGGAAGGGATACACCAAGCATGTATCCGCTTCCCTCCTCGTCCTTCAGTATATTCTTTAGCGAAAGCTCGGGAATGAAGAAGGCCCCCAGGGTAATTATCACCACAAAGAAAAGCAGGAGCTTCATGCCAAGCGCATATAACAGGAACAGGGGCCGGACAAATGAATAGGCCACTATCTCGGTTATCATGGGATTGGTCTCCCAGTTTGGGAATCCGAACAAGGTGAGGTTCCTAGCCGTCCATATAGCGAATATCATACCGAATATCCCCACCGCCCCCAGGTAATACTTGTTCTTCAGGAAGGAGAGGCCCATGAACTTATATCTCCAGGCAATACCCGTTAGTGCGGCGATGATGAAGAAGTATCCGACATTGGCCCGACTAAGATAACCTAAACCTGCAAACAATCCGGCCAACAGCATATATCTCTCCTGCCTCATGCCCTTTATCATGGCCCACAAGGCAAGCGTGAAGAAGAGAACAACCATATTCTCCGAGAAGTTATATGCGGTCAAAAGGACAAGGAGAGGGTTCATGGCGGCAATGGCGGTGGCATACAAGGCATATCTCTCGTTGAAAAGGGATCTGGTAGCAAAATAAACCGTTCCTAATGTCATTATAGATAAGAGCAGGGAAGCGAAAACAGTTATTTCAACTGAATAGCCAAAGATGATATAGAAAATGGCCAGGTACAAAGGATAGAGGGGTGCGCACCAGTGACTGTGACCAGGGGTGTCGGATTCCGGAGGCCACAACGTGCCCCACTCCATGTAGAACTCACCTCTCTCGGCAAAGGAGCGGCCCATTGCCACATAGGCATCCCCGTCGTACAATATATCGTGATTGACCGCCGCGATGATATGAAGTATTATGCCGAGAACAATAACAACCAACAGCACCAGGCGGCTCCTGTTAATATTCATCATCCTGACACCCCTTAAATTATCCATGCAAAAAAGGTTTTTGTCAACAACAGCTAACTTATTCCCGATTGCCAACTCCATTCAAAAGTCAAGGAAAATTCGATGACCAGACCATAATGAAAATTTGTCTTTTGTAGAAAGTTTTATATTCTCATCCACCCATAATAGTGAAGCTTGGTCGGATAAACACCTGGGTGTTAAAAAGGGTATTAACAAGGAGGCGATCATATGAAAAAAGAAGAGCTGTTAAAGAGAGAGATCGAACATATCGATATAAAAGCCTTTGACCCCAGTAAGCTTATCGAAAACTTTTCCCGAATGTCCTTCCAGGCAAGAAATCTGGCCACGGCCTGCAAGATATACGACAGGATGCTCTCGGACCCGAATTGCTCAGTCATCCTTTGCCTGGCAGGCTCCCTGTTCAGTGCAGGCCTCAAGCACGTGGTAAAGGACATGGTCAGGCACAATATGGTGGACGCCGTGGTCTCCACCGGGGCCATTGTGGTGGACCAGGACTTCTTCGAGGCCCTGGGATTTAGTCATTACGCAGGCACCCATATCATCGATGACGAGATGTTACGATTGAACATGATAGACCGGATATACGATACCTTCATCAACGAAGAGGACCTAAGGACCTGCGACATGACAGTGGCGGAGCTTGCGGACAGCCTTGAACCGAGGTCATATTCATCCCAGGAATTCATCGAGGAGATGGGGCGATATCTAAAGGAAAAGGGTAAGGGAGAGGGTTCTATGATCCTAGAGTGCTATGAAAAGAAGGTACCGATATTTGTTCCCGCCTTTACAGATTCATCCGCGGGTTTTGGTCTTGCTTACCACCAACATAAGAGGAGGAAGGGAGCAAAGGTGACCATTGACAGCGCACGTGATTTCCTTGACCTCATCCGAATAAAGATAGCTGCAAGAGAAACCGGTCTGGTTATGATAGGGGGAGGGGTGCCTAAAAACTTTGCCCAGGACATCACGGTCGGGGCGGACATACTTGGCCGTGATTCCGGAATGCACAAGTATGCAGTCCAGATTACGGTTGCCGACGCTAGGGACGGCGGCCTTTCCGGCTCCACACTCAAGGAAGCCCATTCCTGGGGTAAGGTTGACGACATCTATGAACAGATGGTGTTCTCGGAAGCCACCATTGCATTCCCTATTTTAGCAAGTTATGTTTATCACAAGAGAAATTGGAAGAAAAGAAAGGAAAAAAGATACTCTAAGATGTTGAAGGAGGTGAACCAATGATACCCAAGATGGTTTTTCTGACCAAGGGAGTGGGCGCGCACAAGGATAAGCTGGCATCCTTCGAGCAGGCCTTGAGAAAAGCGAACATAGAGAAGTACAATCTGGTTAAGGTCTCAAGTATATTACCCCCCCACTGCAAGAGCGTATCCAAGAAGACCGGGATGGAGATGTTGAAACCTGGCCAGATACTTCACGTGGTCATGGCCGAGACCTCCACCAATGAGCCCAGGAGGCTCGTCTCAGCCGCAATAGGAGTGGCAAAACCCGCGAACAAGGACGGATACGGATACCTGTCCGAGCACCACGGCTATGGCGAAACGGCAAAGAGATCGGGCGAGTATGCCGAGGACCTGGCGGCCACCATGTTGGCGACCACTTTGGGTATTGAATTTGACCCGGAGACGGCCTGGAACGAGAGAAAACAGATATACCAGGCCTCGGGTAAGATCATCCGTACCTCCAATATCTGCCAATCCGCCGAAGGACGGAAGGACGGGGGTTGGACAACTGTCATAGCCGCCGCTGTTTTCGTGATCTGAAAAAATCAAGGCTCTTTCACATCCTTGGCAAAACCATTAAATTTGCAATAGATATAGAAACTTTTTTATTTGCGGACAAGTTTACTATTTTGAAAAAGGTGAATGGAAATGGCAAAGATTATAGGAATCGACCTTGGCACTACGAATTCATGCATGGCCGTCATGGAGGGAGGCGAAGCCACAATCATCCCCAATGCGGAAGGGGCAAGAACCACCCCGTCGGTGGTCTATTTCTCAGAGGAAGGAGATAGGATCGTGGGAGAAATGGCGAAAAGGCAGGCCATTCTCCACCCGGAAAAAACTGTAAGATCCATTAAAAGGGAGATGGGTTCCAGGGAAAAGGTGGAGGTGGACGGCAGCGACTACACGCCGGAAGAGGTTTCGGCAATGATACTTGAGAAATTGAAGACCGATGCCGAAGCGTACCTGGGCGAGGAGGTGGAGAAGGCGGTGATCACCTGTCCCGCATACTTCGAGGATCCCCAAAGACAAGCAACAAAGGACGCAGGAAGGATATCAGGATTAGAGGTTATGAGGATCATCAACGAGCCTACGGCCTCGTGTCTGGCCTACGGCCTGGACAAGGAAGAAGAGATGAGAATCCTTGTCTATGACTTTGGAGGAGGAACGTTTGACGTATCCATATTGGAAATAGGTGAAGGGGTGTTCGAAGTAAGGGCGACCAGCGGAAACAACATGCTGGGCGGGGACGACCTTGATCAGGTGCTGATGGACTATATCATAGAGGAATTCAAAGACGAAGAGGACGTTGACCTCAGTGAAGACAGCAGCGCGGTACAGAGATTAAAGGAGGCCGCTGAAAAAGCGAAGATAGAGCTGAGCAACGTTACATCCACTACCATTTCACTTCCCTTTATCACTGCGGACGATTCCGGACCCAAGCATCTTGAGAAAGTAATATCCAGAGCAAAGTTCGAGGACATGATAAGGGATCATATAGAAAAAACCGTAAAACCGATGAAGAACGCTCTGAAGGACGCCAAGATGAAACCCAAGGATATTGACCAGATACTCTTGGTCGGTGGTTCCACCAGAATACCTCTGGTACAAAAGAAGGTCAAGGAATTGTTCGGTAGAGCTCCGAGCAAAACCATCAACCCGGACGAGGCCGTGGCCATGGGCGCGGCGATCCAGGGCGGGATACTGGCGGGAGAGGTAAAGGACGTGCTCTTATTGGATGTAACTCCGCTGACCTTGGGGTTGGAGACCGCGGGAGGACTTTCCACCTCGATCATCCCGAGAAACACCACTATCCCTTGTACCAAGACCCAGATATTCACCACCTCGATGGACAACCAGACAACGGTGGAAGTCCACGTTCTACAGGGGGAAAGGAGCATGGCCAAGGACAACCGCGACCTGGGCAAGTTCCACCTCATCGGCATCCCACCCGCCCCCAGGGGCATACCACAGATAGAGGTCAAGTTCGATATAGACGCCAACGGCATTGTCCATGTAAGCGCCAAGGACCTGGGTACCGGTAGGGAGCAAAGGATCACAATCACCGGTTCATCGAACCTCAAGGAAAAGGATATACAGAAGATGGTTGAAGACGCCGACATGTACCGCAAGGAAGATAGAAAGAAAAAGAAGAGGGCGGAACTTATCAACGAGGCCGAAGGTCTGATGTACAGCACCAAGCACGGTATCGAGGAAGCCACTGAGAAATTGGAGGAGGATAGGGTTAAGGAAGCGAAGAAGACAATGAAAAAGCTGGAGAAGGCACTAGAATCCAAGGATTACAAGAAGATTAAAAGGTACAAGGAGGACCTGTCGATAATAGCCAACGAACTGTTCACAGACCTGTATACCCGGGTACGAATAGACCAAGAGGAAGAACTGGGGGCCCCATCGGGCGATGAATATCAGCCCGAGAAATTGAAATGTCCGAAATGCGAGAAGGTCGTGTTGGTGGAGTCACCGGAAAGACCTATCGAGGTCTCCTGTCCAGAATGCGGGTTCTCGGCTACCCTTAAGACCAGAGCGGAGAAAAAACCAGGAGTAGAGGAAAGGGAAGAAGCCGGTGAGATAAAAGAGGAAAAGAAAGAGAAAAAGGACAAGGGGAAGAAAAAGGAAAAAGACAAGAAGAAAGAGAAAAAGGAAGTCATAGAAGCACCGGGAAAAACCGAGGGCGGTGAAGAAGAGAAGGACAAAGGGGAGGAGAAGGACCACGTGAAGATAAAGTGCCCCAAATGCGGAACAATGGTGGAAGTGGAGAAGAGCGACGAACCGGTGCGGGCGGAATGCTCAGAATGCGGATTCTCCGGGACCATTAAACCGAAAAAAGAAGAGAAGAAAGATAAAAAGAAAGCAAAGAAGAAAAAAGGAAAGGGAAAGGAGAAGGAAGAGGGGAAGAAAAAGAAAGCAAAGAAGAAAAAGGCGGACGGTGAAGACGAAGGGGAAGACAAGGCGAAAGGAAAGAAAAAGGGTAAAAAAGAGGATAAGGGAGATAAAGGGAAAGATAAGGACCACGTGAAGATAAAGTGCCCCAAATGCGGAACAATGGTGGAAGTGGAGAAGAGCGACGAACCGGTACGGGCGGAATGCCCCGAATGCGGATTCTCTGGCACCATTAAACCAAAGAAGTAAATCAAACAAAATCATTATATACTCATCATAGAATATGAGCTGAAAGGAGAAGGCCATGGCAAAGAACTACTATGACATACTTGGCGTTTCCAGATCCGCAACAGGAAAGGAGATAAAGAAAGCCTATAGAAGACTGGCGAGAAAGTTTCATCCTGACGTGAATCCCGGAGATAAATCAGCTGCGGACAAGTTCAAGGAAGTAAAGGAAGCCTATGAGATACTAAGCGATCCGGAAGAAAGGGGCAATTTCGATAAGAAGGCATTCGGAGGTTCAACCGCCCAGGCGCGCCCGTCCTATACTCCGAACCAAGGTGCTCAGTCTCGACCCGGCAATCCCAACTCCGGTACCGCTAACTTTTCATCGTACGGCACCCACACCTATGAGAGCACAAAACCTGCCGGAGAGGCGCCCAGCGGCGACGATGTTTTCAGCACCAAGGGATTCGACGACATATATAGGATCGTTACTGACAGGGGCGCACCGGTATACAGACAGGAGAGAAGTCCGCCCCAGCCTGGATCAGACCTTAGATACGATCTCGAGGTGTCCTTCGAGGACTCCGTCTTCGGTCTGGAAACCGAGATAGACATACCTCAATTCGACCTGTGCACGGTTTGCGGAGGCAGCGGAAAGATAAGGGGAAACGTTCCCCAGGCATGTCAGAACTGCAGGGGTAGCGGAAAGGTCAGGGTGACCGCAAGGGACTCCAGTGGTAATCTCGTCAATAAATATGTAAACTGCAGTGAATGCAACGGTACGGGCAGGACATACATGACAAAGTGTTACCAATGCAACGGGGCTGGCCAGATACAGAAGATACGCAGGATATTGGTCAAAGTGCCGGCCGGAGTTGACGAAGGCTCCACTCTGAGGATCAAGAACAAAGGTGCACCGGGAATGCACGGCGGACCGCCGGGAGATCTATATATCGTTGTTCACGTGAGGGAGCACGAGATATTCGAAAGGCATGGTAACGATATTACCTGCGACGTACAAATCTCGTTTCCCCAGGCATGCCTCGGTGCCGAGATAGAGGTGCCCACGTTGGAAGGAACCGCAAGGATGAGGATACCAACCGGGACCCAGCCAGGGACCATATTTCGATTGAAAAAGAAGGGGGTTCCCGATATTCGCACCGGTGCCAGGGGAGACCAGCACGTTAAGGTGAGCCTCTATGTACCCAAGAAACTTACCGATACCCAAAAGAAATGGCTCATCAAGTTCGCCCAGAGCGTTGGTGACGACATTAAATACCTGAACATCTGATTTCGATCTCGTTCTTAATATCTCTTTCTCAATCAATGGACATATTTCCTGAGATATTTCCCGATATATCCCCTACTTTACCCAAATAAAATCCGTTGGGAAGATATGCTTCCATCTCACCCATATCAATTTCCTTGAGCAGGGGGGACCGCCTACCCCCTGTCTTTTTGTTGAGGGCCATGTAACCCGCATAGGGATTATAGGCGGGAATTACTATCACCGATGGGCTGATCCCTCTCGGTGTTTTTAACCAACAGGATTTTATCTGCCCCTCCACGTATACCGCGGGATGGATGTGGCCCATGACGATACATTCGTAAGATCGGTAATCTTCAACCAGGGAATGGCCGTGGGTCAGAAGTACTTCGTTGTTCAAGATGCATAGATGTTTTTCCCTCTGTATTTGGGGGGGTAGGATCGCATCAAGACCTCCGTCATGGTTTCCAAGTATGGCATATATGTTGATCCCAAGGTCCAGCAAATCCTGGAAGAACGAGGTCAGATAACGCTGCTCTAGGCCTCTCCCATGTGTTATTGTATGTTTGACATCGCCCAGAAGATACAGATTTCTAGGCCGCAGTTCCCTGATCATGTCCGTAAGTTCCCGCAGCAACTTGACGGATAATTTTGAGGTGATCAATCCCTGTTCTCCCAACTCATATTCTATTCCTACATGGAGATCGCCAACTATGAGGCCGGGTTCCATATCTTCCACTGTGAGCAGGGGCTTGTTGGGAAGGGGGACCAACTTATCCATAGGTTTCATGGCCAATAAATCCATGTCATTTCCGGTCAAAAGAACTCGTCCTCGTCCTCCTCTTCCATTTCCTCGTCCTCGTCATACCACATATCTTTCCTCTGCCGCCTCAATCTCATTACCATCACAAGGACAATGATTAAAACCACGACCACGATAATGATGCCAATAGCAATGCCCACCCAGGACTGGTCCTCCGGTGTGGTGGATTGGGAGCTCTTGGGCTCTACGGTCACCTTGATCTCCCTGGATATCTCCGCATCCTCGTTGTCTTCCTCCGTGACCTTGAATATCACCCGATAAGTCCCGCTTTGTTTGGGTGACTTTAGATTGTAGGTCAGGTTCCCCCACTGATCAGTCCGTTCGAATCTGGTCTCCCCGCCAATCAGAGTAACGTTCACCCGGGCCTCACTGGCATATCCATGGGACTGTCCGTTATATACCCTTATCACCGATATGGAAAGGGTTAGACTATCACCGCTGGCCACGCTTAGATTTACCTCGTCTCCCATGTTATAATCGGTGGATCCGACTCTTATTATCACTTGATAACTGGTCGGTTTTCTCAGCACTTCCGTGAAGTTGAACACCGCAAGATCGTTTGACTCCAGGACAGTAACTTCTTTGGTAACGGGAGTGAGCCAATTGCCCGTATTCTCATCCTTGGCAGTGATCATAACATCGTAGTTCGGGGACGAATCCAATGTGTCCGCGGTCTCGATACTGGACCTCAATCTGAATCTGGCCCTTCCTTCCTCATTGGAATGGATGAACGACTTGCTCACCAACTGTCCGGTTGCCGGGTCATACGCCATACATTTTTCCTGGGAGGCCGGTCCTCCTGTGTCCTTGTCAAGCACCTTTGCCTCGGCACCGGATACGGGCATAGAGAGGGCGTCGTAGGCCTCGACGTTCAGCCACCAGTATGATGTGAGCTTGGCCGAGCCCGACATATTATATTCGAAATCATTGACCGAATAGTAGAAATCCGCCATCTCGTCCCTCTCGCCCTTCTTTGACTCCGAGAAATCAAAGTCGGATACGTTGGTTAGGTGTGCCTCAGTGTGCCCCTTGAACGGAACCCTTTCCTCGAACATGGAATCGGACGAGTTAAACGAAGTGCAGAGCACGTTCATGGTTTCGAAGGATACCATACTATCGTGTATTTCGATGTTCCCAAAGCTCCATTCGATATCCGCAGCCTCGAGTAACCTGCTGTTCCTTACATCAAGGGAATTACCAACCAAAGAGAGATCGGCCCTTAAGATCGAATTTTCTATGACGATCTTCACAGATTCCAGCGAGGTGGTCTTTATGGTCCCGCCGCTGAGATCGACCACTGAATCCTTTATGGTAAGTTCAGCCTCGTCTTCCAGGTAAATATCCATTGCGTGATTGGACACGAGCTTCCCGCCCACTATGTTCAATTGTCCGTCCTGGACCACGGTTGTCTGATACTGCCTGTCATGTTCCTGCTGAATGGTGACCATTCCGTCAATATTGAGAACAGCACCGCCGTCCCCTCCCTCCACCAGTATATTTGAGGCATATATCTCCGGCTTTTCTTGTCCTCCTATAGTGTCGTTCACCCTTACGATCTTATCGCTCTCGCTGTACACCAATATCTGCAGTCCGTCGGTGACATTGTAGTTCTCGCTGTCAACCCGTACCTCCAGATCGTGACCGCCGCTCTTTGTAGGCTCCCATATGCCTTGGCTCAAGGTAGGCCTGTCCGGGTCCGTGGTCACGGGCACAGTGTTTAGCAATGTGCTTTCGAACATCTCACCGTCACTGTAGAACTCAACAGACACATAGGTAGCTGCCATATCCCCGTAATTGTGGAGATACACATCAATGGTGATCGGCTCCCCCACATACACCTTCCGGCTGATGTATATATCGTCGATGTGTAGTTCGGGGGCCCTGTCGAAAGATATGTCAACTGTCATTTTTCTGTTAACGGATACAACCGTGCTCTTCTCCATGATATCCTCGCTGCTCTCCTTGAACGTGGCTTCTATCTTATACCTGCCGTAGAAGCTGTCCCCCTCGTCCTTGGTAGTGATATTTGACAGGGCCCAGAAATGGGCCTGGCCGTTGGAATCGAGCTGTTCGGTGGCAACGGTGCTATAGTCATTCTGCTCCTCGGGGGATATCTTTACGAAGGCCTCGTCCTCCCTCTCCAGGCCGCCCACGGGTGCCCCGTTCTTGTCCGTGACATTGACCGTGAACCACCAGTACTTCTTTACCGTGGAATTGGTATCCCTAATGTTCGGTACAAGCTCTCCTCCACCTGGGGAGTTGACATTGGTGATCACCGCCAAGGCCCCTTTGTCCAGGGCAAGGTTGTCCAAGGTGGTGTTCTCAACCGTGATCTTGCTCCAGGTCACCAGGAGAGAACCGGCCTCGTTCTTGCCCTTTATAACGCTGTTCTTTATGTCGATCGTATCGTAATGCTCTCCGATAAGGTCAAAGGATATGAACCCGTTGCTGCAATCTATTTCAGAACCCGATATTTCCAGATTATTGTCATCGAAGATCATATAGGTCTTGTAGGTAAATACCAACTTGTCCATGTTGTCCCCGGCATTCTTTGTGGGACTCAAAGAAGATCCCTTGATCACGGTTTCCGAGCCCTGGGTATTGATATTGCTTGTGATCTCGCTGTTCTCGATCTGTATCCGGGTGTTCCCCCTGGCCCCCACGGTATTGAGGTTCATGGACATGTCATTATTTGCGTTTTTTATTATCAGCTGTGCATTATCATATATATATACATTAACCGGGAACTGACTCTCAATCTTGGAGCCGTCCAATTCCAGCTTACCGTTATCCGTTATTAGGATATAGTATCGAGCATCCTTGTTCTGGGCCAGTGTTAAAACGGAATCTATTACCTTCAACTCACCGTCACCAGATATCTTGATATTTCCATCCGAGGGGACATCGGATTGTACTATCTTTTCCTCCGTAATATCGAACCCGGTCCCGGTCTTTTGCTTGTAAAATGTGGTGTCGGGAGGTATCAAGACCTTGGAAAAGGTAACATTGTGGTTGGAGGGGGAAGCCGAATCTCCGCCGCCGGTTGGGAAATCGTGCAGAACCACTATGGCGGTGTTGTTGTAGGTCTTTGAACTGTACTGATCATCGTACTCGACGAAAACGTCATAATTTCCTACGAAATAAGGATCGCCTCCCTTGATTTCTTCCGAGATGGTATCGCTGATCATTGCGATCTTTGACAAACCCGAGCCCGTGGTAACATTGTAATCCGAGGGGTCGGTAAGGCCAAGGTATTCCTGAACGTTCATGCTCGGAGGTTCGATGGGTGGAAGGTTCTCCAGGCCAAGCTCGTGATACTTGTAATTGACCTCGCATCCCCCAACAGGAATCCCGGCGCCGTCCCGGGTATGTATGTTCAGCCATCGATATATGTAAACGACCGTCTCGTTGTTCATGGGATAAAGCTCGGGAACAGTGGAGTTTATGACCTCCAAGGGCTGGACGGTGGGCCCCACCGGATAATCCTCTGTCCCTATGTGAAGCCTGCTCGTGGTGGTAGATATCGAAGAATCGATGATCGAAAAATAATCATTATTGTTGTTATCGTCATTCTTCATACCTGGCGGTACGAAAAAGGAAAGATCTCCCATTCCCTCCAACTGGGAGCCCCACAAGGTAAGGTGATTCACATTGATGTCAATCCCGGGTTTATTTGATGATTGGCCGATCCGGGAATCCTCTAAAAAAACCTCCTTCGCGTCTATATGAACGCTGCCCCCGAAATTCAACAGCGAACCGTCTGTCATGATCAATCTTCCCTGATCCGTGATGTTAAAATGTAACCTGTGTTGACAGAAAATCTCCGAGTTCTTCATTTCAAGAACGCCGGAATCCTTTATCATGATGTTATATTGAAAATCCTCGTCGTTGAGCATTTCTAACTGGGCGTTCCGCATAATTAACTTGCCGTTGCCCTCGATGATCAGGTTATCCCCGTACTTGAATGGCTCGGAGGTGTCATTGATATACTTTGTCTTGGTGATGCTCCGGTTTCCGAAACCCACAACTTTCTCGCCGGAATCGTATTCCGATCGAGAAATGATCTCAGTATTCCGTTCCGGGCCCAATAATGACACGAAGGCTCCGAGAACGAACAGGGACATCAATAGTAAAGCGGCTAACGACCTATAAAGACCATTGTTTGACATTACCATTCACCTTAACACTATAAATAAATCTTTATGATATAAATATTTGGTATGACATATTATATAAAAAGCTGAGAAAGCGCGAATCCGGTAACTTTAATTAATCCTTTCCGATTATTGTAGCTATATGGAGATCGTACCGGGAGTTCATATAATTTCAGGGAAAATAGTAAACGTCTTCCTAATCCAAGATAACGGCCTGATCCTTATCGATGCGGGAACGCGAAATAACCCGAAAAAGATAACTCGCCATATCCAAGAACTGGGCAATAAACCGGACGATGTGAAGAAGATTATCGTAACCCATCATCATTGGGACCACACTAAGGGATTAAGGGCATTAGCTGTGGAGACCGGGGCAAAGGTGGCCGCACATCAAGCAGATAGGGATTATATCCAAGGCACGAGTAAGTTCGCACCACGAAGCGTGAGCATGAAGATCATGGGGGCCCTGATCAAAACCAGACCGGCGGAAGTAGACATTACCCTGAAGCACGGGGACGTCATTAACGGGCTAAGGGTGATACACACACCTGGACATACCATGGGCAGCATTTGCCTGCTGGACAAGAAAAGGGGGATACTTTTTGCAGGGGACGCTCTCCGTTACAACGGCAAGGAGGTCTACAATGCACCCGAGGCCTTTTCCACCGACCCTCAAACATATTGGAAAAGCCTTTACAGGCTTCGAGACCTAAGGTACTATATCATGCTGCCCTCTCACGGCAAGCCCTTGATAGGGGACGCGAGCGAGATGGTCAAGGAGTTCATCGAAAGCCCAACACGATAAAATATAAATTCACCACAGTAGAAGAAACACTATATTTATTAGCAAATGACCGGCCATTTGGCCGCTGACATCCTTGGTTACCTGATAGAGCAGGGCCGTGGCCAGCCCGGTTACAGCGATGAACAACAGGGAGGATGCCATGTCCCCCACCGAGGCGAGATAAACAATCTCCATATAATGGCCAAGTATCCACACTGCGACGGAGAGCAATACCGCCGGGACATGGCCGTATTTTAGATGTATCTCCCATTGAACTATCCTCTTGGTGAAGAAGTCAACGGGGACCACGTTCATTAAAGAGAGCAGGGCCAAAACCAGGACTCCGAGGGGCTGACGGCGGCCGAGGAAGGAATTGGTGGGGAAGAGAAGCAATATTAAAGGAATGAAGCAAAGATATAACGAAAGACCGAGCAAGAATTCCGGTCTACCTGCGTAAAGGGGGGAAATCGCGCCATCCAGGGCGAACAATATCAGACAAGGCACCGCCATGAAGGATATGAAAACCCGCAACTCGTGCAGCCAAGGACCCTCTGGATAAGAGAAAAGCGGCAAGTTCAATACCAAGGAAATTAGAACATAAGAAGCCAAGGCCCCACATGCTATAAACAGCACCTTGCCTGGACCTTCAATCTTCATATCGAGCCTTCCCCCGGTACCTGGACACGGGATACTTGGATTCGTTCTTCCTTATCTTAGCCAGTGCCGCATCGGAAAGGTCCATGTCCAGAGCATTACAGAGATTTAAAAGGTAGATGAATATATCCGCCACTTCCTCTTCGATCCTTTTTTTGGTTTCCATGGATGTGCCGTCCTCCAAACCCCATTGAAATATCTCCAGCAGCTCGGCCGATTCCAAAACAACGGATTCGGCTATGTTCCTTGGCGTGTGGAAACGCTCCCATTCCCTGTCCTTAACGAAATCCTTGACCTTTTTCCTTATCTCCATTATTGTAACGGAATTATCTGCCATTTTTCACATCTCCTTTTTTTTAACATGCACTACACTGACTTCAGGCCAAACTTTACGTATATCGGCGAAACGAAGACATACATAATTATGATGCCCAGGGCCATGTAGGTTATTGCCCGGTACAACAAGAACACGGACAGCGCATCGAAGGTTGCCTTGGCCCACTGAAGGATGATCAAGGCGAGAACCACACCCAAGGCCGTTACGTAGGCAAGTCTCCCCCTTATTTTGGGATATCTTACCCTATGGAAGACCATAAGTATCGACGCGAGATATATCATGGGAAGTGCAAAAAGAACGTGGATAATGGCATCCGGGGTCAGGATATGTGAGACCACAATAACAAAGAATGTCACAACCGGTGTGGCCAGACCGTAGAAACCTTGGTACTTGTAGCCTTCGATGGTGAACTTATACAATCTAACCCATGAAAACACTATTATCAACAAAGAAGCGCCTACCACGGCGATGTTCAGATACTGTGAGAGGTGACCGTATCCGCGTGAATAATAATGGACGAAGACCAGTAAGGAGGGAGCGGCTCCGAAAGTAATCGAATCGGAAAGGGAATCCAGGTATCGACCCAGATCATGTTTGGTGCCGAATCTGCGGGCCAGATATCCGTCGGCACCGTCGAAAACCAGGCCCAGCAGTATCAAGCCCGAGGCCCAGGTAATGTCAGGGGCATGAAGATACAGGAATACCAGGGCCAGGAGGCCGCATATCCCGTTCATGATAGTGGCGACGTCCGCCACGGATATCTTTTTAAGTCCGGGTAAGATGGACATGACTCGCCACTCGGGTTAGCTATTCACTAACGATATGATTGGATATCGGGTAAATATTGTCTATCAATCTGACCAGAAGCTTTCTTAGGATCAGGCCCCGGCTGCCATCGGTCCATATTCTAAGCAGTAATCTGCTTACTCCGTTCTTGCCGATGACTTGTATCCCCACGCCATAGGGGTCCCCGTCCTGGTCCTTGCAAGTGAATTGACCCACTGCACGGTAGACCTCGGGGGCTATCATCTGGGGCTCGATAACATTGAACTTTGCCTGGTCCAAATTCTCCGAAATGGATTCGAAGAGTTTCTTAGGGTCGGTATAAAGCTCATCCGTCTCCACCTCCAGAGGAGACCTCTGGCCCGAGAATACCCTGAACTCGTCCTGACCCATACCATAGGGAACCACATTGAATTCGTCATCGAATATTATGGGCTCGAGATCCAATGTATACCCAACCCTTTCCCTTAAAGTAAAATCGAAATATTCAACCTCCACCTTCGGACTGTACTTGCTGACCTCGCCAACAGGGGTGAGATGGAACTCGGCCTTCATTGTCTGGCCCGGCTCCAGGTCCATCTCCTCAAAGCTTTCTTGGGGCACCTTGAACAACCTGGGAGAGACAGTGACCGAGATAATGGGTTTACCTATTAGCTCTGTTCCTTCGTTGCTTAGGGTTACCATTATCTTTATCCCGCCCCCCTCGAAGGTCATGTCCGCATCGAATTTCAGCCATTCGGGAAGCTCCTTTCTTTCATCCTCCACCGGCAGGGGAGGTTCTGGTTCGAATTCCTCTGGTTCCGGCTCCTTCTTCTTTCTTCGGAAGAAATCCAACAATCCTGCGTGCGAAAGCAATGGGTAAAGCTTCATCCTAGTTCACCATCACACCATATCAGAAGCTCATTATTATATGTTTTTATAAATCCCATACCCAAACCCCGCCACCGACACAAACGGCAATGACAGATCATCTCTTTACCTTATTTAATGCATCCACAAAGTCCTGGTTTATATCTTCGCTTTGCTCATCACCCTTGAAATCCCTAACTATCTTGACCAGGGCGTCCATCACTGATTCTATCTCATCCAGGGCGGGGTCTTGAGGGTCCAAACCGGCTATCTTGAACTGCTGTCTTATTATTGGCATGGCAAAATCCTGTCCGCCCATGACGGTACAGAACCGGGCTATTATATAATCCACCAGATCGGTAAAGTTTTCTATATCATCCACGGATATATTTGGTCTTGACGGCCTCCCCTCCCCATCCATGGCCTCTGGTAGTTTTAATTTCTTGACGCCTATGTGTACCAGGGCCATCTCCCGGGCTATGGCCATGAACGATTCGTCCACGTGATCCCCGGTTTTTGCGGATGTTATGAAGTAAGGGGCCTTGTAGTAATCGGCAAGGGCCTTTACCTCCTCTTCTCCGAACTGGTAATCGGCCTCCAGGTCGGATTTGTTGGCCAGTAAAACCATTGGCTGGGGGCCCGCATTGGAATATAATTGATGAATCCAATCCTCCATGTGTTCCAGGGTTTCCTTTCGGGTCAGATCGCATACTATCATAGCACCCTTCATTCCGGATATCGCTCCGGTAAGAACATTCTTGAAATCGCTCTGACCCAACATGTCCCATATCATTAGGGTCATGTTTATCTTTTTATCCTTGAGTTTGAGATGGATATTCTTTTTGGTGACCTTGCTTCCTATGGTCGATATATAGCGGTCGTCGAATCTATCTATGACGTACCTTCGAATTAGTGAGGTCTTACCCACCGCAGGGTCGCCTAAAAGACCCATCTTGATCTTCAGAGTCCTTTCTTCTTCCATTTACCATCCCTTACGGCAATACATTAATGTACACCTACATATATAGTTTTATATCTCCCCGGTTTAGGTTTCATATCTGTATCTTCTCGAACATGTTCCTATTGCCTTTACCGAACCGGACAAACCTGGCGGGGTTCTCCGACTTGGACAGGAGCACCTTGTCCTGAATATCGATCTTCTCTTCCCATTGACCGTCCAGCACCAGGAGGCCGGGCCTTTTTTCCTTGATGATCGATATCTCGATAGGGGCATTGCTGGAAACCATTATCGGCCTCGAAGAGAGCTTGAAGGGAGCAATGGGCGCGATGATGAAGGCATTCACGTCCGGGAATACGATGGGCCCTCCCACGCTCATTGCATAACAAGTGGAACCTGTCGGCGTGGATACTATGATACCGTCCGCCCTCAGATCGATGAGGTCCTTATCATTCACTTTGATGCCGAATTTTTGTATCTTGGATATCTTGGACGTGTGCACGACAGCCTCGTTTGTACAGTCGAACAATCTTTCCCCGTTAACCTCCACCTTCAACCTGGTCCTTTCCTCTA
The DNA here is from genome assembly GCA_964624865.1 of uncultured archaeon. Classification (GTDB taxonomy): domain Archaea; phylum Thermoplasmatota; class Penumbrarchaeia; order CAZUZU01; family CAZUZU01; genus CAZUZU01. The sequence goes on from CAZUZU010000031.1 coordinate 20,597, forward strand.
TGAATATCCTGCCTTCATTGACCCTGGTCAAGGCCTCTTTGATATTCTTCGGCTCCAGCTCGGTAAGGTAACCCACACCGCCGCAGTTTATGCCCAGCACGGGTAGGTTCGACCTCTGGAGCGCATGGAGAAGCGTGCCGTCACCTCCTATCGATACGAGATAATCAGCTCCCTCGGATTCCATATCCCCAAGACGGGCCACACGATAATCGGAGGAAAAATCTTCAGCCTCGATCATGTCCTTGACCATCGGGGTAACGAACGGTTCCTTGCCCATGTCGTTAAGGCAATGCAATGCCTCTTCCAGGCCTTTTAGGGTCCTTTCCCCCTTGATCCTTACCGTTATTGCGAACTCGGTCATTTAGTTCACCCATATCCTCGTCTATATCATATAAAAGGCGGCAAGCGTCTTAGCGTCCATTACAAGGTTCTCAACCTTGGCATATTCATTGGGGGAATGTGCCATATCGTCGATGGTACCCCAGACTATGGCGGGG
>CAZUZU010000032.1:0-14924 GCA_964624865.1 uncultured archaeon
TACCAGCGATTTGCGGAACAGTTTGGACCTTTCCCTGTTCTCCTCCTTTCCCTTCCACGAACGGTTGGGGAAAAGCCTCTTGCCGCGCCCGTCCTTTATCACCTCCACCACCCCGCCCTCGCTGAGGGAGGTGACGTGCCAGCGCACCGACTGGTAGCCGAGGTTGGTCTCCCTTGAGATATCTTTCAGTCCGCGACCCGGTTCCCCGAACACGAACTCGAACACCGCCCTGGCGGCCTCGCTCTGGTTCACGGCGTTGAAGCCATCCAATTCATCACCGGTTATCTGGCCGCGGGCAGAGTAGCCCACCATCTTCTCACCCTTTTGGCAGGCCACGTAATTTGCCCCGGCGAGCTTGTCCAAATGCCATTCGGCGGTGGATATGCTGAAACCCAGGGCCCGGGACAGCACCGAGGCCGTTATGCAGGGCATCTCGCACACCTTTTCAAAAACACGGAGCCTTACCGGGTTCATTAGAACGGACTCCTTCCTGCCCTCCTCCATCTCGTCTATGACGTCCCTGGAGGTGGACTTCCGGAGGCTCTTCCTCAAGCTTACTCCTACCTTTTTTCTTTTCATGCGCACTCACTAAACGATTTCGTATTCCCTGAGCGCAAGCTCGATGAACTCCCCGTTGTCTATATCCTTGGAAGGCTCGTGCTCCATGGTATCCAGCATCCTGGCGATCCTCTTTATCTGGGGGGCCTTGCCGGTCCTAACGGCCTTGGGAAGCTTGGCCACCCTGGTCTTGAACGACTTTTTCAGGCCTTTGACCCGGTCCTTTTTACCCATTTCGGTGCTTACGGATTTGATGATGATGCCGGCGCCCTTGACTATCTCGTAGGGGTGATAAACCCTGGAATGTCGGCTGCTCCTTGATTTCACCACCTTGATCTCCCTGTTGAAAAGGTCGTTGGTGGCAACGTAGCGCAGGTGGATCACATTGTCGCTGAGATACATTGGCGTTATGGTCTCCGGCCCGGAGAGGTTGCCAAGGGTCCCGTGCTCCTCCAGGGTGCACACCACCGTTCCCATTCGCTTGCACTGCCTGAGGAGAAAGGATATGAGGTCCCTCTGATCCGCCGGGTCGTGAACGCTCCATATCACCGGGGTAAGGGGATCGATCACCAGCCTGGCGTCCGCGCCTCTCCACTCCTCCACGAAATCGGCAAGCTCCTCCTTTACGAACTTGGTGAACTCCCTGCCGGAAGCGTCGATGAACACCAAAAGGTCCTCGTCAATGTAGTCCGTGATATCTGTCCAGCCCATCTCCCGGGCCTCCCTGATCAGCTGCTCCGGGGGCTCGTCCAGGGTTAAATATACGCCGTCCTGGCCGTATTCCAGGCCGCGTCTCAGGAACTGCATGGCCATTGTGGTCTTCCCGGCCCCGCTGCTCCCGATGACCACTGTGGAGGAACTGGCATTTATGCCGCCGTCCATCAGCGTGTTTAGTCCGTAGACCCCGCTCTTGATCCTGTCCATTATTCATCACCTTTCCTGTTTAGAGATGCCTTGATCTCATGATCCGCCTGTTCCTTCAGCCTCCGATTAGCGCTCTCCACCTCTTTCAATATGCAGTCCATGGTCTCCACGAAACGCCAACATACCAGCAGCTGGGAGAACTGTATGGTGTTGATATATTCTTCGCCCTTATCGAACAGCAGATTGTCCGGGAAACCGGTGTATTCCCTCACCCTCTCCTCCAGCTCGTCCACGATGTAATGGTGCAGAAGACCGTCCATGGTGAACTCGGCCACCTCCTGGCCGTAGTAGTAATCGCTGCGGTATCGGATGGAAAAGGGCTTCCTGGGGCTGTTTATTATGGAGGACATGTCCAGGTTCAGGTCGATGTTGCTCAGCGACATGTCGGTGAGCCTTTGGATGAACCGCACGGAGTAGACCTCGCCGTCCGGGTTATGGAAACCGGACTTGTATATCTTGATTATCACGTCGGCGTATATCTTCTGCACGTCGATGTACTTCTTGTACAGGGGCTCCCTCAGGAGTATCTCCTTTATGACCTCCTCCTTGTCGTGGTCCCTCTGGTCCACGTCCCTCCTTATCTTCCAGTCCCACTTTACCTCGCGCTGGGGGTCCACGTAGATGCTCATATCGATGTTCTTCCTCAGTTCGGTGGTGAAGAAGGTGTGGAGGCCCTCCACGATAACTATCTTGGTGGGTCGGAACTCGGTGGGAGGGTCGAACTCACCGGTGGAGTGGTTGTAGTTGGGCTTCATTATACTCTCCCCCTTCCTCAGGGCGGCAACGTGCCCTGCGGCAAGCTCGAGGTCGTTTATCTTCGGGTCCAGGGGAAGGTGGCCCGTTTCCTTCCTCGTCTTTCTATCCTCAGTGTGGTAGCTGTCCAGGGTGAGCATGGAAACGATCTCGGGGCCCAGCAGCCTGCGGACGGCCCGGGTGAAAGTGGTCTTTCCGGAGCCTGAGTCGCCTGCAACGCCTATGATCAGGGTACCCTCGTACCTCTCTATTCTCTTCCTGAACTCGGATTTGTCTGCCATAGGGCATAATATGGCGGCATGGTATTTTAGTTTTTTCTATAGAGAGTATATTTTACTACATAGACGGGCTGGAAAATATAAATATATCCGATCACATTCCGCTGACATGGATTGTACGGTAATAACCCACGGCGACACGGACGGGATAGTGTCCGCCGCCCTGGTATCAAGGAAATGGAAAGAGCCGGCCATGTACACCACCTCCCCCGCCGACCTGCACAGGGTCCTTGCCCTGAGCATTCTCCATGACTCCCCGTCCCCACTGTACATACTTGACCTGGCCCCTTCGGATAAGACCGCGGCCGTGGCCTCCTACTACGACAAGGTGACGTGGATAGACCATCACGATGCCGAGCCCCGGGGCCGGGGGTTCGACAATATCACCTTTGTTCAAGACCCGGAGGCCAAGAGCGCGGCCTCCGTGGTAGCCCACCATCTCGATATAAAGGGAGAGCCCCTCGTCTCCATCGCAGACCAGGTGGACACCAACAGACCAGAGGGAAAGGAGGCGGAGATCATCAGGGCGGTGGTGGGCTACATCAGAGGCCATAACAGGGGTAAGGACAGGGACACCGCCTTCAGGGAGCTGATCCTGGACATGGGAGAGAGGGGACTGGACGTTCTGGGAGACCAGAGATATCTCGGATACGCCAATCTTTTCATGGAAAAGATGCACAGGACAGAGACAGAGCTCGAAACCAAGGTGGAGGAGAGGGAAGTGGGGGCATCGAGGGTGGCCTTTGTGGAAGGTGCGGAGGACATACCGGTCTACGTGATCACCGACTACCTGCTGAGGGAAAGGGGGGAGTTCGACTTCATCATAGTCAAGAGGTACAAGCAAAGGGGGGACAAGCTGGCCAGCAAGTTCGAGTTCAGGACACACACCGGAAAGAACGTCCTTGACATAGCAAGGATGCTCCGGGGCGGGGGCCACCCCCGGGCGGCGGGGGCCCAGGTCGAGGGGGACATGGACCTGGACAGCGTGATATCTATGGTGCAGCTGGTGTCGGAGCAGCACGAAAATGGCTAGATAACGGGTGGTCAGTGCAGTGGAACAACATGGGTGGGCCAGGTGCCGGGGCAAGGCAAAGAGGATTAGATAACTGGCAGGCCAGGTGGGGGTAATGAACGGGTGGCCGCCCGGGCAGTAGTGGGAACAATAGTTAAATACAGGGCGGGGTCTATGGTTGAAATATGGCAGTTACCATCGGAGTCCTGTCCACAGCATTGTTGATAGTCCTGTCCTTTCCCCTTATATTCATATTCAAGAAAAAATGGAACATACCGGCGCCATTCACCTTCGCCCTGGCATACCTGCTGATATTCATATTCAACGCCCTCTCCTATCCCGAGGAGTTCGGCGCGGCAAGCATAGGGTTCAAAGGGTTGCATTTCATGGACGTTAACATATCCCTGCCCGTGTGGCACGTGTACGGATTCTCGCCTTTGGAGGCGCTTACCTTGAAAGGCCTTGCCAACTCGGTGACCTCCAGCTACATACACAAGGGGGTGCTGCACCTGGGCTTCAATATAATCATACTCATCCTGCTCGGGGTGCCCTTCGAGCGGAAGGTGGGAACGGGAAGGTTCACCATAATATACATACTGTCCAATGTCCTGACCTGCTACCTGGTTGCCGCCTTGGACCTGGGAGTGAATCTTCCTCCGTATTTCTCGCCGTTCAAGGTCTACTTCGGGGCCTCCGCCTCCATATCAGGTATCCTGGGCGCCTACTACATGATATTCCCCCACGATCGGATTTTCTTTCCCGTGTTCTTCATAATAACCAAGGTAAAGGTCCACACCGCCCTTCTTGCCTACCTGATACTCCAGTCCGCCCTGGCACTGTTCTTCCCGGACGTGGGGATCGGTTTCTTTGCCCATATAATGGGTGTTCTGGCGGGAGTTATCCTGGGGGTGATGCTGGGCTCCAAGATCAGGGAGCAGGGGGGGGCCAAGCAGGTGTTCAGGGGGGGAAAGACCCTGGACCCGGCCCTCATGAAACAGCTGGAACGGATCGCGGGTGAAGATCACAAACTGAGGGAGATATTGGAAAAGCTGGAGGGGGAGAAGGACAGGGATATTATAGAGGCCTGGCTGGAAAAGTTCTTCTCCCTTGCCCGCTGCCCCGAATGCGGGGGTGAACTGGGCATCAAGGGCAGGAACGTCAGGTGCGGACAATGCGGCGGGAAATTTTAAAGTTATCAATGGAACGAAATTTGGACACTACCGCTTTTTCTTCTTCACCTTTTTCTTCTTCGGCGCTTCCTCTTCCAGAGGGGCCACCACCACGTAATCTTCCTCCTCTTCCCCTTTTTCCCCGTCTTCCTCATCCCCGCCCTTGCCTCTGATCCTTTCCAGCTTCTTTCTGAGAAGCTCCCTTCTCTTTCTCTCCAGGACCCGCCTTTTCTTATTGAACCGGAGGTAGGCCACGATCAATATCAGGATGAACACCAGCAGGACCAGGACCCCGGCGGTCACCATCATGTCGTCCAGACCCCCGCCCTCTGTATCCCCGTCTTCCTCCCCCTTTGACCGGACCGTTCCAGTGAATTCTAGGTCGTTGTTCTCCTTGTCTTTTTCCTGAATGGAGTCGGTGGGGTCCACCTTCACCCTTACCGTGTAGTCGCCGGTGTCCAGGCCTATCTCCTCGAACTCCTCGCTGATGGTGCGCTCTCCGCCAGCATCGATGGAGGGAACGGATATGGATTCTACCTTTCTCTCCACACCGCCGACCCCGTAGTATACTGCTAAAACGGTCTCCTCCACCGCAACGTTGCCCCCGTTCACCACGGTTACCTCGAGGTCGAAGAGGAACTTGTTCTTTAGGGTTCGAACCTCCACGTCCAGATCCTTCAACGACAGGTCGGGCAGCAGATCGAAGACCATGGAATAGCAGTTGTTATCGGTACCGCTTTCGTGTATGACCTCGCCGCTCTTGGCACCAACGCAGAGCTTTAGCTGATGCGTGCCTGCCTCCACCTTCTTCCATGCCAGGGTAACGCTCTCCCTTTCCCCCGGGGCAAGCGCGGGCACCGAGGCGTTCTCCAGAATGGCCTCCACATCCATGCCGCCCACGTCCATCACCTGGACCAGATATGCGTAGCACGCGGGGGAATGGCCCTGTCCGGAGTTCTTCACATCGAAAGAGAAGGTCGTATCCAACCCTATCATGGGGTTCTCGGGATACTGGATCAACGACGTTACGTCTATCTTGAGGTCGGGATAGAGGATGTCGATCTTGAAATTGCCTGTATCGCTCACGTTGTAGTCCTCCACGGTTGCGTTCACCGTTACGGTGAAGGAAGATGAGCCGGAGGACATGACCTGCGGTCCCGCGGTCACCTCAAGACGGAAGTGGGCCCTTGCACCGGCGGGGAGGGTTACCTGTGAATCGGTTATGGTATAAGAGGCGTTCAGCGAGGCGAAGGAAAAGCCGGCGCCTTTCTTCGAGGAGGAGGCGGACAGGGTCACCGTTTCTTCAACATTGCCCCCGTTCTTCAAACTGAAATCCACAGCGGCGGAACCCCCTTCATCATGGTACGGGTCAACCTCCCAGGGGCCCTGGTCCTCCCCTCTCAACGATAGCCCGATCTTGGGCTTCACTGTGATTTCAAGGCCCCTCGACGCTGTCATATCGGGATCATGCCGGGATCTTGTGGATACTGTTATCGTTTCTTCAATATAGGCGTCCTCGTCCTCCGCCGGGGTGATGAAAAGTGTGGCCTCGTAGGTATCGCCCGGCTCGATCTCCGGGGTTATTCCCGACGCGGGGTCCAGCCTGGAGCTCCAGTCCCCGGGCACCCCATCAAGCTCTATCAACACTGTGTTGTTTACATTACCCTGGTTGGTTATCTCGATGCCCAGGGAGCCCTCCTCACCGGGCTCCAGCTCCAGCTGGTCCCTGGTCAGGCTCATGGCGAATGTATAGTTCTCCCTCTCGTGCAGCACGGGGTTCACGCTTGCCCCGCCGTCCTCGGAATAGACTATCACCGACGCGCTGGTAAGCAGGTCTCCCTTCTGGTAGAACAGGTCCACCGTATCCTCTTCCAGGTAACCCCCCGGGATCTCCTTGACGTCCAGGTTGTAGCTCCCCTGCTCGGAGCCTGTGGTCTCGAGGTAGCTCCCCGTGCGTGCGTTGGTGGCCCTCACCCGGGCGTTGGAAGCCAGTGTGGAGCTGTCAGGCATGTAGACGAGCCCCGATATGATGTATGACGCGTCGCCGGGGTCGTTGGACTTGAAGTACATGGAGCGGGTCCGGAAATTGTTGCCCTCGTTGCTCTCGTTTATGGCATCCGTCTCGTCGGCCACCGCCTTGATGACATGGGTGCCCATGGAGCCCACCCATTCGATGTCCGCCCGGCCAGTGGAGCCTGCGGCAACGGCGGGTATCATGACCCCCTCGCCTATCTGGTTGTTCCCGTCATAGTAAAATGTCACCAAAACGTTACTGGTGCCCTTGTTGCCCGAGTTATTGACTACCGCCCTTATGGTGGTGGTCTTGGTGGCTATTGGGTGGGTGTTGTCCCCGTCGCATTCCAGCCCGTCCGCGCGGTAGAACTTGACGGCCTCCACCGCCAGGTCGACGTACTTAGAGCCGACATACACGGTCACCGCGGCCTCGTTGTCCCCCTCGTTTATCTCCTCTATCTCGTCGTCCGGGTCCACCACCACCTTTACCGTATGATTGCCCGAGGTGTCCGGGATCCACTGGGTGGTGACCTCGGAGGTGTCGTAGCCCTCTATGACGTCCAGGTTCTCGGATGATATTAGGAAGTTCCCGTCAAAGAACTGCACTTCGATATCGTTACCGGTGCCCTGCCCGTTGTTGTGCACAGTGGCGGCTATGGTGACAGTCTCTCCCTCCAGGATGTCCTCGGGGACGAACTCTATGTCACCGGAGGTCAGGGCAAGGTCCACTATATTGTGGGAAATGGTCGTGCCTTCCACGAACAGGTCCACGAAACCGTCCCTGTCCACGTCCCCCACCGCCGGCGAGGAGCGGAGGATGCCGGGCACGGTAAGATTGAACTTCCACAGCTGGGTCCCGTCCGAGCCGTCTATAGTGTAGACATTTGGAGAGGTTGCTACCACCACGTCGGCGGTCCCGTCCTTGTTCAGATCGGTCAGGGCGGGAGAGGCAATGGTGCTCTCCGCTGTAATGTCGGTGGCGCTGGAATCCAGGGTCTTCTCCCAGAGCTGCTCGGCGCCTGCGGGGGAGAAGGCGTAGACGTGGGTCACCGGGTTGAGGCCGGCCAGACCCCACGATGCTACAATGACGTCGGCGTTGCCGTCCTCGTTGAGGTCCTCCAGGGCGGGAGAGGCGTCGAACTGGCCGGCAATGTCGCCCTCCGCTGTCTGCCACAGTATCCCTCCGCCGTCCCTGCCCAGGATGTAGACTACGCCGGTGTTGCTCTCGTAAGGCGTGAGCACTGCGATCTCCATGCCGTTATTGGTGTCGCCGTCCATCTCTCCAACCGCAGGGGAGGGGACAAGGGTAATGACCTGACGGGTGGTGGAGAGCTGGAAGCTCTTGTCCCAGGCCTTTACGCCATCCCCCTTGATCATGTAAACGTTGAGGTACTGGGTGAACTGCTCGGCGGATACGGTGGTCGCTACCACGCGGTTCTTGGAAGCGGAATAGGGATACACCGCAGGGGTCGAGACCCGGGTGCCGGCCATCTCGTAGCTCCATATCTCCTTACCGCTCTGCCCGTCTATAACGTTCAGCCAGGCCGATCCCGCGGCCACTGAAGAGACAATTACATCCGGGACGGAGGAATTGCCAATGTCCGCCACGACGATGGAAGAGTCGGTGACCGTGCCCGGGCACGAGTGGTTCCACAGGACCACGGATTCGTTCAGCGCAGCCGAATACACGTAGCCGGTGCCGGTGTAGTGCATCACGGGCTCCACGGCATATACCGTGCCGTCGTCCGTTACCAGCACCACCTCCGTCCTGCCGTTGTCGTTGAGGTCGGTGATAGCGGGCGTGGATACGAGGATATCGCCTGCGTCCGCGTCCAGTGAATCGGTGTTGATCTCCCAGGCCGTTCTCCCGTCATTACCGTCCACTATGCGCAGCATGCTGCCCGAGCCGTAGACCAGGAAGTCCCTGTCCTGGGGCACGGTGCCGTCGAAATTGCCCTGGAATCGGCCTATGCAGGCCCCCAGGGTGTCAACGCCCTGGTCGTTTGACCATTTCTCGCTCGGGATGCCTATGCCGTTGGACGCGTCGATGCCCCTGAAGGTGTGGCGCCCGTTCCTTCCGAACACGGGCCAGTCGCTGTCCACGGCCCTTCCCTCGGCGGGGCGGGAAAGGGGAGCTTCCAAGGGGATACGGGCGCGGTTCACGGAGATCGTAGGAATGATCGGGGCCGACACTAGTACGATGACGATCGCTATGGTAAAAGCTAGGAGTCCATCCGATATATGTCTGGAGGTCATTGACGTTCACCTTTATGTTACGTTAAATATTAATCCATCATATATATATTATGCCTTTGGTACGTACGGGCAAGGCCTTGGATCACACCTATTATTTTTATTACCCTGTATGCAAAATATTAATATCGGTTGACATTTGTATCTACTTGTATGAACATAAGGAGAGAATTATGGCCCGTTGTGGTCCTGGCCGCCCTGTTAATAAGCAATATTGCGATCCTTGGCTCTTCCATCGTCTCGTCGTCAGAGCCGGCGCATGTATCCAAACATATCACAAACGGGGCGGAGAGGCGCAGCCTTATTCAGATCAACCTCTATAAAGATAACACCAGCTACGATAAAAGACAATGCAATCTCACTATAAGCAACGGAGAATATATCTGTGATTGGAACGATATTTCAACTTTGCAGATCAATACTGCACTTTTCGAAGGGTTCAATTCCACCTGGCGTTTCGGTTATTCCGCGAATTCAGGTAGATACAATCTTACCTTTACCATAGGCAACATGAGCAGGCTAACCGATGATTTGGAGTTTTTTCTACCGGATTTCGGGGCAATGGAGCCTCTCGAACCATGGGTATTGGGAAAAGTGACGGGGAGCGAAATAAGTATTGAAGCGGGCGAAGGATCGAATAAAAGTACTATCATTAAATCTAGCTCTCCGGGATTATGTATATTGGCTCAATCTTTAAATAACGATTCCTACCGGGAAGGGGGATACGTTCTAACCGATTTTTATCTAAAGGAGGCAGGGAGTACGGCGGAGGTCAGTTCCGGGCTGGGATTATGTAAAACCGGTTCATGCAGCATAATGATCTCTCGAATATGGATAACGGGAACACCGGTCCAAGAACCGGACGTGCCGGACCCCTACAGGCAATATGATATGAACTATAACCTTTCCCTTGTTCAAAAATTCGAATTTCCAAACAATGGAAGACAACTCCTTTCCATACTGGATGTATCTCACAACGGAGCTTCCATTTCCTGCGAGCTTAACGTAACTCCGAATGAAACGGAGAATAGCTCCGTAAACCACTATTTACCAAATCTATATTCGCTGAACGACACGGAATGCCGGATACGGTGCAGGCCGGAAGATCAATCCGCCGTCTTCTCACGGAATAATAATTCACAGAAAAGGAGTCCTCTCCAGCCTGTTACGAATTATCCCCTTTTATTAAATGAGAGTTTTACCGGTATTAAGTTATATCCCTGGGTAAGGAGTGAACTGGAGACGTTCAAGGTAAAAGTGAGCGGTCATCAGGCGGGCAAGCGTTTGTGGATGGAGAGCCAGAACTTTGATCCGGATTCTGAAACTCTCCACGCGGAGTTGAGAAGCCGCGTTGACACCTTTGGATGGCTTTGCCTCGCCTTGGACGAGGGTCGGGAGCTAAGGGACATATACCTCTCCCCCGAGGTCGATCATAGAGTATACGCATGGAAGGAAGTCGGTTTCAACCTTTATTCCATTTACCTGGAATGTCATACCAATGTAGCGGTGGAATTGACCTTCGGAAATGACTCAGTGGAGGAGGGAACCATAGATATCGTGGACATGGATGTCAATGTCGAGGACACGGTAAATATAACCACCGAGATCAATAGCTCCTATCAGGTTTCAAAAACATTGAACATAACATATGACACAAATATAAGCGGGGAAATTAAGGGGCCCTCTATGCTAACCCTTGGTCCGATGGAGGGCCGGAAGATAAAGACGACATTGCATCCTGATGAAGGTCAAGACGGGCGATTCTATTTCAATATCTCTCTTTACAACTCCTCTTTCGAGATATCTCGGAGCTTAGAGTTCCGGCTGAACACAAGTAATCCCGCATCATCCAACGATACAACACCCCAGAATGATGAAGTTAATCAGACGGGAGAGGAAGTCCCTGGTAATGAATCTCACAAGACCGATTTACAAAGGGTACTCTCGATTACCGGGCCTTCGCATATACAGGTCCGGAAGGGCCAGGAATCGTGGATGGATATAAAAGCGGAGAACCTAATAAATCACAGTATAGAACTGGAGATCGATTACAATTCCTCCCTCCTGGTCCATATCCGAAACACGGATTTACTCCCGAGGGAATTGGAGCTCGGACCGTTCCAGACCCAATCATTGAACATTACGATAAACGTCTCCTCACAAGCGAGGACAGGGGAATATGAATTCAATATATCAATGAGAGATGGGAAAACGTTACTAAATACTGGATTAGATTTCACAATAGTGGTTTTGGAGGAATTGTCGGAGAACGAAAGCGATGGGGGCGACGACGATGAGGCAGACAGCGCTGTTGACGGGGAGGGTGGGGAAGATGGTATGGAAGGAAACTCGGAACGAACGGATGGGACCGAGCGCGAAGACGACGGTTCCCCATTGGACGGAGGCGGTGATGGCGCAAGTAACGAGGACGGCGATGAGGACATACCGATACCAATCCTTCCCACTGTTGGAATAACAGTCATACTCGTTTCTCTTTTCGGGATGATGAGCACGGAATACGGGCGATTTCACGTGTGGCGGATGGCCATACCCATTCTCCCCCTTTATTCCAGGATCAATCAGGACAATGTGCTGGAGAACGTTAAACGGAGGATGATCATCGAATACATAATGAACAATCCCGGCGTGAACTTGACCCAACTAAGGACGGACCTCAATCTTCCAAACGGAACCGCGGTCCACCACATAACCATGTTGAAAAAGAATGGTCTTATCATATCCAGAAGGGACGGGCGAAAGGTCCGATTCTATCCTCCCCTGAATTCAGATAATAAAATATCACCATTGGAACACGCAACGCCTTCCTTGAACGAAGACTCGGAAACCATTAGTATATCCTGGCTACAGTGGTCCATGATCAGAGCCATTCTGGAGAACCAGGGTACCACATTGAAGAAATTGGCCGCCCAATTAGGAAAGAGCAAACAGGTGGTTAACTACCATCTCAGGGTCCTTATAGACTCCGGCTACATCATTAAAAAAAGAAAGAAAAGGATTGCCAGATACTACGTCACCGAAAAATCCGATTCAGAATTGAAGAACAGTTAATTTTATATATCAATAAAAACAAAATCCAATTCGCTTTTATATGTTCGTAATAATTGTTTTGAAATAGAGTTGAGCTCGAGGAATGTTGCGAAATGAATAAGGGCACCAAGGAAAGGCCGGATTCGGAGGATCTTGAAGAGAGGACCGAATCCAGATATTATATTCAATGGTTGGAAGCTCGATGAGGTGAAAAAGATGTGTGGAGTTAATAACTCGAAAAAATATGACAAATACTTGGGACCGGTGTTGACAGCGGCAGGTATATTCCTGATAGTGATGATGCTTTTCGAAGCATTCACACCTATTGAAACGAATGACGTTACGGAAAGGGCGGGAAACAAACAATCGTTGTCAGAAGATTCGGACCATATCGAACGCAGTCGGAATGCCGGCGATAACAGGAACATTACCTTATATCTCCACAATTACACGGCAACTGTACCCGGGCAGGGGGACCAAAAGATAATGAACTCCAGTTTCCCTGATCAAATGGGATACGTATATCAAAAAAGACCAGAGAATACATTTACCATACATTGGTATCTGAAACCGGACATGGCGGGCCCGCTAACCATCAACGGTTCCATATTTATGAGGATCTATATGGAAGGTAGCGGGGGGAATAATTTTGCCGACCTGACTTTTACCCTGTATAACTATTCTGGCGGCGTGGATGAACAAATCGCCTCCGACAGCTTACATGTGGACCCGATCCATTCAGGTATAAATCCTTATTTTGTTGAAACCACCACTTCCTCCCCGTATCTACTTTCAAAGGATTCCTATCTTCATCTGAAATTCGATTTGGAAGGAAATGCAGGCGGAGGAACATCAGGAAACGATTGGGCGGTGTACTGGGGCAACCAATCCTATCCGTCCCTAGTGACTATGGAATGCGAGGACCATATAGAAATCGCGGATGCTTGGTCCGAGGACCACACGGAATCAAGGAAAGTAAATTTCGACCCTAATTCTGACAATAAGACCATCTATTTGAGATCAAACATAACGGATCCGTTCGGGGAGTCCGACATTTCCTGGGTGAACGCAACGATAATCTCGCCCTATGGAGATAAAATATTGGATAATGTACCAATGAATAGAATAGCTAATGGCACCGACAGTTTCTGGAACATCTACAACATGTCTTGGAATTACTCGGGCCACCCCGTCGGGGTTTATACCGTCGAGATCTATGCTGTTGACAACTCAGGTTATTACTATCGCTTTCCCGCCAATCCCGGTGATGAAACGTTTGGAGGTCATCTGGAAACGTATCGATTTCAATTCACCTTGGGGGAATCCGCTTATGTCAATCTTCTGGCCCAGGATTCAAAGGAAAGGCCGCTGGTTGGTGCTGATATAATTATTAAAACAGGATCGGATAAGGTAGTGGCTTCAGGCCAAACCAATTCCTCCGGCATGCATAATTTTACACTTATCACCGGCCCCTACGAATTCATAGTGATGTGGCAGGACGTAAGCGTATATAATAAAACCATTAATATAGATGATAATTGGACTTGCTCCGCGCCCTTGTACCTCAACAGCTCTGTCTACGACGCCGAACTCATGGTGGTGGACGCGCCAGGTCTCCCCATGGAAGACGCCTCGCTTTACATCACCCATCCCAACGGGACAACGAACCTCGTTGCCTATAAGACCAACTCGACAGGGCACCATGCACTGGATCTAACCCCGGGAGGGAACTATACGGTAAGGGTGCTTTGGAGGGATGTGTTAGTTAATCAAACGGATATAGAGGTGAGGGGAAACGAAACCCACCGGATCAACTGCTCCGTCTTTGAACTGACGATTAAAGCCACCGATACGATCGGGGAGAACCTCACCGGCGCTCAGGTAGTTGTTGCAAACCGATCCTCGGGCATCGTATTCGATTCCCAGATAACCAACGAAAACGGGAATATAACCTCCCAGCTACCCATTGGCAATTATACCATAGATATCTATTGGCAGGAGACGCGGGTGTACCACGATCCCGGCTACTTGCTCACTGACAACAGTGGATACAACGCGCAATGCGATGTTTTCTATCTCAACATTACCGCGGTTGATTCGCGAGATAATCTCGTCGTCGGGGCTCAGGTCGTGGTCACCACCCAGCAAGGCTCGGTGTTGGACTCGCAGGTAACGAATACCGACGGCAAGGTCGAGACCAGGCTGCCCGCGGGCACTCTCGGCCTCAGTATCTATTGGCAGGATGTACTGGTGAACCAAACGAGCGGTTTGACCATTACTGGCAACACACCGATAACCGCAAATTGTTCCATATATTATCTTGAGCTCACCACACTGGATTCCCATTATTCCACACCGAAGCCCCTTGCTTATTCCAGGCTGACCCTGTCGATCTCCGGCGATCCCGTTGTTTTTACCAGCACAGAATCAAATGTACAAGGATGGAGCGAGCTTCGACTGCCGGCGGGATCATATGACATCAACGTATTTTGGATGGACGTTCCGGTATACACCGAGACCGGGTATTTATTAAACGAAACAACCGACCTTGCGTGCAATGTATTCTACCTGAACGTCAACGCTGTAGATTACCAGAACATACATCTGGAGGATGCCGCCGTGTCTTTCTATCTATCCTCTTCCGGGAGGTTAATAAGCACCAATAAAACCACCGGCTCCGAAGGTTTCACGGTTAGGCTTCCGGGCACCACTTACGATGTTAGGGTGATCTGGCAGGAGGTGGTGGTAGGCGAAGAAGCGGGTTTCTCACTTAATGACAACGGTGACCTGGTAATCCACTGTCGAGTCTTCTACCTGGATATGACAGCGATCGACACCCATGGCGTTCCCGTAAGCGATGCAACAATAGAGATTACATCGGGCCAGAGAACCTTGGCCGTAGGAAAAACCGACAGA
>CAZUZU010000032.1:14934-20996 GCA_964624865.1 uncultured archaeon
GGCTCGATTGCCCGGTACCGCCATGGACATAAATGTATTCTGGCAGAACCATTTGGTCAATCGGACCAAGGACCTATATTTGAACGAGGCTCTGGCGGACAGCGGTCTTATAATAAATTGTGATGTGTTTTATTTAACTATGGAAATTCTGGATTCAGATCACCTACCGGTGGAAAAAGGAGTCGTTATCGTACAAGACGAAGACGGCAAGATACTTAAAACCGGGGAGAGCGACGAGGAAGGGCTGTTAACCGTAAGGCTGCCCAAGGGGAACATGGACATTACGGTGACCTGGAAGGGCGTTGTTGTAGGCACAGTCAACGAATATTACGTAGGTTCTGCGATGGACCCGGAACTTACCATAGAGTGTACAATATACTATCTGACAATCACGGCAGTTGACGACGAGGGAATGCCACTCGGCGATGCTACCGTGGAGATCCGGCTCAACAAATCAGAGAGACTTGTATTCTCAGGGATTACCGGCCTTTCCGGCCGGACCGTCGGGCGATTACCTTCTGAGAGTTACGACATCAATATAAGGTGGAGGGAAGTGGAGGTCTATACCGAACAAAACTACCTTCTCACAGATGAAGCGGAAGAAGATCTGACAGCGGTCTGCAGCGTGTATTACGTAAGCTTCGTGCTTACCGATGTACGCGAAATACCCGTATCCGATGCCACTGTGACCATCGAACTCGGATCGACCTCGGTTCTTCTCGATACGGGGGCCACCAATACCTCCGGAACGGTAGTACTAAGGCTTCCCGGATGTTCGATAGACATCTCCGCCACTTGGAAAACTGTGACTGTCAATAAAACCAACGGACATCTATTGACGGGAGGAGAGAGCATAGAGGTCTTCTGCAGCATATACTATCTCAAGCTGGAGGCAGTTGATTCCCTGGGCGAGGAGGGTTTGGCCCATGTTCAATTTGGCATATATCTTGAAAACGGGGAATTGATATCTTCCGGCGGTGCAAGTCTTGCTGGAGAGGCGGAGTTCCGATTGCCCTCTGCAAATTATATGATCGAGGTGACCTGGCAGGACGTGTTAGTGCTCGAGGATTTCTCTTACAACTTCACGGGAAACGATGAACTGACCCTGGGTTGTAGGGTGTATTACCTAACACTGGAACTGGTGGACCTTAAGGGAGAACCTGTTGAGCTAGCTACCGCCTGGGTCGAAGTCAACGACACCGGAAGGACTTTGGGCAAATGGCAGACCGACCGAGAAGGAAGGGTCAAGTTCAGACTACCTGTGAACGTTTACGACATAGATGCGACTTGGCATGGACATCCGGTGTATTCCCAAGAGGGCTATGAGCTCAACGGAAACGTCGAGGAAACCATCGTCTGTAACATCTATTACCTGTCGATTACGTGTTTGGATTCCAGAGACGAACCCCTACCGAGCTCGATGGTATCAGTTAAAAGCGGATTGACCGGCAGCATACTGGCCACATCTGAAACGGATAACGAGGGCAAGGGGCTGTTAAGATTGCCGGGGGGAGATTTGAATACAGAGGTCCTATGGCGTGATGTGCTTGTTTATCATGATGATGGATATGTATTGGGGGGAACTACGGCCGATGTCTTGGAAACTTACAACTGTTGGGTATACTATCTGGACCTGAATTTGGTCGATTCAAGGGATGTTCCTGTTGTAGATGCGCTGGTATCTATCTCACAGGCAAACTCCGGATTGATATTCGGAACCGATAAAACCGACGGAAACGGCAGCCTTGTATCCAGGCTTCCGCAGGGAGAATATAAAGTGACTACGATCTGGATGGATATTATGGTCAACGCCACTACCCACCAGCTCGAAAGTGACGAAGAGTTGACCCTTTCCGCCTGGGTCTATTACATGACATTGGATGCCAGGGACGTGGATAATCACCCGGTTGCGAATGCTGAAATGACAGCAATTAACGTTGACAACGGCATAGTTTATTTTTCAGGTACAACAGACGAGAGCGGTAGAACAGTCGCCCGGCTTCCCGTGGGCACATACGATATATCCGCAAGATGGATGGGAGTGCTGGTGGAAAATATCAATGACCATTCCGTAGAGGCCGCCCATGTCCTTGACATAGATTGTGACATCTATTACCTTAGCGTAACGGTAACGGACAAGGAAAATCAGGGAATCAGCGCTGTATATATAGAGATCAAGAACGAAGAAGGCCAAATTGTCAGAACCTCGGAAACCGATGCCCATGGCAATGCGGAATTCCGTTTGCCAATTGGCAAATATACCGTGCACTCCCGTTTTAAGACCACCTATGAGATGACCCCAGTGGATTCCATGTTGGTATCCGGTGTGGAACTTACAGAATCTCGATCCCTGGGCATGAGATACAAGGACTTCCCACTTTCCTTCCAAGAAACGGGCACGTTCTTTTCTATCGCTTCTTCCATGATCATAATCGTTCTAATAATACTGCTCCTGTTCTTCCTTTTGTCCAGACTTAGAAAGGGAGGGGGAGAAGAGAAGATAGATCTGGAGAGATTGGAAAGGGAGATAGATGAAGAGGAAACGGAACATCAGGAGGAGGGGGAATCGGAAGAACCGGAGGGAGAGGGTGAGGATAAAGAAGAACCGGAGGTACTGGAGCCCGAATCCTTTGAAGAGATCGCGGACCAGGAAACGGTTGGGGAGGAACTTGATGAAGAGATCGATGAATTTCCATCAGATTTCGAAGATAATGAGGAGATATTAGACGCTGAGGAAAACAAGGAGGTGATAGAATGAGAAGTGAACGAAGACAAGAACAGAATCTAACGGACACATTAATCTCGGGATTTCGCATAGGGTTTGCGTTTTTAGTAATTATACTTATAATGGCAAGCAGTATCCAGATCGTAATGAGCAGTGCCATCGACGATTTTGAGAAGATGGGAAAGAGCGGTTATTCGGAGGAGGGTACACAATTGAGCAGGGACTATGCGCCCCCGGATGCGAAAAACATTACCTTCTATCTTCAAAACACGACAACTCCCACCGGAGAGCTTGGAGAGTACCAGGTCCTTAATACGACATATCCCCTCCAACCAGCAGACTTAACCAGTAACCAGCGGTTGAACGAGGATTGGGCCATTTTCCCGCCACTACAAAAGGATGTGGAGTTCAATGGAACCGGTGTGACAAAGCTTTGGCTTTCGGCCACCCCCGACAGCCAACCGACCAGCCTGTATATTGAAGTGGCGGAAGTGGACAGTACGAACAGCGTTGTTCAAACACTTGTCCCCCAGACCAGCCCCAGCCCCATACCCACCCTGACGTCAACCCCCCAGGAAGTTTCAATACCCTTTGATGAGCCTTCGGCAACAATGAGCCAAGGCAACTACCTACGGTTATACTTCTACCTGATGGGTGACGGCACGACGGATTACACCATCCATTGGGGCCCCACCTATCCCTCCCACATGAACGTAAGCCTGGAGGACCATTTGGACGTGGCTACCGCCGTGACCTACAACAATACCTTTGTTCCGATGACCGGTTTTCCCGCGGGAGCTTCCAACAAGACCATATACATTAGAGGCAACGTGACCGATCCCTTTGGTGGTTATGATATAAAATGGGCAAACGTGACGATCAGGGGGCCAAGCGGGGCCGAACTTGTCTCCAATCAAACCATGGAATTGATAGAGGGATATTATAACTCCTACACTTCTGTCTACCAATACCAGTGGAACTATTCCGGCAAACCGTCAGGATTTTACAATGTAACCATATACGCGGTGGACAATTCCGGATATCACTACAGGTATACGTACGGACATCCGTCGGACGATTATTACGGTGGGCATCTGGCCTGGAAGAACGTTTCGTTCTCGGTGGGTCTCGAGTACTATGCCAATCTTCAAGTACTTGATTCCAAGGGTTTTCCCCTGGCCAACGCCACCGTCTACACCACCGATTTCGGCTACAAGATAAGCAACGAAACCAATTCCACCGGGGACACGAACATCTCCGTGCCGGGAGGAAGCGTGACCATCAAGGTCGATTGGCAGGACGTGTTGGTAGCCAATGTAATCCTGAACGTGGTTGATAACATAACCTATGCCAATAGAGAAATAATCCTCGCGAGCGTGTTCTATCCCGGCCTGGAGGTCACCGATAATCTGGGCAACCCGCTAGACAATGCATCTTTGTACATAACCCACCCCAACGGCAGTTACAACACCGACCCACACAAGACAAACAGTAGCGGCGGATTCTATATAGACCGCACGGCCGGAGGTGATTACGAGGTCATCGTCAAATGGCGGGACGTGGACGTCAATATCACCACCGTCTCGATCGATGGAAACAATACATATGTGATCAATACCAGTGTGTATCACTTCACCATCCATGCCCGGGATTCCGGGGGAAACGGTCTTTCCGGCGCCCAGGTGGTAATCTCGAACTCATCATCGAACATCGTGTTCGATTCGAAGATCTCGGATTTGAACGGAATGATAATCTCGATACTACCCGGGGGCGACCACGACATCTCTATATACTGGAGAGAGACGAAGGTTTATGCGAACGTGGATTATTACCTGGGAGACAACGATGTTTTATATGCGGTATGTGACATATTTTCCGTTCGGATCAACGTGGAAGACGTCAGGTCCGTGCCTGTCATAGGGGCCCAAGTTGTAATAAAGACTGCCGGCGACATGGTGCTTGATTCGAGCGTTACGGACCTGAACGGACAGGTAATATCAAGTTTGCCTGCTGGCACACACACAGTCCAAGTATATTGGCATGACACCTTGGTATATTACTCAGACAGTTTCGTGATTAGCGACGATTCTCCCCGGACACTCACCTGTAACATATTCTATCTAAATATAACCGCCATGGACAAACATCCCTCCTCCCCTCGGCCCCTCGAAGATGCCGAGATAATAATCTATGACAGTTCCGGAAACGTGGAGGACAGGCCGATAACCGATGATTTAGGAATGGTAGAATCAAAACTGCCTATTGGGAACTATGACATAGAGATCAGATGGAAAGGCATTACAGTAAACCACACAATCGGTTACTCTCTCGACCTGGGGAGCCAAGCGGTCCAGATAGACTGCGATGTATTTTATTTGGACATCACTGCGAACGACAACCAGAAGGTCGGATTGGACAACGCGACCATAACCGCCTTACTTTCCTCCCAGGACAACATCTTGGATTCTGGAAAAACGAACAGCTTGGGCAAGATCACATTTCGACTGCCTTCCAGCCAATATAACGTAACAATCTCATGGCTTGACATAATGGTTGGTGAGGTCCAGTGGTACTCTCTGAACGGAAACGACCAATTGTCCGTGACTTGCGCTGTATATTATCTAAATATAACGGTCTTGGACACACATGATATAGTGGTCGAGGAGGCCAGGATTGAGCTGACAACAGAGGAGGGGCGAACATTAGTTAGTGGCCACAGCGACGAACACGGTAATTTCACTGCCAGGTTGCCAAGTACCTATATTGATATTTGGGTGTACTGGCAGGATCACCTTGTAAACTACACCGACAATTTACATTTTGACCTTGTTCTTGCCGATAGCGGCCTTACCGTATATTGCGATGTGTATTATCTCGCAATCGAATTACAGGATTCCGATAATGTATTGGTGGAGAACGCGATGGTAACCTTAAGGGACTTTTCAGGTCAATATATTTCCACAAGTTCGTCAGACGCCAGTGGAAACGCCGTATTCAAGGCCCCCATCGGGAACTTCAGCATCGAGGTGTCCTGGGAAGGGGTCGTGGTGGCCTACATTGGGGATTACTATATCGGTGACACCCTGGACCCGGTAATAACGATAAATTGCAGCATATACTATCTAATGGTCAATGCCGTTGACCACGATGGTTATCCCCTAAACGACGCCACCGTTACAATAAAACTCAATACCACAGACAAGCTAATGTTCTCCGAGGTCACCGAGAGCGCGGGTGTTGTAACCGCCAGACTGCCCGCCACGAGATATAACATATTTATCAGATGGAAGGATGTTGGGGTGTATGAGACCTATAATTACACATTGTTCGGCGAATA
>CAZUZU010000033.1:0-20543 GCA_964624865.1 uncultured archaeon
GGCGGTGGCGGCGGCCCCGGGGGAGGAGGGGGAAGCGGTGTTGGTCCGGGCTACGGCGGTGGAGAAGGCGAAGGGAAGGCAACCACCAGCAAGATCGTTATCAAAGGCGTCGGTTCCATAGATTCCAACAAGATAAAGAACATTCTCGGCACGCTTTCCAAAACGAGCCGAAGGATCGTCTCGGGTTATATCAAATCCGGTAGAAGGACGAGCGTGATCACCACTGGTAAGAGGGGGCGTTACGTTCGATATAAACTTCCCTCGGGAGACGCAAAGAACATCGACATCGCACTGGTTCCCACCATCAGAGCCGCTGCACAGAAGGGACGCAAAGACACTGAAGGAAGATTAAGGATCACCACCTCCGATATGAGAGAAAAGGTAAGGAGAAGGAAGATATCAACCATGATATGCATGATATATGATACCAGTGGATCTATGGCACAGGAGGAGCGCTTGGAAGTCGCCAAGCAGGTGACCAATGCACTTCTGCTTGACGCATACCAGAAGAGAGACCGTATCGCATTGATCACCTACGGGGGAGAAGAGGGCAAGATCGCCATGCCTTTCACCTCCAGCGTGGACGCGGCAAAGAAATATCTAGAGAATGTCGTATTCGGTGGCACCACCCCTCTTGCCTCGGGCCTGCTAAAGGGATTCCAGTTGCTGAGAATGGAGATGAACCGCGACCCGAACAGTACACCGCTGATGATAATATTCACGGACGGTACTGCAAATAAGCCCATATCCTTCGGAACAGATGTTCGATTGGAATTAATGAGGGTGTGCAACTTGATAAAAAAGGCAAAAATAAAAAGTCTGATTATTGACGTGAGCCCTTCCGGTGCGCCATTGGCCCTAATGATAGCCGAAGGCCTGGACGCCAAGTATTACAACCCTCACGGTCTACACAAGGAAAGAATATACGAGATAATCTCGAACGAGAGGGAGCAGATAAAACTCGGAAGAAAATCGATCAGCCCTCAACAGTTCATATCCCGAATGATGACTTGAGGATAATGACTTGAGTTACCGGTATTTCTTCAGCAGGGTCTTGGCCTTTACCGCGGTCTGATTTGCGGACATGGGATTACCGTTCTCCAGGTAGTCCTTGGCCTTCTCCATCAATTCGTATATTTCCTTCATCTCCTCGGGAGGCACCGTGGTACCAATCGATACTAAGGTTTCAGCCATCCGTTCAACCTCCCCCAGTGCTCTTTGCGCCTTCTTTATCATGAACACCTGGGTGGAATCTATAAGGGCGTACATGCCCTTTATCTCCTCAACGGCGGATTTTGCCTTCGTCTTTAAACCCTCTATTCTATCTTCGTTGCCGCCCTTGCCACGTAAATCTTCCCAGTAATCCATCATGTCCTCGTACTGGGAGACATCCAGTCCCAGGCCCTTGGCCTTGGATATCTCCGCCTTTAATTCCTTTATCTCTTCGGGCACCGTCCGTATGCTGGTCTTTTCCGTAACTCCCTTCACGCCCTCGATGGAGCCAGAGGCATAAGGTTTTAAGAGCTTCTTGGTTTCCAGGGCCAGTTTTAAGGCATCATTCCATCTTTCGTTCTCAAATGCCTCCTTGGCCTGTTCCAGCTTTATCTCGGCATTGGCCTTTGTTTCAACGTCGGCCCCGGCCATTGAACGCACCTTGTTGAACATCTTGTCCCCTTCGGAAAGGGCATCGTAAGCCTCCATCGCCATCTTTCTATCCATTTTTTCCGTCCTCTCGGAACCGGTTTCCCCGCCAAACTCCAGGAGACGATTTTCCAGATAGTCGAGTCTGATCATCGCCTCGTCCGGATTGCCCTTTTTGAGCAATTCCTTTGGCTCATTTATTTCATTATACAGCAGGCCGACGTCGATACCCTTTGATATTAACATTTTGATATCGGCCTCTAACTCATCGACCCTGGACTCGGCCTTGACCGTTAGCTTTTCGAGGTAATTGTCGTACGCGTCCGACATCAGATCCCTCAGCTTATTGGACAGCTCAACAAAGGAAGTGATGTCTTCTTTTTCATCCATGCTCGATATCTTATCCGTTATTTCTTCAGCGGAGAGGAAGATATCCGTAGATTCCAAACCAAATTTCTCGTATTTTTCTCTGAGCTCTTCAACCCTCTCCTTATACATGTTCATCCGGTCTCTAAGCCTTTCAAAGGCCTCTTTTTCGGCCTTTTCAAAGGCATTCTTAGCCAGTCCCTTTGAGCCCACAAAATCCCCGGAGGAAAAGAGGGTTTGAGCGTCTTTGAGCTGTCTTTTATAGGACCCCAGATCGATACCAAGGTCCATTGATTCCGAGATCAAGGACTCCAATTTTTCGATATTCCCACTAGCCTTCTTCTCTTCAAAATCCTTGGTCAATTTGGATATCAATTGTCTTGCCCTAAGGGCGTCCTGAACAGACTTTGAAAAATTATTCTTATCAAATGAATATCTGGCGTCATTAAGAAACTCTTCCGCCTCATCCAGCTCATATCCCAATTCCTCGAGTTCTTCTATTTCCTTTGCGATCAGATCAATGTTCTCCTCCGCCTTCTTCTTCATATACCTTTTCTTTGCCGCGGTGTTCCGATATCTTCTCACTGCCATGGATAGGGCGTCCTCCATCCTGGGAATCAGGGATTTGACCTCATCGTATCTGTTTTTCTCAAATGCGGTGAACATCTCTTCACACTGGTCCTTGATATCGGATATGTCCGCCCCCTTTTCCTTCAAATCTTCGTAGATTTCCAGCATCTCCGTAATTATGGGCTCCAATTTATCTTTCTCGAACTGCCCCCACATCCCTTTGGCTATCTGATCCGCTTTTTTTAACACCTTTTCGGCTTCGATCCAGTTCTCCCGGGCCATCAAATCCTTTCCCTGTTCAAACAATGAGCGTACCTCGCTGCTCTCTATTCCCCTGCTCTCAAGGTCCCTCATCATACTCTCAAGGGAAAGAAGCATTGAAGATATTATCTTACGATAGTGCTGGCCAAGGGCCCCCCTTAACTTGTCCCTTCCTTCCACCAGTAGTTCAAGCCCCTCTCTAAAATCCTGTACATCTCCGGTCTTCACCCGGTTCCGACCTGCGGAAATGATCTGGTTCACATTGCTGAGGTCCATTGATTCCTTGTCCAAGCGTCCCTTCATATCCTCGATCTCGGATTGTAAGGAGCCCGTGATATCAGAGGCCAGTGACCTAATGATATTCTCCATTCTTTTTAATGATCTGAGTGCGTAATACACGGATAGGGGGCCATCCCCCTTATCTATCCCCTCGTCAATTCGATCCATTCCCCGCCCCGTATCCGAAATCTCGGGCACCCGATCGATATATTCGTCATAATATTCCACTAGCTCTTTCAAAAGCTTCACAGACCCCCTGAACTCCCTTTGTACCGCTTTGGCATAGGATAGAAGTACCTTTTTCCTCTCTTCTTCAACTTTCTCATTGGCCTCATCTATCAAGCTTACCAGGGCATCTGTGTCCTTTCTCTCCACCAGAGCCTTAACACGCTGCCTCTGTTCCAGCTCAAATGTCCCCAGGCCAGATAACAATTCACCGTAGTATCCCAGAGTGTCAACAAGCCAATGGGATATTAAGTCCGTTCTCAAGGTCAGATATTCGTCGATCTTATCATCGATTTCGCCCTGGACCCTTTCGATCAAGCTCCTTGCCTTGGAAATATCTCCTTTGGCCATGGCTTGTGAAGAGCCCGACAATGATTCCCTTACATCTTCTTTGACTTCATTACTTAAAACATCTTCCATTTTTTCAGCTTTCTTCTTTACCTCCTCGATTCTTGCGGATAATTCCATTTTTTCCAGTATCTTACCGTACTTTTCCCTCATTCCCTGCAGGTGTTCCACCAAACCGTAGGCATCTTCCATGCGGTCCTCTTTCACCAATTCCTCCAGGGTATCTAATTTCTCCCTCATCGGGCTTAAATCAATATCTTCGAATCCCTTCGCCCTGTCCAAAAATATCTGGCTTTCCTTGATGGTATTGGTGGCCTTTTCATTGTAGAATCTCTCCCTGTGGGACCGAATGCTATC
Organism: uncultured archaeon; assembly: GCA_964624865.1. Taxonomy (GTDB): domain Archaea; phylum Thermoplasmatota; class Penumbrarchaeia; order CAZUZU01; family CAZUZU01; genus CAZUZU01. The sequence goes on from CAZUZU010000033.1 coordinate 4,048, forward strand.
CAAGAGATTGATCAATGATCTTATCCCGGCCTCCATATCCCGGGATGAGACCACTTCGGCCTCATTGAACCTTTGCTCGAGAGATGTAACATCCGACCCTTCTTGCCTGAGGTCCTTTATCATACCCGATATCTTATTTTTTAACGCCTTGAACCGATGTTCGAGATATTTTGTTCTAAACTCCTCCATTATGGCCATAACATCCTCAACGGCCAACCCGCCCTCCTCAAAATCACTCTTCTTATTCTCAAGCTGGTCCAGTCTCCCCCTAAACTGGGAGGAATCGATACCCAGCTCCCTGTCCCTTTCCAAAAGAGGGGAATATTTTTCCACAGTCTTGTCAATGTAAGCAGGCAGGGAATCCTTCAATGCCGACTCCACTCTGGTCTCCAGGGCCTTCGTGGTCGATTCAGCTTTGTCCAGTTCCTCTTTTTCCAACAGATCGTTAATCTCATTAAGAGCGACCTTCATCTCATTGGTATCCATATTCACCGATTCAAGAAATTCAATGTCGGAACGGGCGGAGGCCGTCTTTTCCTTTATTCTCTTCGCCCTTACCTCGCTTTCCGATTCCTGCATCAGGCCCTTCAATTTGAGGCTGAGGCTCAGTACCTCCGTATAAAGGTCCCTGGCAAATTTCTCTTTCATGGTTACGATCAGTTTGTTCATGGGAGCGACGTTCACTCCCTCCTTAGAAATCCGCTCTATCCTCTTCTCAGCTTCCGCTATACTTTCTTTGGACCTTATCATGAGATATTTCTTTCTGTCTGCCTGGACAGAATCTATGACCTGTTCGGCCATTCCCGTGGCCTCCAGATAATCCCCCCTCTCATAGGTTTCCTTTGCTTTTTCCAAGGAAGGACCGTATTTGGAAACGTCCATGCCCAGGCCCTCTGCCTCATCCAACATGGACTTAGCGTCCCTGATGGCCTTTTGACCCCTCTCCACCTGATGTTCCCTCAGGCCTTCCAATGCTATGTCCGAGGCCTGGGTGGCAAGGTCCATTGCCTTGACGACAACTGAGACAACGTCAACCGCTCTCTTTGCTTCCAGGCTTTCCTGGTACAGGGACTTGGCCCTTTCAAGCAGTTCCTCTGCCTCGACTATCTCCACCCCGATGTCCCGGAGTTCTCGAATCAGCTCGTCCGCCGAATCTATGGCATCCTTCGCTTTTTCTATCCTCGACCGGGTAAGGATGGTCTCGCTCTCTTCCTCCATTGATCGAAGCTCTTTAAGGGCATCCCTGATAATGATCTGGGTCTTGGGATGGCTCGGTACCAATCCCATGACCCGGGTCCTGATCTCCGATAACCTTTCTTCCATGGCACTGGTATCTATTACCGCAGAGGCATCCCTGACCTTCCGGGTTACCTTGGATAGGACCTCGTCGATCCTGGCCTGATGAAACAGGGTCTCCAGATAGGAGAGGGTGTTCTCGGCCTTCAGGGCGTAGTACATGGCGAGATCGCCCTCCTGCTCGTTCGCATACCGTATGGCATTGGAAACGGTACCGTTGATTCTGTTGATCCTCTCCTTGTATTCCCGAGCAAACTCCTCGTCTTCCATTACCTGGTTCATCCTATCGTTTATCGAGTTTCGGTTCTCTTCTACATGGGCGAGGAGAGCCTCGTTTCGGATCCTGTACCATTCGCTCCTCAGCTTCAGCAGCGATTTCTCAGTAGATACAAGATCCTTTTCCTTTATCATCTTCTTCGTATTCTGAACCATTGATTCCAAGGGCACTATATTGTCGCTGGGATAGCCCATGCTCTTTAGGACGTTCACCCTGTCGGCAAGATGTTTTATCTGGCCGTATATCTTCTTAAAGAAATAATGCTCGTATTTTTTCTTTGCTTCGGAAAGGGCTGAGACCGAGATGGTCTTGGACCTGACGTATTCCTTGTCCTTGTAGGCTTCCCTTGCCTTTTCAAGCTTTGATTCCCCCTCCGGTAGTTCTCCTCCCATGTCCTTTATGCCCTCGATCACCTCCAAAAGTTCCTGAAGGGATTTCTTTGCCTCGTTATGTTGATGCTCCTCAAGTTTATCCACAGAAAAAGTCTTTAATTTCTTTAGCACGGCCTTGGCGTCCATGAAATCCTCGTACCTGAGCGCGTTGGCCGCATCCTTTACCAAGGTGTTACCCACCGTGATATCGATGCCAAGACCCTCCAGGTTCTGGAGGAGCTCCCTGGATTCCCGCAGCTCTTCCCGGTATTTCTCCTTGAAATATTTTTTTCCCTTGTCTATTAATATGGATCTGGCCTGCTTCAACTGTTCTCTCGCAACCTGGAAATCCTTGGAGATGAGGGCCTTGTCCGCCTCTTTCAATTGATTATCCACGATCCTCACATCCTCGCCCCTTGACTGGACCTGTTTCATCTCCTCTCTTATTTCCTCCCTTTCCACCCGGATATCTTTGGTGATCGTATCTTGATATAAATCAATGATATCGGCTCTGACATTCGCCAGGGATCCATATACCTCAACCAGCTCTCCTTTCTCCAAGGCTTTGCCAGTCTCTTCCAGGACATCTTGATATTCCTCGACATCCACCCCCTTCGCCCTAATCTTTCCCAACAAAGGCTCAACCTCTTCCAATATCTCCTTTCTTTTAATGCCGATCTCTTTCTCGAGCTTGGCGTGAAGAGACCTGTTGAGGTCGAATATCAAGGCCTTTATTCCCTTGAATTTCCCCTGTCTCAGGCTATCCTCGACCTTCTCTCTTGCCTTCTTGTCCTCTCTGGAAAGGGCCTCTAGTTTTTCCAGAACAACCATCTGCTCGTCTATTTCCCCGATCTCATCCTCGTATTTGCTTCTTAACTCCTTTGCCTCTTTGTTCCTGGCGTTATCTATTGAATCCCTGGCAGTGTACAAGGCATTCTCGTAATCGCTGTATCTTATGGCCTGGCGAGCGCTTTCCAGCATGGATTTCTCATGGGCAAGAGAAACATTATAGCTGGTTTCCACCGAGGTGATGAGCTCTTCCGATTCCGCCACGGTCTCTTCAGCAGCCTGTTTCATGTATTTCCTGGCCTGCTCCTTCAGATGTTCCCTCACCTCGGTGGCGTATTCCATGGCCTCGTCGTAACGGCCGTTCCCGATCATCTCCCGGACCGTTCTGACCTTGGTATCGGTGTCCACCACCTTGCCGGCGTATTTTACCAAGATGTTGCTCACGGTCATGATCCGGGATATCCATTTGCCGATCTTCTTTTCATAAAATGACCGTAAGCTTTCGTTTGCCTCTTTTACCGCCCTTTTACCTTTGGCCTCCGCTGTCCGGTAATCCATATATTCCAGGGCGCTCTCCGCCTCCTTGATAATCTTGCCCAGGGATTCCACTTCCGATTCCGGACAGCCCACGGCGGTCATCTTTGACTGAAGGTCCCGGGCATCGGTTATTATCTTCTTTGCTATCTCTTCCGAGTATTTCCGAATGCCCTCCATTGCCCTGCGTCTTATATCCAGTGTTTTTTCCTTGGCCTCCAGGTATTGACCCCCGGAAACCATTTCCTTCGCTTCCGCCAGGCCTTTTTCCAGGGGGGTAACATCCTCGTTATAATTACCCAGGTTCTTGACAATGGCGGCGGCGGCGGCAATAAGTTCCTGGGATTCCTTGGCCCTCAGCCTGTCCTTTGCGGCCATTGCCAGTTCCAAGGCGGCTTTGTTTGACTTGCTCGCCTCTTCCGGCTCACCCTTCTCCAGATGGGCCGTTGCCTCTTTGATCTCCGCTTCCGCCATGGATACATTGGCTCCTTCCCCCTTTAGCTCTATAATAATTCCCACGGTGGCATTGATGTCTTCATCTATCTTCTTCTTTTCCATTTCTTTCAGCAGATTATCCATGTGCTCCAGGGCCTGGTCCGAGATCTTGAGGGCGGCTTCGTTCTTTCCCTTGTCCAAGGCAGCTTTGATCCTGACCTCGAACTTGCCCAGGGAATCCGCATCCATGCCCTCTTCCTTGAGCTTCTTCTTGTTCTCCTCAATGGAGCTTACAGCATCCAGCAATTTCTGGTGTTTCTTCTTTACCTGCCTGAAAATTTCGTGGATGTCGTCGAGTTTGTCCAATGTCTTCGAGTATTTCCCGGTGGTGAACAGTTCCTTGGCCTCCTCCAGGGATGCCGCCATTTCCGTATTGTGCATGCCCACCAGGTTCAGGTTCTTGATCTCCTGTCCTGCCCGGTTTAACAGCTCGATGCACTTCTCGAACTCGTATTCGATGGTACGCATCTGCCTTATCAGGTCGGCCACCTTTATGGCCGCTTCGCCGAGATCCCCCTGATTATACTTGTTCTGAACTATCTCGAATTCCTTTTCATCGAAGGGAAGGATGATATTGCTTTCCTTAATTGAATTATATTTCTGGACACCGGACTTGTATATTTGCTCCACCTCGGTCTCCGCTTTTCTCATGAGATCGTCCTGCAGCCTGTAAGCAAAGGACAGGGCTCGTGTGAACTGGCCCATGAACAGGGCGCTCCTTACGTTTATCAGCTCTTCCTCAACTGTGCTCAGTTCGATGCCGGCAGTTCTCAATGCATCGAATAGGCCCTCGCAGGCGGAGACCATGTCCGCCGTTTCCCTGAACTCTCTTCGTCTCTTTTCGGCCTCCCCGCCCTCCAGCTTCACGATCTCCCTGTTCAACACATTCCCCAGCAGGTCCAAATATATCCTTGCCCTCTCATTCTCCGGATCAAGGTCCAAAAGGTTGGTGAACGCTTCCACGGATTTTCTATAACGCAGGAGCGCGGCATACAGGGCCCCGAGATGTTCGTACGATTCCTTGTAAAACGCATCATCGGATATTATCGACCTGAACTCCTTCTCGGCTTCCTCGTACCTTCCCATCATTACCTGAATATCGCCCTTGGACACTCTGGTCTCCAGGCTGTGAGGCTGGAGGTCCTCTGCCCTCTCGATTGCCAACATGGCCTCGTCGAATTTTCCAAGCCCTGCCATGGCCAATGCGGTGCCTCTGATGGCTTCTACGTTGTTGGCGTTCTCCTCCAGTGCCTTTTGATAGCAATCCAAGGCCTCGTCGTACTTGCCCAACCTCAGGTAGACGTCGCCCTTGTCCGACACGGCTTCCTCGCTTGGCTCCAATTCATTGGCCTTTTCGTAGCTCTGCATTGCCTGATCGCTCTGGCCCAATTCCTCGTGGATATTGCCCCTTAAATGCCAACTATCCGCTCTCTCGGGGTTCAATTCCGTTGCCGTCTTCACATATTCTAGAGCTTTCTCCGGTTTTTCAGACAAGAGGGAAAGGTTCGCTAATCCTATCCAGGCATCCACAAAATCATCTTCGATGGAAACAACGGTCTTGTAGCACCTCAGGGCCTCGTTTTCCCGGCCAACGTCCTCGTAAGCACGGGCCAGCTTCATCCACGGCCCCACGGCCTTCGGAGAGACCTTGGTGGCTATCTTGTACATTGATATGGCAGCGGGATAGTTGCCTTCGCTCTCCTTTATCAGGCCCGTCCCATAGTATGCAAGCCCGATCTTTTGGCCCGACTCCAAAACCTCGTTAAATATTTTCTTGGCCCCGTCGTAATCCCGCAACCTGAACAGACAAAAACCCAAATGGCTCTTGACCAAGTATTGATCATGGCCCGCCTCCCCGGCCTTTTCAAAATATTCAATGGCCCCTTGGTAATCGCCAACCAGGAAATTTGCCACACCGACCCTCATTAGAACATTGGGACCCTCCAGACCTCCGATATGGGTGGCAATGTCCTTGATCTTTGCCAGGGCCTTTTCCAGGCCGATCTTTTCCCTGGGGGGCAGGGAAAAATATTCAATATTCTCCAGATTCTCGGGAATCCTGTACTTGTCCAATAATTGGATGAGCATCTGTTGGATCTTCATTGAACCAGCAGAGGATATATCCTCCAAGCCGAGGTCGAAAATATCCTCTTCTCCGCTGCTCTCCCGCCCCGGTTCCACAGATTCCGTACGCTCCTCCCCTTCACTGCTTCCTTCCGGAGCGATCTTCTCATCCGCAGGGAGATCTCCTTCCATATATTCATCCTCTGGCTATTTCTATCCTTGGATAATAAAGGCCGTAACTATATATAATTTGTTGGATAAATAATATAGGTAGAAACTGTAGAAACAATATCCGAAAATATTTTCTCTCCCTTGTTCCCTTAAAAAATTTCCTACCCCGCACGTAATTCAATTCCCTTTTACTTTGACCTTCCGTACCTTTCATAGGATACGATATCGTCAATGCTTTTCCTGGGCCGCTGCTTGATGTTGCCCAGCCCAAGTTCTTCCTCCTTCCACCCCTCTTTCTTCTTCCTAACCCTGGGATAGCCCACTGCTATCAAGGCAATGCATCTTACCCTTTTGGGAATGCCGAGTATCTTCTTGACCCCCTTTTCGGAAAATGCACCGACCCAGCAGGTGCCGAGGCCCAGCTCCGCGGCCTGGAGCACCAAGTGCTCTCCCGCTATTCCTATATCCACTTCGAAATAGTTCTTGCCCAGGACATTGGCCGCCCTTTGCAGTAAAAGGTGTGGTTTTCCGCATACGGCTATCACCGCCGGCACCGAGGCCAGCCATTTGCTCAGCCTGGCCATCAAGGGAGGGGTGGAATCCGCAATTTCCTTTATTACAGCCTGGTCCCGGACGACCACGAAATGCCAGGATTGTAGATTTTCGCCCGAGGGAGCCAGTCGCGCCGCTTCGAGTATAAGTTCCAGCTTCCATTCCTCCACCGGCTTGTCCAGGTAATCCCGGACGCTCCGCCGATCCGTGATCGCGTCCATAACCCCCGATTTATCCGTTGATTCGGTCATTGCCTTTTCGATTCCCCCGATCCCCTATTTTCTATCTCATATCTCTCCGTTCCATTTGTCTTCCCCCCTATTAAGGCCCGTATTATTTTCTCCTTGGGTGCCGGGCATGAGCTTCGCCGCCTGTTTCTGGCCCGCCTTTTCATCACCGCCTTCATCGTCAGGCCCCCCGATTCCTCCTTCTTTCTCCTCGTCCTCACCGTTGGGTTGATCCGTGTCCACCGCCCGTTTCTCTTTCACTTCGAATTCCTCTTTCCCATCTTCCTGCCCCATGCCCTCATCGCTACCTTTTCCGTCATCCCCCTCCCCGCCGCTCCGGCGAGCCAGCATTAAAAGGACGGCCAATATAACAAGTATGATGACAGTTATGGAGCAGCCGGCAACGAAAATTATACCCTCGTTCTCGGCCCCCTCCCTTTCCTCCCGCTCTTCTTCGGTGTTTGACGGGGGCGCCTCGGAGGCGGAGACCCTTACCCGAACGTGTGTGCGGTTCAATGCACCCATGTCATCCTCCACCCAAAGATCGACCGTGAAGTTCCCTGGCTTTTTAAATCTGTGATTGAAATCGATGCCATCGATACGATCTCCCATGAAACTCCAGGAATAGTTGGTGATAAAGCCTCCCTCGGGGTCGGATGAAAGAAAAGCGGTAAGTCGTAGCATGGATCCCTCTGTCATGTTTATGGTGCCGTTCTCTTCTATCACGCAGTTGCAATCGGCGGCGATTATTCGGGGTATGGGGTTGTAATTGCATACCACCGCATATCTCCCCAGGTCGGAAAGCACCGCCCAGCCGCTCATACTCCCGGTATAAAAGTCATTTTCTGCGATATTGCCAGAGTGATCCAGGTCGCGGATGCGTGCAAAGCTTGTATTCATACCCTCTGGTACGGCAAGTGAAGAAACGTCCGTGTAAAGATAAGCCGTCCTCCATTTTAGATTAGGGGCGGATATGTTCACCACCGGGCCCAGCACCGCCTCCTTCCCCTTATATTCGTCAAGGCCTATCGCAACGGACGCGGGGGCAAGGTACTCCATGTCCAGGTATCCGGTTTCGAACTCAAACCTTTCCGTCAGCCAACCCATGACCTCCACGTCAATGGCCATGGTGTCCCTGGAGCTCGCCCCCTTGTCGTCGATGACTGTCAGAGTGACGTTGTAACGGCCGATGTTCCTGAAGGAATGCCGAGCAAGGGATGTGTTGGCTCCTTCCCCGTCCCCGAAGTCCCACTCATATTCAACTATGGTACCGTCCGGATCATAGCTCAGGTAGGCGTAGAAGGCCAGGACATCCCCCACCCTGATCTCCTTGCTTGACAAGGGAGCATATATCAACGCTGTCGGTGGTAGATTATCGCCATCTTCGAAGATATTCACGGTTATATTGACCTTCAGGCACGCACCGCCGTCGTCAACCAACAACAGACTTGCATTGTACATCCCGTGGGACCGATAGGAATGAAAGGCGATCATCCCTGAGGCGTTGGCACCGTCACCGAAATCCCACATGTAGGTAACTATGTGACCGTCCGGGTCGTAACAGTTGCTGGCGTCGAACCCCACCCTGTCCCGGACATAAGCGTTCATATGATCGCTTATCACCGCCCTGGGAGGGCTGTTGTTTAGGGTAAGGTCCACCGTGAAGCACCATACCGGGGATGACGTGTTCATACCGTAAAAATCCGATACAAAGATCTTCCAGTAATAAGTGGTACCGTTGGTCAGATTCATTAATGAATATTTCGCCGAGGTCAGGTTGGCCTCCACCTGGCTGGCCGCGGATTCATTCTCCGACAAGTATACCTTGAACTCCAGTTCGTCGTTCTCAGGATCCTCGGCAAACCATCTCAGCACCGGGGCCATCGAGGATATGTTACTTCCGTTCGAGGGGGCCAGGAGGGTTATCTCGGGACCAAAATTCTCGAGCTCGAAGCTGGTGTTGATCCAGGATGAAAGACCGCCCCGGCCGTCCCTGGCCCTCAAGGCTACGAAATATTCGGTATGAAATTCCAGCTGGGTCGGCACTATGACATAGGTTTTCTCTACATCTGACGATAAAAGGTCCTGCTCCTGCCCCGATTTGTTCAACCTTAACTGATAGACAATATCTTCACCGTCCTCATCTTGGGACGGGGACCAGGTGATCATTGGCCTTGGATTATGACGGTTGTCTATGGATAGATTGGACGGGACCGTGGGGGGAGAATTTCGGGGATCCACTTCCACGTAGAATGTCCACAGGCCGTTGATACATATCCCCGGGCCCTCGTAGGTCTTGGGGACAACCTTCCAGTAATAATCCGTGCCGTTGGACAACCCATCCACTTGGTAGCTGTTGGCCCCGATATTCGATGCCAAGGGCTGATCGAAGACCGTTGAATTTGATACGTAAACATCATATTCGATGGGATCGTCGTCCACATCCGTGCCCTGCCATTTCAGCTCCACGCTGGTATTGGTGATAACAGAACCGTCCTTGGGAGAGATCAAGGTGCATTCGGCCGGAGTTCCCAGCAAGGAAAACATGTCCCGGGTCATGGATATCTCGCTCCGCCCCCTTATGTCCTTAGTCCAGAATACCAGGGTCTCGCCCCCGTGAAGGGTTATTGCAGCGGGATCACGGCCCCTGGTCAGGACCAAAGGCGAGGTCCAGTTGCCCCCTTCGTTGCCGCTCATGCTTGCATATATCGTCTCATTTCGGACCCACAATGCCGCCATTGTCCCGTTCTGAAAAGCGGTAAAGGAGGTATCTGTCTCATCTCCTTGCTGGTCACTGACCCTGCCCCTTGAAGACCAATCGTCCCAGGTTGTGGACTTGGCATAATATACGTCCTGGTCTCCGTCCTGATCGGAAGACCACATGGTCCAAAGCATGTTACCCTCGCTCTGGCTTAACTGATTGTTGAAGGGCTGGACATGACTGCCTGTGTTGGTACTTATTTTTGTATGATGCTGCCACGTAGCCCCGTTATCCACGGAATAGGCATAATACACGTTTCTCTGGCCGCCGATGTCGGAGGAGTACACCACCCAGAGGGTGCCGTAAAAGGTGCGGTGGATGCGGGGATGACGATTGTCGAAGCCGTTGTCGATCACCGGCCTCTCTTCTCCCCAGGACATCCCATTGTCCGAAGATACCCTGGAAAATATGCTGTCGGTACCGTTTACTTCCCTTTGGTACACCATTGTCAGGCTGGCACCGTCCTTCGACTCAGCGAGAGAGGGATAACTATAGTATCGATCGGTATCGTTGGTTACGTATGCGGGCGTGGCCCAGGTGGAGCCGCCATCCAAGCTCTTCTTACACCATATCTGCGAATAATTGCCGAAATCCCTTTCCCACAGAAGCCACAAGGTGGCGTCTTGGGTCTGATGGGCGAATGGCCTGTTATCGCTGTAATTGTCCAGGATCTCCAGGCCCCGGGAAAAAACCTGCATCTCGATCACATGACACCAGTCGTTTACCGAATTGTAGGTCCCGTTGAACCTAACGTATTTGGCAAGCACCGGGCTTTGTCCCCGATCCACCGTTTCCCAGGAGGACCATTGGCCGCTTGTGTTGTCGGAGAGGGTTTCCCAGGTTTGATTGTCCAAAGAGTACTCCAATTTATATTGAAGGTACCTGGAATCACCGTCCCAAAGATGGAGCTTGACATGGGACACGTTATAGGCTTGGGGCAAACACACGGTGAGGTTCCCCGGGTCCGTGGTGTTCCAAGTGGTGTATCCGTAGTTGTTCAGGGAATCTATGTCGTCGATGATTCTCTCCGGATCCCCCTCCCCGTAGGCATCGCCGGCGTGCCTGGCAAGGGCTAGGTTACGCTGGAAGTTCACCTCCACCGTTGTGGTATTGACATTGCCGTAGACATCCTCCGCCTCCACTGAAATACTATGGGGGCCGAGGGAATGATCCTCGGTATTTATCAGGAAGGAAAAGGGTTCGGAATGATCCACGATCCACGACCCCGCGTCCACCCCCGCGCTTACCCGGACCACGCCGGTATCGTCCAATGCGGAGACCTTCAATCTCATGGTCCCCCCCACCACCTCCCCCTCACCGGGCCAATCGACGTGCACCACCGGAGGGTTGTCTTCAGGCACCGCGGCCCCGAAATACAGGCATACCGCCTCGAATAGGGCACGGGCGGAATCCTGTCTTGTCGAGGGCTGGGCCAGCAGGGCCCACTCATCGGGATTGGAAAGGAACATCAGCTCGGCAAGGGCCGCGGGCATGGCCGTATGCTGGAGCACGTAGTAATCCGCCTGCCTTACCCCCCGGTCCCTGCGCCCGAGATGCTCTAATAGTTTGTCCTGGATACGGGCGGCCAATACCTGGGAGTCGCTGCTCCCGTAGGTGTACCGGTAGGTCTCGGTGCCGTTGGCACTCTGATCATCGAACGAATTGCAGTGAACCGATACAAAGATGTCCGCGTTGTTATTATTCGCTACGTCGCATCTTTCCTGGAGACCAACATCGGTGTCCGCGGTGCGGGTCATATAGACCTTGGCGCCGTAGCCTTCCAGCAGGTCGCGGAGCCTTGATCCTACGTCAAGGTTCACGTCCTCTTCATTAGGGGGGCCGCCGTAGCCCGGGGCCCCGGGATCAGTGCCTCCGTGCCCGGGGTCAACGCACACCGACCTGCCATATAGGCCCTCGCCGTAATAGGCGAGCACGCCCTCGGTTATTCCCAGACCGGTCCGGTCCCTGAAGCTCTGGTTTAATAAAAGCACGGTGTCGGTAAGATTGTCGTGAAAGCCTATCTCGAACAACACGGCTGGCATGGCAGTATATCTCAGCACGGCAAGCTGGAAGCCGGACAGGTATATGTCCTGGGCCTCTCCGCGGTCCGGCATATCCCCGGAAATATGATTGGCCAGGGCGGGATGAAGGGCGTCCGCCAGCGCCTTGTCGTCGGGGTCCGGGCTGGATCCGTCGCTGTGGGTCCCGTAGATGGTATAGAAGCCCTGCCAGTCACCGGAGCCTTTGCTGTGGCCCGTGGCGGGGTCCCCGGTCTCCCCGTCATTATCAGCGTTGGAATGGAGGGAGATGAATATGTCCGCCCCCAGTTCATTCGCGTAATGTGTCCTTATCATCAGGTCGTCCTTCACGTCAATCACGGGGCCGGGGTCGTAGCTGCATTTATCCATTAAATACTGGTAGGAGCCCTCCTTCCATTTCGCCAGGCCGCTTTCCCCTATGCCGGCGGATGGGTCAAGCTCCCTGGTGCAGAAGACCTGGGCCGTGGTCCTGCTCTCCAGGTAATATTTAAGGGAGAGGGCCAGATCGATGTTGTTCAGGTCCTCCCTCAGACCCCAGTTCAGGTCCCTCTGCCAGTACCATGCATCGAGGTCAGAGTCATAGTAATAGCCGTGCCCTGGGTCTATGACTATCTTCCTGCCGTCAAGGAAGCGGGGGGCCCTTGTGCCACATATACCGTCTTCACCCTCCCCCCCCTCCGTTACTTCAGGCTCTAATCCTTTGCCCGGTACGCCCTGGCAGTAACTGTCTACTTGGTTGATCCCCCCAAAGCGTTTTCCCTCTTGGGCCGGGGTTGTCATACCGGATTGAAAAAGCACGATAAGCAGGGCAAAAGCGACAAGGATCGAGCAGGAGTAGATAGGGCGTCTCTTGCTCATCCCATTTAAATATGAGCGTCATAGTAGATAAAGCTTTCCATAGACCAAATTAGGTCCAGGCTACGCCAACCTATCCTTATTTTCCAAAAGGTTTCAAAGACCGAAAGGTTTAAGATAAAACCGAAGCTTGCCATCTCCGGTGATAAGGTATGTTGGACTTTACCTTTACGGAAGAGCAGGAGATAATTAGGAAGAGCGTTAGAGAATTCGGTGAAAGGAACATCGAACCCATATCATTGGCCATGGAGGAGACCAAGAAGATACCCGATGACGTGATAAAGGGCATGGCAAAGCTCAACTTGCTTGGGTGCACCGCAGACGAGGAATACGGTGGCGCTGGACTGGACGCGGTAAGCACGGGGATAATAGCCAGTGAACTGGCAAGGGCCGACTACACCGGCTCCATACCCGTGTTCTACCTGGTCGAGGCCGCCTGGGGGCACTTGTTCAACAAATACGGGACCAAGGAGGCAAAAAAAGAGGTTTTTTCCAAGGTCACCAAAGGAGACTGGTTCCTTGGCATAGCCACCACGGAGAGCGACATAGGTTCAGACCTGGGCCACATGAGGACCTACATAGAGCCAAAAGAGGGAGGCTATAAGATCAACGGGGAGAAGAACTACATAAGCGGGGTGCGGGAGGCAATAGAAATGGGAGGGGGACACATCACCCTGGCCAGGCAGGACAGGGATGCGGGGACCAGGGGCATGACCCTTTTCTACCTGCCGCTGGGTGCGGAGGGCATCACCCCGTCATACCTGGGCGATATCGGCAGGGAAGGCATATCCGCAGGCGGTTTCTTCATGGAGGACGTGGAGATACCGGAGCATTACCTCATAGGCGAGGAGAACAAGGGCTTCTACATCGTCCACCAGGGCTACGAGTTCGCCAGGGCATTGATCACAGTGATCTGCGCAAGCGCCGCGAAAAAGGCGATCGAAGATGCCATCGAATATACCAAGGAACGTAAGGCCTTCGGCCGCTCCATTGCCAAATATCAGGGAGTCCAGTTCCCCTTGGTCGAGGGATACGCCAGAATGGAGTCCATGGAGCTGTTGGGATTCAAGGCCCTGAGCCTGATAGATAAAGAGCAGGAGGGAAAGGCGGACAGGTTCGAGGTCTCGAAATGGGTGGCCATGGGCAAGATGGTTGCCATGGACTGGTCCTTCCAGGCAATAAACGACGCACTCCAGGTATACGGGGCATTTGGCTACACCACGGAATGCCCCGCCCAGGCGACTTTGAGAGGAATAAGGAGCTTCGGCTGGGCCGAGGGCACCAAGGAGATCATGAAGACCATAGTTGCCAGGGAATTGATGGGCAAGGAATTCATATCCTACAAATAAATCGGGACGAGGTAGGTAATGCCAAAAGCCAGCAAGATATTGATACACGAATACTGCAAGGGCTGTGGAATATGCGTTGCCGTATGTCCAAAACAAGTGCTCGAAACGGGGGACGAATATAATGAATACGAGCTGCCCTATCCCGTTGTGGTCAACCTAGAGGAATGCATCCTGTGCCGCCTATGCGAGGTCAACTGCCCTGACTTTGCCATCGACGTTGTCGAGGAGGAACCATAGATGGCGGCCCTGGAACATATCATTCCCCAAGGCCGGGTCTTGATGATGGGCAACGACGCCTGCTCCTACGGCGCCCTCGCGGCCCGATGCAACTTCTTCGGCGGTTATCCCATTACCCCCAGCAGCGAGATACCCCGGCTGATGTCAGAGCTGCTCCCCAAGGTGGGCGGCGTATTTATCCAGATGGAGGACGAGCTGTCTTCCATAGCCTCATGCATAGGGGCCTCTTGGGCGGGAAGAAAACCAATGACCGCCACCTCCGGACCGGGCATGAGCCTCATGGCAGAGAACATCGGCTACGCCTTCATGACCGAGACCCCGGTGGTGATCATAGACACCCAAAGGGCAGGGCCTTCCACCGGCCAGGCGGCAAAGGGAGGCCAAGGAGACGTGATGCAGGCAAGGTTCGGCACCCACGGGGACTACGAGGCCATAGCCCTTTCCCCCAACGGGGTTCTGGAATGCTTTACCCTTACCGTCAAGGCGTTCAACCTTGCGGAGAGATACCGGACCCCGGTGACCCTGCTCAGCGATGCGGTGGTCGCCCATCTGAGGGAGGCGGTGGACATACCCGCGCTGGATGAGATCGAGGTGGTGGAGAGGAAGAGACCCAGGAACAGGGAGGAAGGGCTGCGTCCCTTCGGAACGGAGGACATGGACAAAGTGCCGCCCATGCCAAGGTTCGGAGAGGGTTACGACCTGCTGATAACAGGCTCCACCCACACCCCCACTGGTGTAAGGAACACCGTTGACAGACATGTCCACGAGGAACTGGTAGGGAGATTGAACCAAAAGATAACGGATAACAGGGGTGAGATCGAGGACTGGGAGGAGAGATACACCAGGGACTGCGATCTGCTGGCCATATCCCACGGTGTCGAGGCGAGACCGACCCTGGGTGCGGTGGAAAAGCTCAGGGACGAAGGCCACAACATCGGATTCTTCAGGCCCGTAGTTCTCTGGCCCTCACCCGAAAGGAGGCTGAAGGCCCTTGCAAAAGGGGTGAAAAGGGTCTACCTGCCAGAGATGTCCCTAAGGGGCTACAGGATGGAAGTGGAGAGGATATTCGGTGACAAAAGGGTTCTTCATATCCCCAAATTGAGCGAGGTTCATACCTCGGAAGAGATATATCAGGTGATAAAGCGGGACCTGGAGGGCGCAAAATGAAACCGAACAGCCATTACCGCGACGAATACGTAAGGAACGTTCCTTCCCAGTTCTGCCCTGGGTGCGGCGACGGGCAGATAATGAACGCGTTCGTAAGGGCCGTTGACGAGCTCAAAACGCCGAAAGACAGATACGTTCTTGTATCAGGGATAGGCTGCGCGGCCTGGATTCCCTCCCCCAACCTGCGCATGGACACCCTGCATACAACCCACGGGAGGGCTATCGCCTACGGCACAGGGGTAAAACTCGCCAACCCGGAGCTGAGAGTGGTGGTGATCAGCGGCGACGGGGATATCGGGGCGATAGGCGGAAACCATCTCCTGCACGCTGCCAGGAACAACATCGACATGACCGTGGTCATGGTAAACAATTTCCTGTACGGCATGACGGGGGGACAGGTCGGCCCCACAACACCTCATGGAGACAGCACCGCCACCTCGCCCTACGGAAATCCATCTCATCCCGCCGATTTTATCGGCGTGGTGAAATCCGCGGGGGCCAGCTTTGCCGCAAGGTGGACCACCGCCCATCTGCTCCAGCTGAAAGAGAGCCTAGTCCAAGGTATGGAAAAGAAGGGTTTTTCTTTCATCGAAGTGCTGGCCCAGTGCCCGTCCCAGTACGGAAAAAGGATCGGTATGGACCATCTGGAGATGCTGGAGGAGTTCAAGAAGATGGAGAGGGAAGGAGAGATAGAGCTGGGCATATTCGTGGACATAGAAAAGAACGAGCTTACTGAGACCATATACTCCGGGATGGAGGGGACCGGATGAAGAGGGAGTTCAGGTTCGCTGGCATCGGGGGCCAGGGCATGGTGCTCATCGGCAAGATACTGGCAAAGGCCATGGGCATCTATCAAGGTCTGAACGTGGTGGAGAGCAGCAGCTACAGCGCGGCCGTCAGAGGGGGACTTACATGGTCCGACGTTATCGTGTCGGACCGGGAGGTGAACGACGTGGCTTCCCATCAGCCCGATTACCTGATCATAGCGGCCAAAAAGGCGTTGGAAGCGAACCGGAACGTGCTGGCGGAGGCAAAGCTGGTTGTATTGGAGAAATATACCGTGGGTCTTGATCAAGGAGAGGGGGAGAGAAATAACTTCTACTTAGCGGACTTCTTTCGGATGGCCAAAGACGTGCAGGTACCTAAAAGATCAATAAACATAATCATGCTCGGAGCCTTATGCGGCGGCTCCGGCATAGTTGAGCTGGGGGCATTGGAGCAGGGTGTGGAGACCATGGTAAAGAGGGAAACGGAAAACAATCTCAAGGCCCTTAGGCACGGGTTCTCCCTTCTTGAAAAGCATCACTGAGCA
>CAZUZU010000034.1:0-20236 GCA_964624865.1 uncultured archaeon
CTGAAACGCATCGTTGTTGGAGAACAAACCAACGAGCGGAGCGAGTTGGTGCAACTTACCAGGGGGTTCTCGCCCGATCAAACCAAAACTTTATATGACCGATATATTTCACCGATTATATCGGTGATGATATGACCGAAGAGGAGAATGATATGGACGAGGCGGAACCGAGCAAGGCGGGGGACGGCTCTGGTAAAATGAAGCTGGCCGCCCTTGCAGTGGTCGTGGTGCTGCTAGTGGCGGTTCCCATGGCGTACTTGATGATCCGGGGAGGTGACGGAGGCGACGGGGAGAACGGAGACGGGGAGACGCAGATCACCATCTCGGCCGGGGGAAGCGAGGAGGAATTGACATTGGAGGACCTGGAAGACATGGAACACGCGGAGGGCACCTCATCCTACCAGAACAGAATGGGCAACTGGCGGGACCTGGGCACCTACAAAGGCCCCGGCCTGGACGATATAGCTACCAGGGCGGGTGGTATGGAACCCGGCGATGTCATGACCGTTACCGCATCCGACGATTACTCCCAGAGGCTTTCCTGCTACCAGGTCTACCCGGACGGAAAACATCTGGATATCCAGGGAAAGATCATCCTGGCCCTGGAGTTCAACGGGACCTCCGTTCCGGATTGGGAGGACGGGCCCATGATCGCCGTGCTAGCACCTGACGGAGCTTTCAGCCAGGAGGACTACAACCGCACCGCGCCAAGGGACGACGGGTTCTCCAAGAGCAATTCCGGGGGCGCTATCTGGGTAAAGAACGTTGTAAGCATAGAGATAGAGAGGGGCGTATATCGGGAATGGAGCATCAATCTCAGCGACCTTGGCGGTGAAACCGCGGTTTTCACCAGGACCGACTTTACCAGGCTGGATTACTTCTTTGACCGGAGCCACACCGACGGGGACGGGAACCAGTGGTCCGGCCCTCCGCTCAAACAAGTGGTCGGAATAGTGGACGACCGGGACCCAACAGAATTCAACACCACCCTGGCAAATTACAAGGTGAAGGTTGAAGCCAGGCACGGATACTCCAAGACCTTTACGGCCAACTACATGGTATCCAACGAGATAATCCTCGCTGGTTTGGTAAACGGTGAGCCCATAGAGGGCAAGCACTACCCATTGAGGTTGGTATCACCCGACATATCCAAGGGAGAGATGGTGGGGGCCGTGGCAAACATCTCGCTTGAACCCGCGGGAGACGCGGTGCTGAGCGTTATCGGCGACAAGACCATGGACCACACCATGGACGACCTGCGATCCATGACGGGCCATACCGGTTCCGGAGGCTATATAAAGACAACGGGAACGGTAGTGGGGCCCCACGAGTACAAAGGGGTCCCTGTTAAGGACCTGGTGGGGGAAGTGAACACCGGCATGAACTACAGCCTCGAGGTGGAGGCGGGGGACGGTTACACCATGACCTACAGCTCCTCCCAGGTCAACGGCACCTTCGCCACCTACGACCAGGAGGGAAAGGCAAGCGTTACCTCCGGCCTCGTGATGATGCTGGCCTACGAGGAAACGGGCGAGGACGAGCTTCACGGCGGGCCGCTGAGGGTTGTAATCGTCGGGGACGAGACGCCAATGACCGACGGTCACTTCTGGATAAAGGATGTTCGTTATCTCAGGGTCGAACCGTATGTTAGCGACTGGAGCCTCTCGTTAAAAGGTGTCACCGACATGCAAATGGACAGGCAGAGCTTCGAATCCCTCGCGTCGTGCGAGCGTCACAGGGTGGAGTACGAGTTCTCTGACGATGGGGGGGAGCACGAGTACACCGGGATACCCTTGTGGACATTGATATCTGCAGTGGACGGAGCGGATACCGAGGAGGGACATTTCATGTACAACCACCTGCTTGCCCAGATGGGTTACAACATATCGGTGGAGGCGGAGGACGGGTACACCGCTACATTCCATTCATCCCAGGTCTACATGAACGACAGCATAATCGTTGTCTTCAAGCTGGACGGCGACCCGCTGCCCGAGGACGAGTTCCCCCTCAAGATCGTGGGACCTGAATTGAGCGGCGAGCAGAAGGTCAAGATGATCAAGGAGATTAGCATGGAGGACATACCTGCCACACCGGAGTGGACATTGACCTTGGAGGGGGAGAGCGACATGACCATGTCGGCTGAATCCTTTGCCGCCCTGTTCTACTGCGGCGTCCACACCGAGTATCACAACTACACGGACGGCAACGAGACCTGCAACTATGCGGGGATACCGCTTTGGATACTGGTCGGCGCGGTGGACGACGGGCCGGAGGGCGATCACTGGACACTGAACGACACCCTGGTCGACGGGGGCTACGACGTCACCATATACGCGGGGGACGGCTTCAACACCACCTTCAGCGCCGAGGACGTGGCCTACAACAGCAGCATCATCGTTGCGTTCAACCTGAACGGTGAGCTGCTGCCCGAGGGCGACGGACCCTTAAGGCTGGTGGGGCCCGACCTGGGCGCCATGCAGAGGATAAAGAACATTGTGAGGATCGCCATAGGATGAAGGCGTTGATGCGTAAAAACCGTCTGGGGGCCCTGGCCGCAGGGATCGCAGCGGCCGTTCTCGTCTTTTTATTCTTTTTTCTCCCTACCGGTGAGCAGGGAGGCGATATCGAGCTGCGCGTCCAGGGGGGGATAATACTATCCCAAACCGAAGATGCTATCACTGTAAGGAGCACAGCCCCGGCCGCAGTCCTGGATATGGCCCGTTACAAGGGAAGGGTACGCATAACCAACTGCGTGCCCGGCAGCAGCGTGGAAGGTGAGGTGAAGGACATAAAGAGCAGCGGCACCGATATAAGCTTCCGGGTGGACACAAAAGGAATGGAAAGGATTACACTTAAGCCTCCTCCAAGCTCGGAGCTGAACATCGCGGTGATCGGGGATACTCAGGGCTCCAATCACGTGCTGGAGGACGCGCTGGGCAACATGAGCGCTGACTTCATGATACACTGCGGCGACCTGGTCCCGTCGGGAAGGGACGCGGAGTACGACGCGTTCGAGGAGACGATGAACGGCTCCGGTATCGCATATTACCCAACCCCAGGGAACCACGACGTGAAGCTGGACGATGGAAGGAACTACTCCACCAGGATGGGGGCCATGCAGTACAGCTTTGGCTACGCAGGGACCACCTTTGCCTTCCTGGACTCTTCCAATCTCAGTCTCAAGGACAGCCAGTTCGAATGGCTGGACCTGGTGTTCGAGGAGGGAGGGGACACCAACAAAATAATCGTGACCCACGCACCAACCAGGGACCCTTTCGAGGGAAATCACACCATGGACCCGGATTCAGCCTCAAGGCTGGAGGAATTCATGATATCGAAGGGGGTGGACCTGTTCCTCTGCGGCCACATACACGCCTACCACACCAAGATGATAGGCGATACCAGGGCAATAATCACAGGCGGGGGAGGCGGCCGCCTGACCAACGGCTCGCATCATTACGTGATGCTCCGTATCTCCGAGGACGGAATTTATTTCAGCAAGGTGGACATAGAGACCGGGACACCCGAGCCGGAGGACTTTATAATATCCGTGGAGGGGTTGAACTCAACGGTGGACCTTACCTTGACGCGATTGGCCAACATGGAACATGTCGCGGGTAACTCCTCCTACGAGAACCAGATGAACAACATAAAGGGCCAGGGCCTTTACGCGGGCGTAAGGGTCAGCGATATAATGGAGACGGTGGGGGGCCTTGGCGAGGGTGAATACATAAGGGTTAGCGCCGCTGACGGCTACTACCAGGATTTTGGCTACCTCAACGTCTACCCCAACCAGACATATCAGGAATATCAGGGCGACATGATCCTGGCTCTTTCCTTCACGCCGGAGGGTGGGGAACCTGAGGAACACCCGGGCTGGGAGAACGGGCCGAGAATTGCAATGCTTTCCCCAGACGAGGTGTACAGCAATTCGGACTGCGAGGCGACCTCCTACCCCGGCCAGGGCTGCAGCACCTATATCTCGGGCGGGGCCAGGTGGGTTAAGAACGTTTGCAGGATCGCCGTTCTCAAGGGGTGACAGCATGGCCAAATATCATTTCTCCACGAAGGACCTGGTCACCATTGCCATACTGGCCTCCCTGGGCGGGGCAATGTCCACCTACGTGGGATACCTTGGGAACCTCGTAAACCGTTTGGTGGGTGTGCCCTTCGGCGCTGGACAGTTCATGGCGGGGCTCCACATCATCTGGACCATGATCGCGCTGGGAATTACAGGAAAGAAGGGCACCGGCACGGTCACAGGCACCGTAAAGGGACTCGTGGAGCTCTTTTTGGGTGGGACCCACGGTATAGTCATCGTGGTGGTTTCCGCGGTCCAGGGCGGGCTCGCCGACGTGTTCCTATTGAGCGACAGGGCAAAGAGGGACAGGGGGCTTATACCGTATTCCCTGGCCGGCGGGGTTTCCTCCGCCTCCAACGTGCTGGTGTTCCAGGCCTTCTACTTCTCAGGGGTGCCCTGGGCCCTTATTATGGTTCTCACCATGCTTGCCGCAGGTTCCGGCATAATATTCGGGGGCTGGTTCGCGGTGCAGGTCCTCGATACCCTGGAACACGGGGGTTTCGTGCTTGGCAAGGAGGAGAAAAGACCGAAAAAAAGAAAGGCAAGGACCTACGCGGCGGTAATCTCCACAGTCATCATACTGGGCGCGTTCACCGTGGGTGCGGTTTACTATTTCTCCAACGTCTACGTGCCGCCCGGGAAGGAGGGAATAGAGGTTGCGGGGAACGTGGAGAACGAATACGTATTTCAATACTCGGATTTCAAGGACAGCGAGGTGACAGTAAGGGCGGAACTCATAGGCTCGGTGAGCTACGAGGCGCCGAGGAACTACACCGGCATCCCGTTGAACCTGGCGATAAACAGGTCAAGGCCCAAAGATAATGCGGACGAGCTGCGGGTCAGGGCAAAGGACGGGTACAGCGCCAGCTTCGACCTTGAGGAGGTGCTTGGGAACGACGAGATCATAATCACAAGGGAGGACGGGGGCTACCGCCTGGTCGCGGCCAACTACGACGGGGGCTACTGGGTCCGGGACGTGCACAGGATTGAGATCCTATGACGGAAGCCATCTTGGAAATGAAAGGCCTGTGGGTAAGGTATCCCCGTTGTCAAGGATACGCCGTGGCGGAGATAGATCTCACTGTTACAAGGGGGGAGTTCGTGATACTTGCCGGAAAAAGCGCGTCCGGCAAATCCACCCTTATGAAAGCGGCCTGCGGCTTCATCCCGTCAATTATACCGGCAAGGGTAAAGGGGAGAATAAAAGTGGACGGCAACGATGATCTGGAGCTCCATGACTGGGCCAGGTCGGTGGGGATGGTTCACCAGGACCCCGAAGCCCAGTTCTGCACCCGGGTGGTGGAGGAAGAGGTGGCCTTCGGGCCGGAGAACCTGCGTTTCCCCGAGGAGGAGATAGAGGAAAGGGTGAAAAATGCCCTAAATATGGTGGACGCACAGCATCTGAGACACAGGGATATTCACACCCTCTCGGGCGGGGAAAAGCAGAAGATAGCCATTGCTTCCATGCTACCCGTCTGCCCCGAGCTCCTCATCTTGGACGAGCCCGCCGCCAATCTCGACCCCGGGGCCATGGCCAACGTGCTTGACGCAATCGCCGGGTTGAGAGAGGCCAGGCCTGAGCTGAGCCTCGTGGTGGTGGACCACCGGATCACCCCCTACCTCGACCACGCCACAAGGCTCTTGTACATGGAAAAGGGGAGAATAACCAGGGACGTTAGGGCAAAGGACAGGCAATTCGAGCCTCTGACCCGGGCCATTGCCAAAAAGAGAAGCTATCCCGGGGTAAAAAGGGGTTTAAAAGAGAACAATATCCTCAGCATCAAGGCACTGGATTATATCATGAAGGGGAAGGACATACTAAAGGATATCAACATGGAGATAAGGGAGGGGGAGGCAGCCGCCCTGATGGGACCCAACGGTTCCGGAAAGACCACCCTGCTCCGCCACATCACCGGTCTCATACCTGTTCAGAAGGGGGAAATAAAGGTAACGGGACACCGCATGGCCGAAGGTCGTAAAAAAGAGCCCTGGATCATAGGAAGGGACGTGGGTTTGGTGTGGCAGAACCCCAATCACCAGATCTTCGAAGACAGCATAGAGGGGGAGATGTTGTTCGCCCTGAGTAACTTCGACATAAAAAGACCGGGGGCCGTAAACGAGCTCGCCACCTTCTGTCAAAGGGAGGGGGTTGAGCCAGGCGATAGCCCCCTGGCCCTGAGCTTTGGCCAAAAGCGCAGGCTCAACGTTCTGGCATCGAGCGCGCACAGACCGGGGCTGCTCCTGCTTGACGAGCCTTTCACCGGGCAGGACCGGGGCAACAGACAGAGGTTAGCGGCCCAGCTCGCACGCCTCCAGAACAAGGGCACGAGCCTGCTCATAGTGACCCACGACCAGCGTTTTGCTAGGGAGTTCTGCACCAAGGTCTTCCTGCTTAAAAAAGGGAAGATCATTAAGGCAGGTGAACCGGAATCGGTGATAAATAGCGGGGGGTTCAGGGGGTTGTGGTCCAAATGACGGCCCGGCTCAACCCGGTGATCAAGCTACTCATGCTGGTGGTGTTTGCAGTGACAGTGCTGATGCTCACCGCCCCCGTCTATGTGCTGGGCTTCGTGACAGCTGCCTATGTGATGAAGGTTTACTTCAAGGCAAGGCCGGTGTGGAAGAGGGGTATATACGGGTTCTTCATAGCGATATTACTTGCCCAGATCCTGTTCGTGCCCTCGGGCAAGGTACTGTTGGAGTTGTGGATAATAGACGTCACCAGGGGAGGGATTTTGAACGGTATCGCCCTTGCCGGAAGGTTCCTGGCCATCATCATGATGTCCTGGGTTTTCGTGGCCACTACCAGCCCTGCAAGGCTGTCCTCCGGGTTCAGCGGAATGGGGATCCCTTACAGGTACAGCTTCCTGCTGGTACTCGCCATGAGGTTCGTGCCCGTGTTCCAGACCGAACTGTCCAACGTGAGGGAGGCGCAGTCGCTGAGGGGGCTGAGACTGGGGAAGGGGCCAGGTGGTATCATAAGAGCGGCAAGGTACACCACCGTGCCAATGCTGGTATCGGCACTTTCCAAGGTCCACACCCTGGCATCGTCAATGGAGGGGAGGGGTTTCGGCGCATATCCCACCAGGACGGAGCTGCATCCCGTAAGGCTCAATATATGGGACCTCTGTTTAGGAGTCGTCTCGATCCTGCTGGCATTTATCATATACGGGCTGAACCTGGCCTTTCCAATCATCTGATACGTTATAGTTATGGATATTCTCCCGGCATCTGGCACTCACCTATGCCAAGTTAATCTATGCCAGTTAATCACCCAATACATCGTATCTAAAAGTAGTCGCTCTTCTGTATCTTGTCCGCCCAGGTCAGGCGCAGTTGACTTTCCTTACGGTATTTTGCAAGGTGTCTCAGGGAGCGGACTATATGCGTTTTTATTTTATCCTCTTTCCCCCTACCCCCGTGATGGTTATACCGGTCAATGAAATACCCGCACAGCTCGAATTTCTCGGGAGTGAAATAGGGATAATGCCTGAGCATATAGGAGCATACGTCGGCCACGTCCGCTTCCACTTCCCCCCTGCCGAACTCCTCGAAATCAAGGCCGTATATTTTGTCATCCGCCAGGATGAAATTACCAAGTGTGGCGTCGCCCCGCCTGTATTCCCATTGATGAGAGGCATGAAATTCCGCGAGCCAGGCGGATATCTTGTCGAGCATCTCCTTCATATCTATGCGAAGAAGCTCTTCCGTGACCTCGATGTCATAGTGCTCAGGACCTCCGGTGCGGTATAAGAAGACCTCCGAGGCGCGTATCCCTTGGACCAGGCCCATTATCAACCCACCGTCCGTGAGATCCAGGGGCAGGGGAGCGGGAATGCCCAGGTCCCTGCAGGACTCGAGGGCCCGGTACTCCGTTTCCGCCCTGTGCTCGAGCCCCTGGGAAAATACCTTGGCCACCCGCAGCTCGCCCCCCGTCTCCACAGGGAAAACGTTGTTCTTCCTGCTTCGATAGGAAGGTCCCGCCCTCGCCTCCTCCAGCCGGGCCAAGGTCCGCCTCTCGATCATAGACCGGCAAGATAACTACAAGATATATGTAATCTTTGCACCCCGAGCATTACAATGAAACGCCGTTATGTTTACCCACGGCTTCCGCACCACCGATAAACAATAAAATCGATTATTACAATGGACGGGATTGAGGGGGATGTTGCATAATAAAGTATGAATAAAGCTATATGATATATACAAATGGTGCTCATCATGTTGACCTCGGAAACCATAATGAAAGAAATCGAAGAGAACATGGCAACCATTAGAAAATTCGGGGTTGAAAGGATAGGGTTGTTCGGTTCTTACGTCAAAGAGGAGCAGGGCATGGAGAGCGACATAGACATATTGGTGAAATTCAAAAAGAACGAAAAGACGTTCGACAATTACATGGACCTGAAGTTCTTCCTGGAGGACCTGTTCGAAAGTAAGGTGGACCTCGTGGTTCAGGAGGCATTAAAACCGGACCTGAAACCCTATATCTTGGAGAGTGTCAGATATACTCTTTAATCTCGATAACGAATGATCATATTTTTTTATCGTATTCCTTACGGCTTTCCTCGTCCTTTAACGTTTCGTAGGCCTCGTTGATGAGCTTGGCCTTCTTGTTGGCAAGGTCCCTGAAGTCCTTTGCAAGGGATGCGACCTTATCCGGGTGATAGTCCTGCATCAGTTTTGCAAAGGCCTTCTTGATCTGTGCCTTTGACGCGTCTTTGGGCACGCCGAGCACCTCGTAATAATCCTTCTTTTTCTCCTGCTTGAGCTCTGACTTCAATTCCTTCTTCTGGGTCTTCCTGGCCTCCTGGGCCTTGGCCACGCTCAATTCAATTAACTCTCCAGCCTTCCGGAAATTCTGTTGTTTTACCTCTGTGCGGGCCCGGGAAAATATCTCTTCACTTTCAGAGGTGTCCACGCCGTCCTCACGTATTGTGGCTATCTTTGTCCATTGTGTCTTTATCAGGTCCATTGTCTGTTGTTCTTCCTTTTCGATGGATTCCAGCTCATTAAGGCCCGACTCGAACAGGGAAGATGCCATCGACATATCACCGCTCTTGTACGCGGTCATACCCTGGCTGTAGTACATCTGAGAATTTCCTATCGACCGGCCTTCCCTCCGGGCCTTTTTAATTCCGACCTTCAGCTCGTCCTTCATGTCGTCTACTTGAGCGGAACCACCCGAGGGGAGGCCTTCCATCCCCGAGGCGCCGAGCTGAACCCCGGTGCCTACCGGGCCAATGTCCCCAGTAAACTCCTCCTCCGGCTCTTCTTCCTCTGGCTTGAACCCAATATACCCCTTTTGATGCAGGAAGAAAACGAGCAGCAGGAGAACAATGACAAGCACCACCACGATGATCCACAAGTTTCCAGACCCGGACTTTTCCTTTTCATCCGTTTCCTTTTTCTGGGTCGGAAAATCATCAGGGTCAAGCGGGTCCGTGCCCTGGTCCACCTCTTCCTTGTCATCGAATCCGTCGCCGTCTGTATCTCTCTTACCAGGGTCGGTGCCCAGCTCTTCCTCCTGAACATCATACAAGCCGTCTCCGTCGGAATCTATCAATGGTATGACCAGAACAGAGCGGACAAGGGAATAGACAAGGACATCATCGATGTAGGCCTTTAGCGAGAAAGAATAGGTTCCCTGCACCAGGTCCATGGGAATATCCATGTCAAGCGTTATGGTGTCGGACCCGTTGGCGGGGATCGAAACAGAACCGGGAGATAAGGAAACATATTCCGATAGGTCACCCTCGCACTCCAACATGATCTCGTGCTCGGAGTCGGCATTGTTCGTGATCTCTATATCTTCGCTGTAAGATTCTCCCACCCCTATCACGATCTCCTCGTCGCTCATGTCCACGCTGATATCGTATCCCGCCGAGGTGTTGACAGTAAAGGACCAGGTATCGTTGAGGCAGATGCCGAATGTCTCCCCCATCACCGGTCGTACCCGCCAGTAATAGGTGTCGTCGTCCAGCTCATCCGTTTGGTAGAACAGGGCGGAGAGCCCTTCCTCCAGCAATGCATTCGCCTCCTGGGAGGTGGAGAGATAGAGATCGTAGGTTACATCATTGGTAAACTGGTCGGCATTGGACAGATGCCACTTCAAAGTAACCGTGCCGTTGTATAGCGTTGATTCGTCTAGGGGAGACAACAACTCAACCTTTGGAATTGCCTCCGCCTCGCCTATGATGAACTGCCATATCCCGCTCTTGCAGGTGCCGTTCAGGTAGCCGTCGTGAGGAATGACGGTCCAATGGTAGGTCACGTTCTCTTCCAGTCCAAGACCGGCGGTGTCGTAGTTTTTCGATGTGATATTGTCAGATATTATTGTCCCCGGGTCTCTGGCATTCACCGCATCATAGCTATCTCCCAGGTACAGGCAGTAGCTCAGGTCTGTACCTTCCTGGGGATCGAAGCCGCTCCATGACAGGATCGGTGGCTGTTCAAGGGACGCGCCGTTCTCCGGTGAGGTGAGCGTGGCCTCGGGCGGTGTTGTGACCAGGGGGCCGCTGTGCACCGTTGTATCTCCCGTGGCGCTGCCGCCTTCATCAGAGGCTTGGAACCTGTAATCGTGGCCGTATCCCTTGCTAAGATAGGTTTCGTACTTGTACACGCAGCCGTCGGTGTAATCATCGTCCCCTGGGGATGACTTCTCCATGGAACAGGGAACACTGTCTATTATTACGTTGATTTCGCCCGGGGCATCATTGTCAGCATCGGTGTAGGTAACGGTATAGGTGAATGACGTATCTTCCGTTCCCACCTGCGGCGTGACCTTGCCGTGGGAAAGCACAGGCAGAATATTACCCTCTTCCACAGTCGGACCGGACAGCTCGCCCGCAGCAGGCAATCTCGCCGTTTTATCGTCGTCATCCGCCTCGAAGTGATACTCGTGCCCGCCGATAGCAAGGGTAGTGGAATAAACATAGGTACAGCCGTCGGTGTAATCGGAATCCCCGGGCTCGGCCGTGCTCATATCGAACCCAACGGAATCGACGAACACCTCCACAGACGAGGGGGCATCGTTGTTCGCATCCGAATACGTAACCGAATATTCGAACACTGTCTCGTTATTGCCTGTGGAGGGCGACACCGAGCCATCCCCCAATACGGGACCCACGTTCCACAGGTCCACCTCCTCACCAACTGAGACTATCGGATCCAGCTCCGCATACTCACGCATCTCATAGTTATGCCACACCTCCTTTGCAGAAAGCGCCCGGTCGTAGATGCGCACGTTGTCTATGAGGCCGTCGAAAGAATAAGGTCTTCTTTTACCCCCGATATATAGATTATCTGTGTTTGCATTCTCTGTTCCTGATGCTGTTCCTTGAGCAAATAGATTCCCATCTAAATATAATTTAACACCATTGTTGTTTGTTGTACCGTCCCACATAGCCATGAGATGATGCCATTCGTTCAATGAAGGATACGTATTTGCCACATAGACTAGAGAGGAAGAACCATCGGTGATCACAAATTTCAGATCGGCGCCATCACCTAAAATATCCCAATCTCTTGTATCATCTTGACCTCTTGATTTTCCTTTTGTTAATATGGAATTCGTTTTGTCTTTCGAATTAAACCAGAATTCGATACTCAATGGATTCAGCTGCAAACTCGCATCGTTTCCACAATCCACATAATCGTCCACGCCGTTGAACACCCCCGCACTGCCGCCTGTGAACCCCGGCCCCTGCGTGGACACCCAGCTCGGCAGGTCGGTGCCCTCGCCGTCGCCGCCCAGCGTACCGTCATTGCCGTTGCCGCTACTGTCCACCGCGGTGGTTCCCGAACCCTCGTCGAAATCCCAGCGGCCCACGAGGCCAGTGTCGTTGGCGTACACGCCCGAGTAATGCTCGGCCACCTCAGCGGCGGAGAGGGCGCGGTCGTAGATGCGGACGTCGTCGATGAGGCCGCTGAAATAGTTATCCTGCCACTTATTATATCCGATTTTTAAATTAGCGGTATTACTTAAATCTCTTGGCTTATCTGTAGAATTCGCTGCCATATTACCATCAACATAGATATACATTCCACTCTCTCTATCTATTATGCCAAGTATATGATGCCATCTATTATTTGAAACAATCCCTTTTGAACTATATCCACTAGAAAAATATGTTCCATTAACTGAACTAAATAAGACAACGTCATTGTTTTTAAATCTAATCGTATAAGCAGTTTCGGGAGAGAATTGAGTCTTTTGAATTAGGTTTTTAATTCCTGAATTTAAACCCGGTTTAACCCATAACTCGATTGTAAAGTCTTGAGGTCCAAAGTCAAGAGTTGGATTGTGACCTATCTCAACGTAATCGTCCTTGCCGTCGAATCTCAGCGTACTGTCGCCCCCTGCCGGCTCTTCCGCGCCGCCCCAGGCGCCACCGTCCTCTGTCCCCCAGGTGCCGGGACCCTCGTCGGACCAGACCGCGGGCGCTTCCGCGCTCCAGTTCTCGCCTCCGTATATCGTGCCGTCGTTGCCGTTCCCACTGTGGTCCACAACAGTGGTGCCGGACCCCTCGTCGAAGTGCCAACATCCGACGAGACCAGACTCGTCGGCATACGTGCCGTGGTAGTGCTCAGCGACCTCGTCGGCGGATAGGGCTCGGGAATAGATGCGGACATTGTCCATTATACCATTAAAGTGCCATCTACAAGCACTTCCACTCCCAATTCCGATCTTTAATAATTCATCAGCATCAACGACTTCGCCAGTAACTGGCTGTTGGAACTTGACATCGCCATTTATTATTATAGATTTTTGAGTTCCATCATAAACAAAGGCAGCGTGATACCATTGACCAATTAATGGGATGAAATCGTATCCAGCATAATCCCATCCATTGAAATCGACAGTGTGTATCGCAAAAAAGATTTTTCCATTGTAATTGATCCCCACTTTCCATCCTTTATCACTGGATTCTGCATCCTTTGAGATGAGCATTTGGCTGGTAGTACTCTCAGTTTTGAACCACATGCTTGTTGAAATCTCATTACTGAACTGGGTTGAAGCGTCTTTACCACAATCCACATAATCGTCCACCCCGTCGAACTCGAGGCTCGACCCCATCTTCTGGCCGTGGTTTTCGTTCCCGCTGGAGTCGTAAACCATGTCCGACGCACTCTCGTTGAAGTGGTAGCACACGGCCAGACCGCTCTCATCTGAGTACACGCCGTGGTAGTGCTCCTGCACCTCCTGGGCGGACAGGGCGCGGGAGTAGATGCGGACGTTATCGATCAAACCATTCACCTGATAATTGTCATTAAAATTACATCCAATTCTCAGATTCGCATTGGGATTTGAAGTTATTCCCCCTTCAGGTGTTTTCATTTTCTTTAGTTCACCGTTAATATAAATCTTAGCTGACGACTCAGTAAACGTATACGAAATATGTGTCCAATCATCCCACATAAATGAATTATCTGCGGTTTGTATTGTATTATAATTGGGGGGACCTCCATTCGAGTAATATCCAATTATATTACCACTATCTGAAATAAGCAATGCATAACCATCTGCCCATTTTTTATCGATTATTGCCTGGAATTTTCCGGTAGGTGATAATTTCACCCACGCTTCGATTGTAATCTCTTCTGTTATATCTAGAGAATCATCATCCGGCACCTCGACATAATCATCAACGCCGTTGAAGCTCATGCTGGAGCCGTGCCATGTCCCGTCGTTGGCGTTGCCGCTGCTGTCGGCGACGGTCTGCCCCCCGCCCTCGTCGAAGTCCCACTGGCCCACCACGCCGTTGTCGTTAGGGGCCTTGCCGAACACGTCGTCGAAGCGCGAGAGGCTGGTAGTCTTGTGCTCGCACCCGTAGTACATACTGACGGTGGCGGAGGACTGGGCGGCCAACTCGGGCACCTTGAGCCATATCTTGCTTTCACCTGCCGTGTCCCAGGCCTCTATCCAGTAAGGGATGGAGTTGCCCCCTGCATCAAAGAAACGGATGTCGCTGCCGTCGCTCTTTGCCTTGGAATAATCGAAATCTCCCGGCTCCAAAGTCAGATTGACCTGGTAATCAACAAGCAGATGGGAATTATCGTTCTCCACCGTGATCTCTCTCTTGTACTGAAATAAATCCGTAAGCTCGCTCTCTCCCAGCCTGGAGTTCGTTCTCGGAGTTGAAAGACCGGGGGATTGCTTGGCCGAGAGCTCGTGCTCATGCTCGAATACCCTTTGCAACCCTGCATCATTGAACGATGACAATACAAGGGCTCCAGGCATCACTAGCGTCAGGCACAGCCAGACTACAATCAAAAGCTTCGATGTTCCCTTCATGCTGGAAATATAAATATACGGAAATATATAGTGTTTTCTGTTTCCCGGACATCCCACTGTTTAACGTTCTTTTGTCACCTTTTCAATTGCTTTTTTCATTGATCTGGACCGAAACAGATATATGGTATAATCACTATTATACTAATTATGATTATTGAAAGGCCCGAGTTGACCCGGCGTATTAGGGAACTGGACAAGTGGACCATGGTCTATGGTAGGAGAAAGACCGGAAAGACGTTCCTGCTGAGGGAGTTCGCACCATATGACGAGTACTTTTTCGTTAAGAGAGATAGGGCCATATTATCCGAGGGAGGGAACAAGATGAAAAACATGGTCTACGACGCCTTTACGGAGGTTCTCCAGCGAGAGCTGGCAAACGGAAAAACACTGGTGGTGGACGAGTTCCATCGTCTCGGTGACGACTTCTTTGATCTTCTACACAGCATGAAGAAGAACGGGAGGCTTATACTGGTGTCCTCCACCTTGTCACTTTCCAGAAAAATACTGGGGAAGAATTCTCCCTTGATGGGATTATTCGCAGAGGTGCCCGTACCGATCATAGATCTATCCTCCACACTTACAGCGCTTGGACCAGACCAACACCCGAAAAGGGAACTGATGGAACTGGCAATGATCCTCAGGGAGCCGATCGCTATCGAGTATGCCGGCAAAGGTAAAAAAGCAAGAAACATACTCTCGGATGTTCTACAGGGCTCTCTGAAGACCGTTCCTGCCCTGGTGGGAGAGATATTCCGGGAGGAAGATCGAAAACTTACCGCCGTCTATGAAGGGGTGTTGAGGGCGGTTGCCACCGGCCATACGGTTTCCGGACCCATAGCGGACCACCTGTTTTCCCACAAATTAATGGCCAAGAACGACCCCAGCCTGGTCCAACAGTATCTAGCCAATTTGGTTGAATTAGGGGTGCTGAAAAAGATCAAGATGTACAATAAGAACAAGAATCGATACGCCCACTCCTCCACCTTGATACATCTCTATTACTATGGTGACGAGCGTTACAATCTCTCTGAGCGCGATCCCTCCCGGCAGGAAATAAAAAGAATCACGGATGAAGTGCTGCCTCATCTCATAGAGGATACCGTTAGGGACCATCTGGCTAAAAAACACGGACTAAGAGAGGCGGTCTTGGAAACCCCCGACTATGACGTGGATGTATGTCTGTTAAGGTTTCAAAAACCGGAGATGGTGGGCGAGGTAAAATGGAAGAAAAAGATTAGACAGGCGGACGTAAAGAGAGCGGAAGAGACCCTTATGCAAATCAAGGCTAAAAGACGATTCCTCTTCGTTCCGAACAAGCAAGAAGTAAGCTCGGACATCTTGGAAGTATTGGATGTTGGGGACCTATAAACCAATAATCACTATTATACTGATTTCCATTATCATTACTCGAAAAACAGGATATCAAAGGCTACTTTTGTAAGCTCCCTCCGGCCTTTATACTTAAATGATTTCCACCAGGCAAAGAAGCACAATCAATAAAAGAATTTATTAACTAACGATTATTCAGTAAGGATTTGGTGCTTGCATGGAAATCGATGCCGAGAAGGCCAACGACCTGCTGGAAAAGGAGAAGGTTAGGTGGGTCGCGGTCAACTTTGTGGACGTGCTGGGGAACCTCAGGTCGATAAGACTTCCCTCCCTTTCCTTTAGAAAGGGTAACGCCTGGGAAGGCATAGACTTCGACGGTTCCTCCGTTGGCCTGGCCCCCGTTGACGACAGCGATATGGTTGCGGTCCCCGATCCAGGCAGCCTGAGGATCGATCCCTTTGGCAAGGAGAGGGGGGCCATGGCCATGGTCATGGCCAATCCCTCCGATCCCGAGGGGAAGGCGGTCGGGCCGCGGGGCATCTTGATGAAGATAATGGAAAGATACGACGAGATGGGGCTAAAGCCCTATATCTCGCCGGAAATGGAGTTCTCAGTGTATCGGAGCATAGACCATGCCCTGACGGAGAACGATTTCATGGGGACCGACATGGACTGGGAGGGAAAGAACGTGCTCCACAGCCTGCTCGGCTACTACGAGGAGGGCGAGTATCTCCTAAGGCCAAAGCAGGCCTACCTGGCGTCCAGGCCCGAGGACGATCTCACAGACTACAGGGACGCCCTGGCATCACTTCTCATCGGCATGGGCTACGCTGTGAGGTACCATCACCACGAGGGAGGTAAGAGGCAGATCGAGATAGAAACGGGCTACTATCCGGCCCTGGAGGGCGCGGATTACATCCTGTATTTCAAGTACCTGGCAAGGAACCTCGGACGCGAGATGGGCCTTATCCCCACCTTCATGCCCAAACCCAGCACCAACGACGCTGGGAACGGTATGCACTTCCATATATCGTTGAGGAATGAAAGCGATAATGTTTTTGCCGGCAGTAATGGACTGAGCCCCTTGGGCCTCTCGTTCATTGCCGGACTGCTGCATCACGCAAAGGCGCTGTGCGCGTTTACCAACCCCACCATCAACTCCTATCGGAGGTTCGTGCCCGGGTACGAAGCGCCCATGGCCATCGCCTGGGGCAGGAACAACCGCTCCGCGTTGGTCAGAGTGCCTGCCAGCTCAGAGGGAAAGAGTTCCAACATCGAGATAAGGAGCCCCGATCCCAGCGCCAATCCCTACCTGGCGGCAACCGTTATCCTGGCGGCGGGTCTGGACGGTATCGACCAGGAGATGGAGGCGCCGAAAGAGGCGGACAACAACCTGTACAAGGAGGGTGAAGGGTCGAGACTGCCGGAGAGCCTCGATCAGGCCCTGGACCTGGCTGCAAAGGACGAAACAATCGTGGGCGCGGTGGGCAAGGACCTGTTCATAGGCTTCGAGCGCATCAAGAGGGCGGAGATCGCCGCATACAATAGACACGTGCCGGTGTGGGACTTCAACAAGTATTTCGGAGTATGAGAGTTACCTGGCATCCGCTGACAGGATTGTTGCAGCCGGAACCGGTGGAATACAGATGGCCTTATATTTGGCATAGAGTGCCAGAAGAATTGACGTGGTTGGAATAGGGATTACCCAAATATTTGGCACCGAGGCCTAACAGGATTCTTATTCAAAATGTCTGTGGAAAATATCCACTCACTATTTTGCCCGGGAGCCTTTCACAAAGCAGAGCAGTGATATGTATAGGGACAAAGCGGTGGAAGAGAGCACCGAGGCCAGGAGGACAGCGCTGCGTCCCAGGTATACATGGTTCCACAGGACGTCCCACACGGTCCACAGGGCAAGGGTGACCAGGGCAAGTATGCCCGCTGCTACCATTCCCTTTGCCGCGCCGGACGTTCTCGGCCTGCCCGCGTATTTTCCGGCGTACGAGCCTACGAAGAGAGACACGAGGGCAAAGAAGAGCAGGAAGTAGAACAGGAACAGTTTCTTCCACTGATATTGTATCTTCTCGTCTTTTACCGCTTCCCCCTCCCCCAGCTCCACCAGGGAATATTGACCGATTAGGGCGGAGATCGCCCCCCCGTATTCAACACCGCCCTCGGAAGATATTACGGAAATCAACCATTCGCCTATTTCCGGGCCAGGTACCAGGCCGGAGCCGTCTATGGGAACCATGGAGGTGATGGGGTCAAGGAAGGTGAAGGAGCCGTCCATGAAAAGCCGGACCACGGGAGCTGTGCCGTTATTCAATAAAAGATACGGTTCGGCCCCGTATCCCATCTCGATTAAAAGCGCAGCAAGGGCCAACACCTTGCCTTCAGGGCTGGCGGTCCCGCTGCGGATGATATCCACGGCATCCCTTGCCCCGTTATCCGCCAGGGCCGCAAAATCCGGGCTGTGCACAAGCAGGGTGGCCACGGCGACCCTGGTCGCGGTCTCCCCGCTCAGGCCGTTTATAGATTGCGCGATGTTGTAATATATTTGTTCATCCACGGCTATGCTCTCGGACCCGAACTCAAGGGTCTGTCCGTCGTTATGGATATCTCCGAGCAGTTCCTCCGCGCGGTACCTCTCTTTGATCACGGGAAGGGCGGATTCAATATCAGGGGCCTGATCCAGGGCTACGATATCACCACCGCCCTGACCGCTGACATACTCGACGTTCCCTCCCCAGTTTATCTCGTCGAGATTAAGGGTGACCTTACCGAACGCCCCTCTGTCCACCAGCTTGACCAATATCCCGCCGGCAGTGGTGTTGACGTACCATCTCTGGCTCAGGCAGGTCCAGTTCACGTAGACCAAGGTGTTGAATTTCTCTCCGCCCACCATTATCTCGTCTACGCCCCGATACTCGTAATTAATGTCCCTCCAGAAGATCATGTGCATGCTCTTCTCCCGGTCATCCATGGAGGAGAACAAAGGGAAATGGGCCGATATGTTCACCTTCCCTCTCTCTATATCATAGATGCCATAAAGGGAGGTAACCTCTCGGTCTATAACCACCTGGGCAATGTCGCCCTCCTTCCCTTCGGCCCCCAAGCTAAGCTCCATGGCTATCTTATTTGATTTTTCCAAGCTGATCTCCATGTCCACCGCACCACCGTAGCCCCCCGCCTGATAGGAGCCACTGTAATCGGCGTTAAACAACTGGGGCTCCGATTGAGCGGTTGTGCCAGGGATGAAGGAGAACAGCGGAGCCAACAAAAGGGAAATAACCACCAACGCCGTAAATCTCAATCCGATCCCTCCGCAAGGTTCAGGTCCATGTTTTTTGCCATTTCCAGGGCGGTTTGGAAATCCTCATAGGCCAGCGATTCTGCGATCTCCGGGTAATCCTCCGCAAGGTGCTCGGGCCTGTATTGGTCCATGACGTTGACCTTGACATTGCTTTGGTCCAGATCAGACAGGGCATCGAGCACGGGCCCGGTGCAGCAGTCAAGGTGCCCAGGGAGAACAAGGTGCCTCACTATTACGTCGCCCCACTGCCGGACTTTCTTATGATTTCTCAGCACCACATCGAAATAATTATCGACCTTGGAAAGGCGTTTGCCGCATTCATTGTTGCCGTACTTGAAATCGGTAAGATAAAGATCAATCACTCCGCAGAGCAGTTGCAGGGCCTCGGGGCCAAGGTACATGTTGGAGTTCCACACCATGGCGAGCGGGGACTCCACTTTAGCCATTGCTTTCAGGATATAGCTTAGATTGGGGGTTGGGTCGCCTCCCACCCAGTTAACGTTTCGGATGCCGCTGCCGTATTCATCGTCGATGATCCTGGCCATTTTCCCTGGCTTGACCCTTATACCTGTTTCTGGCCTCTGGCTGATGTCCCAGTTCTGGCAGTAGACGCAGCTGAGATTGCAGCCTGCAAAGAATATGGTATAGGATGGTATCAATTCGGGTTCCTCGCCCATGTGGACGAAATGAGAGGATATCTTCGACTCGAGCACGCCGCAGTCACCTCTCTCACCTTCGGACCTTAGTGCACCGCATCGGTTCTCGCACAGCATGCATGGAGATTCAAGCCGCTTGGCAAGCTCGATCTTCAGGTCGAGAAGAGAGAAACGGGGGATTTTCCCGGCCTTTGTTCTCTCGTATTCCTCGAGGAATACCTTGCAGGCCTCACTGTGATACTCAAGGAGGGCTGTGGTCTCCATCTCCGAGATGTCCCCTCCGTCAAGATCCACCAGTTGTTCCAGGGCTATCTGTCTTGCATATAGGAACATGGGCAACGCCCGGCCCTGGACCACGGAAGCGTAGTGCTCTAGCACTTCTTCTCTGGCCAGGTCCGAACCCTGCCTGCCGAACACTATCAAGCTGCCGATGTCAACCATGTGTATTAGTAGATACTATGGTTATTTATATCTTTTCTCCGCCATTTTGTCTTTTAGTTGTATAATGAGACTGTAGAAAAACGACACGATTTACAGAGCCAGACGTGTTGAATTGAAGG
>CAZUZU010000035.1:0-20224 GCA_964624865.1 uncultured archaeon
TCTCTTGGAAGGGATCCGGGATTGATATGACCGACCTTGTTGGTCTGATGGGGAAGACATTTCACGGTCATCAGCATGAAACCTACCAATTGGAAAGGAAGATCAACGATGTCCTGTCCTTCTTGGCCATGGAGGGATTTGTGCACGTGGAGGATGAACACATATCGGCCACCCCGGTAGGCAGACGGACCAGCGGCCTGTACATCGACCCCTATTCCGCGGCCAGAATGAACATCATAATGGATGCTTTGGCCGAAAATCTAGATGTTTGGGGCAGTGAGGTCCCTTATCTCTACATCCTATCATCGGCGTCGGAGATGCCCATGGTCTATGCCAAAAAGGGCGAAGCGGAGTCAATCCTGGATGAACTGGACAACAAGGAGATCGAAGCAATTTCCTCAGTCACCGCATGTTTCTTGGCCCAGGACGCGATGTGGAAAAAGATGGGCTCCCTGGGTCCGGACTCGCTTGGCAATGGTCCCGAGGACCTGAAAGCCGAGTTCCTAAGGGAAGCGTTGGAATCCGTGGACCTTGAATACCTGTATCGGTCCGGCACTTATCTGAATATGTTGAAATCGGCTGCCATCTTTTCTTCTTGGATCAATGAGGACGATATTGAGGACATCAGGGAAAAATACCGGGTGGACCCGGGAGACATCAGGGCAAGGAAGGAGATCGGGGAATGGATATCGTACGGTATGGCCGAGCTTGCCAATCTGAAGGGATACGAGGACATATACAAGAAAGCTCATGCGCTTTCGGAGAGAATTCACCACGGGGTCAGGGAAGAGGCTCTCGGCGTGGTTGGATTGAAAGGTATAGGTAGAAAAAGGGCAAGGTCACTGTTCTCTTGCGGTTATAATACGTTGGACGATTTAAAGAAAGCGGATATTCAAGAATTATATAAGATCAAGGGTATTGGTAAGACCCTTGCAATGAGCATAAAATGGCAGCTTGGCGTACCTGTGGAAGATATTGGCAAGGGTAATGGAAAGAACAAACTGGAGGATTTCGGGTAATCAAATGTTCCATGGCCGACCTATGCGGAATTGTATTTTTATACCCTGACAATTATTGTGTGATAAATATGATATAGTTGTTATCAATTACAGTAGAGTTGGTGAGCCGATATGGACATAGCCGAGATAAGGGAGGATTTCCCATCGTTGAAGGAAACGGTGAACGGTCTGCCTATTATATATTTCGACAACGCCTGCATGACCCTTAAACCTCATCCCGTGATAGATGCGGTACAAGAGTATTATCATAAATATCCTGTGTGCGGAGGTCGAAGTATATATAGATGGGGCAATATGGTAACGGAGAAGGTACAGGAATCGAGAGAAAAACTCACCTCTTTTATTAATGCGGCCATGCCCGAGGAGATTATTTTTACCAAAAATACCACTGAGGCAATAAATCTGGTCGCCAGATCAATAGGTCTTGAAAAGGAAGATGCAGTTATAACCACTGATAGAGAGCATAATTCAAACCTGGTGCCGTGGCATATGATGAGGGATTTGGTGGGCTGCGGTCATATCCCCTCCCCTTCAAGGGAAGACGGTAGCTTTGACCTGGAGGCCTTCAAATCGATTATGGAGAAGAACCGTGTTAAACTGGTCTCCATGGTGCACACCTCGAACCTGGACGGTTACACCCTGCCCGCCAGGGAGATCATCGAGATCGCCCACGACGCCGACGCGTTGGTAATGCTGGACGGAGCCCAGAGCGTCCCCCATAAGCCAATGGATGTTCAGGAACTTGACGTGGATTTTCTTGGTTTCAGCATTCACAAGATGGTCGGTCCGACAGGCGTGGGCGTACTGTACGGTAAATACGAGCTCTTGGAAAGGATGGCCCCCTTCATCGGCGGCGGGGATACGGTGGAACTGACCACGCTGGAGGATACAAAGTTCCTACCGCCGCCTCATAAGTTCGAAGCCGGGTTGCAGAACTACGCGGGTATAATCGGGGCGGGGGCTGCGGTGGATTATCTCTCCGAAATAGGGATGGAGAACATCCTGGATCACGAGCACATCCTGAACGAATATCTGACCAATGCCCTGTCCAACATCCAAGGGTTACAAATAATCGGACCCCGGGACCCCAAGTTGCGATCGGGTATTGTCAGTTTTATCATCGAAGGCATCTCGCCCCACGATATCTCCATGACATTGGACGAGGGCTACAATATCATGATACGTTCGGGAACACATTGTGTCCACTCCTGGTTCGATTCCACTGGAATAGACGGGAGCGCCAGGGCCTCCTTGTACCTGTACAACACCGTTGAAGAGGCCAGGACCTTCGTGGACGCTCTAATGGAATTCACGGATTCTATATCGGGCGGGGGTGGGAAAGATAACTAGGGCCGAGTATATCGACAAGAACGGGAAAATACGATTTTGCGTGAAGAAAGGGGTAGATGCGGATAGGCTACATAACAGAGGACACTTCGGTAGATTTAAAGACGACTGTCTAATGCTTACGCCCTTGGAAACTATTTTCCTGATGGCCAACGGGAAGCTAGGCGAGGTCGGGTGGAAAAAAGATGATTTTTCGGAACCTTACGATGTAATGTCCAAGGTCCAGAAAGGAGGGAGAGGCCCCCTTTCTTCCTATTTCGTTTACGAAGATTTGAGAAAGAGGGGTATATACTGTCGGGACCGGAGAGAGGACGGGAAAATATTCATAGATGTTTGGGAAAGGGGACAATATTCGGAATCCCCCGCATCGGGCACTGTTTTGGTGAACAACGAAAGAACCTCGGTGAAACCGGGGCAGTTGCATCCCCTGGTACGTCGGTGCAACAGCCTGAAAAGAACATTCTTCACCGCCATTGTGGACGAGGAAAGCGACGTTACTTACTATCGTTTTTCCATACCTTCAATGGGTGGAGATCAAAGATTATGGAATGCATCGGACGATGGCGATGTTAAGGTTAAGATCATCGGAGAATACGGCATAGTTCCCCAAAAGTATGGTCGATTAAAGGGCAATTTCGGTCACAGAAGGGAAACCGATACCACTTTATCTCCGTTAGAGATCAAATATCTTGAGGAAAAAGGTAAGGTTAATGTCATTGGTGAAATGGACGAGGCGTCCGACCTACAGGAGGACTTTGGGATCAGATTCCGGACCTATGGGGAGATGAGGGATGAAGGATATGTGGTGAAAACGGGATTCAAGTACGGTACACATTTCAGGGTCTATACCGGCAAGCCGGGAGAGGGCCACGCGCCATTTTTAGTCCACTGCCTTGAAAAGGACGAGGCTTACACATGGGAGGATATATCCCAGGCGGTGAGGGTTGCCCACGGTGTAAAAAAGAGGATGATATACAGTATAGTGTACGAAGAAAAGGTAAAATATTTAGAGATAAAATGGTGGAGAATGTGATGAAGATCGCAATGATCGGCCCTTTCGGCATCAATTACCCGGATTCGGACCTCGTAAAGAACGGCAGTTTCGTGGGTCACAAGGGTACCACCAGCTTAAGGATACTCCCTCTGGCCCGGGCATTGAAGGCAAAGGGCCATTCGCCTAGGATAATACTGCCGCCTTTCCAACCGGAGTCCATAAAGAAGGATAATGTTAACATAAACGGATTAGACGTGACAAATGTGCCCCTAAACAAAAGATTGGGGATAAAGGACCATGTATTTGCCACCTTTAGGATGCTTTCCAAGGCTCTGAACGAAAAACCGGATGTGATCCATGTTTTCAAGCCTAAGGGGGAGAGCGGTCTGGTTGCGATGATATCACGTCTGCTTCGGAAAATAGGCTTGGATAAGACCCCCCTGGTGGTCGATGTGGATGACTGGGAGGGCTACGGGGGATGGAACGACGTTATCAATTCCGGACCTGTTACCAAGGATTTCTTTGAGTTCCAGGAGAGAAACATCCCTCCAAGAGTGGGTGGAATAACTGCGGCAAGCAACTACCTTCGGAATAGATTTTCCAAGGTCAATCCCAATGTGATCTATGTGCCCAACGGTCCTTCCCCCCTAAGATACGGCCCGAAAGATAAGTTCCCAAGCAGTGCTGAGCTAAGAAGAGGGCTTGGAATACCCCGGAACAATAAAGTCGTCCTATTGTACACCCAGTTCAAGGATTTTTCCTTATCAAAAATGGCTAGGTCCCTTTCAAATATTCTTAAAGATGATCCCAAGGTTTCATTGCTGGTGGTTGGCAGCGGACAGAACAAAGAGGAATATCGGTTGAAAAGGGCCCTGTCAGGAAAGGGCATTTCGGAAGATCGGGTTGTACTAGTGCATTTCGTGCCCATTGATAGGGTCATGAAATATCTGGCCCTGGGAGATGTAGCCGTCTTTCCCTATGATGACAATAAAATTACCAGGTCCAAGTGCTCGCCCCGATTGATAGACCTGATGGTTGTACGGGTCCCTGTTGTGGCTTCTGACGTGGGGGAGAACACTCATTATCTGGATCAAGGTAGATGCGGGCTGCTGGTACACGGTTATGAGGAATTTCCTGAAATGGTCTTCCAGGTTCTCGAGGATGCCGGGCTGGGGAAACGGCTTGGCAAGAACGCCCATGAGCGGATATGGAAGCATTTCAATTGGCAAAACCTTGTGGTCAAAGTAGAGGATCAATACAGTGATCTATCGGGGCGGGGAAGATGATCAATTTTCGTCTTTCTGGATATCTTCCTCGTTTTTCTCTTCTTCCTTGAAAAGAGGTTCGCCGCAGTTAAGGCACTTTTCGGCGTCCAAGGGATTGATGCCCCTGCAGTTCTTACAGCGCTGGAATCCCCTCTCCCGCATGAGGATTCTCAGTTTTCTCTTGTGTTTGGAGGATTTTTTTTCCTTCTGGACAGAGTTTTTTTCTGTTTCTTTGTCCTGCCCTTTTTCTTTAACTTCGTCTATTTCCTCTTCTTGCTCCTCCTTTCCCCCCTTCTCTTCCATTTCTTTGTTCTCCTCCGGTTTTTCTACTTCTTCGGTCATCATTATCGACTACCTCCTATACAGGAACTTGGATATAAATATAACTCGCCCTCTATCTTGGCAACCCGGACCTTTCCGTTATGTTCAAGGCCGGGGGGCTTGATATTTTCCACTGTCTCGTAATTGTCCGGGTCCATTATCATTATCTCTCTCTCTGTCTCGTTGATTACCACGGCCTCTTTTGCCGTATCCGACATCTTGTACAAAACCCCCTTCTCCGTATCCTGAAGTTTGAGGTGCACCGTGCCGTAGTCTCCTTTAAGGTCATAGGACGAGATAACGTCTCCCTTGATATGGCTTATCAGATAAAGTTTATTGTTTAGGCGTAGGATATCCCCCTCTTTTAATCCGGGTAGTCTTACCAGAAGTGTCATTCTCCATATCCTCTTTCCCTCCTTCTTCCCCTGTAGTGTATATGATGCATTCAGGGTTCCTCCGTACGAACCTTCCATTTTTTTCCCAATATCCTTGGCAGTTGACTGTGAGCTTATCTTAATGTCCAGACCTCCCTTGACAGGTTCCATGGAGGCAATGAATTCCTTCCCGCCCAAGGATATGTTCGAGATGAATTCGGGTATGTTATGCGGCAGATCGTCCATCCAGGTTCGGACCTGGATGGTTGCTTCGTAATACTCGCCCATCATTCTATTACATTGAGGGCACTGTAGTTTTTTTAAATTGATCTGGACTGATGATTCGACGGTTTCCCGCTGGCCCTCCCCTCCTAAATTTACCTTGACACGGGAGCTTATTCCGCTGTCCGCCCCTTTGATTACTTCCACTTGGGTTTGTATCGTGTCCACGATATCGGAATATTTGATCTTCTTTGCGATCTGGTTTCTTATCTCTTCCTCGATATCTGCGTCATAGTTCCACCCCTTTTTTCCTTTGACGGCTCCGCAGATGCTGCAAAAAGTAAGGTCTATAGTGGGCGGGATGGCCACCAAAGTTCTTTTTGATTTATAGCAGTCAAAGCACATCCCGTCGAAGGTATTATCGCAATCCGCACCGCATTCTACACAGAACATCTATAATCACGGTCCGTACAAAAATCTTTCCAGGAATCCCTTGCCTTTTTCATGGGTCGAAACGTATTCGCCTGAGCTGCGGGGCACGTTCATATATCTCTCACATTGATAACAGTAGTACTTGTCATATGCTGGGATGTAGCTTATCTGGTTTCCGCAGATCGGGCAGGATTCTTCCACGTCCATGTCCTGTGAGATTGCCCCCGTCTCTTCTTGGATTTTCCCTTTCTCCTCACCATCTTCCTCAGGTGGGCGGGCCACCTTTTTTGTGGGGTCGTAGTTCGGATCAAGTGAGTTCTCCCTGTATTTCAAGTATGTATATTCTTCGGGGTCTTTATCCCGGTAATCTACTTTAGTCGGGCTTAGCTCAATATCTTGGTAGTACTCCTCTTCTTCCCCGTAGATTTCTTCTTCGTCTGTTTCGATGGTGTCGTTGGGAAATCTTAGAATGGACCTGCTGAAACTGATGGTTTCTTCCGGTCGTTCTTGCACCCGGGACTCGCTTTCCTCATCCTTTCCCAAGGGGATCCACTCGTCTCTCTGTTCGTAAGATTTGTGGTATTCACCCCTTTCTTCCAATTCTCCAGCGGGTTTGGTCTCATCACCGGTTATATTATTTGTATCTAATCTCTTCTCAAGGTCTAGTATCTTTTCGTTGAGGGAGCCGATCATATCCTTTAGTTCGTCGATCTCGTTCGGGTCCCCCTGGTCTTTGAATTCATTGATTAGTATTTCTTTTATCAGGGCAGCTCTACTCTTCTCGCCCCTCACTTCGTCCAAATGTTCGACCAGTTCATCTTCCATCTCTATCTTTACTGTCTTGGTCATTTCTGTACACGAATAGTTAATATATATTTCAATGCTATATAATATTTTACTTCTTGCTGATATGGGGTAAAACCGATAGTTTTTTATAAGGCCATGTCAATATACAAATGCT
Organism: uncultured archaeon; assembly: GCA_964624865.1. Lineage (GTDB taxonomy): Archaea > Thermoplasmatota > Penumbrarchaeia > CAZUZU01 > CAZUZU01 > CAZUZU01. Next base: position 6,936 of record CAZUZU010000035.1, read on the forward strand.
CGAAAAACAACCCGTGGTGTCCATAATATGGCAGAGATTGAATCAGAAGACAAATCTGAGGACATTGTTTATATTGGTAAGAAACCGACGATGAACTATGTACTGGCCGTGGTGACCCAATTCAATTCTGACTCAAAAGCGGTCGTTCTGAAGGCCAGGGGACGAGCAATCAACAAGGCGGTCGATGTGGCTGAGATCGTTCGCAATCGATTCGTGCAAGATGCGACGATCGGCGACATCAAGATCGATACCGAGAGCCTTACCAGGGAGGAAGGTTCCAAGGTGAACGTATCTTCCATCGAGATAACCTTGACCAAGTGAAACGGCTAAGGGAAGAGGTAGGACAATAGAATCTTTTTGTTTTTATTCAAGTGCGGGCGTGGTGTAGCCTGGTATCACTCAAGCTTGCCAAGCTTGATACTCGGGTTCAAATCCCGGCGCCCGCATTTACTTTTTTAAGTGATTGATCAGTGGCCGTAAATGCGGTCGCCTCGACCAATTCCGACAAGATTGTACATTGGGGATTGGTCTGGCTGTTTGGATTATTTTTCTCGATTTCCACGGCCTGAACCCAAACATCCCGGCACCCGCATAGCTTTTCTTTCCACTTTCATTGAATATTCTCGGACAAAGAAAAGCGATGGCAAAATCAGACCAATCACTTCATTCGTGGTCTTATTCATGTATTTGTTAAACAAATACATTCGAGCAACCCGTTGGAGGTGACACACTCTAAACATTCAATGGTGTAGACCGGTGTAACCTCCACTTCACCACCCAGGGTTACCACGGGCCAGAACTTGAATAATCCAGCACATTCGGAGCATTTCATTAGGGGTATAGGGGAGGAGAACTCCACCGGTAAATATTAAAGTAGTCTCATGAGTGTGGGTTCTCTGCGGGTTTCTTTTTGGACGATTTTTCTTTGTCCGTGGTAGTCCATAGGCCGTGCAAAGAAAAAGTGCCGCCGGAGGGAACTGAAGTCGGTTTTCTTTCCCTACACCAAAAGAAAACCGACGGCAAAAGAAAACCTCGTCTCGGGACACTCTGAAATGCTGTAATCAAATCCGGTCCCTCGCCTCTCCTCCCCCACCTCTCCTCCTCCAAGCTTGAACTCCCCTCTCAAGCATTCAGGTCCCCATTTCCACATCTAATTCAATGATAAACAATGGGAATGCCGCCGGAGGGAATTGAACCCTCGACTTCCAGATCTTCAGTCTGGCGCTCTCCCAAACTGAGCTACAGCGGCATATATCCAAGGGGTATAGTATGGTTGTATTTATATTATTTTCCATTCTCGGAACGCTTGATATGGTACCAAATATAAAAAATAATGAAAAGATAGGCAGATGTTCTGCCTATAATTCCTTCAACAATGCCGCCAGGTAGTCCCAGATAACCTTGACGGACTTGGACTCAACCCTTTCATCCGGGCTGTGCGGGTATTCTATCTGTGGCCCTATGGAGATCATGTCCATTCCGGGAAAGTGCTTGCTGATTATGGCAGGTTCCAATCCCGCGTGGATCGCTTTGATCTCCGGCCCCTCTCCGAACTCGTCTGTGTATACTTCCTTGGCGGTCTTCAGGACCTTTGAATCCATGTTGGGCTTCCATGAGGGATAGCTGCCTCCCTTCTTAACCTCTGCACCAGCCAGTTCACCAATTGCTGTAAGCATGTCCCTGACGCTGTCCCTTGCCGACGTGATGGACGACCTGGACGATGTCCCGATCCTGGCATTGTCTCCTTCCATTGTTATGGTTGCAAGGTTGGTAGATGTATCCACCAGGTCATCTATATGTGGGTTCAGTGCAAGGTAGCCGTGGGGCACCGAATATAGAAGTGACAGTAATTTATTCGTGGATTCCTTGGAGTAGGCCTGGTCTTTTTCTATTTCTTGATAGTTTATCTCAATGCCTTCTTCTATACCCTCGTACTCGTCCCTAAGCTGTTCCTGGACCTTGTCGAAGACCTCCTTGGCCTTTTCGACATCGTCTAAAAGCACTTCCGCGGAGGCCTCCCGGGGAATGGCGTTCCTTTTGTTTCCCCCCTGGATATTGGAAAGATGCAGTTCCTGGTCCCGGGCTACCTCCCATAACGTTCTGGCAAGACACTTTATCGCATTGGCCCTTCCCAGGTGGATGTCCACTCCGGAGTGCCCGCCCTTCAGGCCCTTTACCTCCACCTTCAACCCCATCTTTCCCTCCTTTTTAGATGTGGGGCCAAGGGGTAAAGTAAGCGAGGTGTCCCCGCCTCCCGCGCAGCCAACGTATATGGACCCCAGCTCCTCGCTGTCCAGGTTTATGAACCTGCGGGACTCGAGGAAATCCTCGGATAAGGCGAAGGCCCCTGTCATGCCGGTTTCCTCGTCTACTGTGAACAACAGCTCGAGTTTGGGTGCCTTGATATCCTTGGACTCTGCCAATGCCATGGCCACGGCCACGCCTATGCCGTTGTCCGCACCCAGCGTAGTTCCCCGGGCGGTGAGATATTCCCCGTCCCTTTCAAGCTTGATGGGATCCTTTGAAAAATCGTGCTCCACGTCCGAGTTCTTCTCGCACACCATGTCGAGGTGGCTCTGTAAACATACCGGGTCATTGTCCTCGTAGCCCGGGCTCGGGGGTTTCACGATAACCACATTGCCGGTGTCGTCTGTTCTGTATTCAAGTCCTAATTCTTTGGCAACATCCTCTGCGAACTTTACCGCTTTCTCCTCCTTCTTCGAGCATCTTGGTATCTGTCTTAATCTATCGAAGTAATTCCATACTATCTCTGGTTCTAATCCAACTAGGGATTCATCCATTTACATCACCTGAACCGAAATGGAGGAACGATATAATAATGTTTGTGATTGTAACAACGAATAGCCTTCAGAAACCTAAAAACAGCCGGTAAATTCAGCAATTCTTCCAACAGCTTTTCTATCGGTCCGTTCTTTTGAGTACTGCGAACGCCATTACTACGATTGCTATTATTAAGTCCAACATTACGATGGCCAGGGGCCAGTTGTCCTTTTTTTCCTCTTCACGTATCGTTTTCGTTTCGGTCTTCTCCACAGGTTCCATTTTCGGTGTTGTTTCCCCCTCGGACCATTCCATTGTCTTATAGTCGTCCTTCTTTACCTGAAACTTGGTACCCGGTTTGAATTCGTCGCCCTGGAGATGGGTGAATATCGCTATCCCATCCTTGTTCGTTAGGGCGCTGTGCTTTTGGCCGTCAACTTCCGCCGTCACTAGCGCGCCGCTCAAGGGTTTACCCTTTTCGTCCAGTACCCTAATTTCCGGATGGTCTGTTGTCCCTGGCTCTTCCTCGTAATCACCGGTGGTGATCTGCTGCTTGGTATAGGATGACGCGGGCGGGGTCCCCATTCCGTCATACAGTACTGCATCCTGCCCCTCGATCTTTATAGGGAAGGGAGATATGAGGACCTTGCCCTGTTTCTCAACGCTGCATGTGTAAGTCCCGGGGTCCAGCCCCATGTCGAACTCGGCATATCCGTTATGGCCCGTAACAGATGTGTAGATTGCCCTATTGTCCGTGGTCACAGTTACATTTGCCTCTGCTATAGGTGTCCCGTCAAACGAAAGGAATGGGCCCAGCAGTTTTGTCTTTTCCTCCTCCTTATATATTGTCAGGTCGAAACCCGTGTTGTCTGTGGTCCTCGGTTTACCTACATTATCCGTGCAGTGGACCGAGACCCTGTATACGCCTTGGTCCCCGTCAACAGGCGCGATCCTCAGGCACGGGGTTTGATTTATGGTAACCAGGGAAAGAAATGATTTGTCCGGAGTGAACCAGTATTCCAGCGGTTCTCCCTCCGGATCGAAGGCGTTGACGGGGACCAGCGACACCGTGCCTGCTTTTGCCGTCATATCGTCCAAAGCCTCTATTACTGGGGGTAGGTTCTCTACGTATATCGGGGCATCCGATGATACACCGGTTAGATTGGCTGCGGTTGCATAGGCAATGTTCACCAGCTCGTCATTTACAGATACCTCCGTATAGTTTATGTAATGTTCAAGGACCAAGGCCTCGAGGTATATATTGACGGAATCCCCGACCCCCATGTGGTCTATATCCCAGGTGAGTAATGTGGTGCCGTTGTTATTGTTAATTGACCCTGGTGCGGGATAAGCGCTTCCTTCCAAGTACCGCACGCCGTCCGGGATGATGTCGTGCAATGTTATATTCGTGACAGCAACGTCGCCGTCGTTCTCTATCCGGAGGGAATATGTTATAATATCCCCGATATGGGCCAGCGAAAGAGAGTTGTAGTCCTCTTCATTGGTCCTGTCCGGCCTGGTATTGTTGAAGACAAGGCTCTCCGTTGGATAATCGAACCAGTTAATGGACGAATTGTAACCGCTTAAACGCCAGTCCTCGAACAGGGGATACGCGTCCTCGATGAAAACGGTGTCCCAAGGCCAGTCCCACGATCCCGGTACCAGGAGGGCAAAAGGGAACCCGTTCTCGTCGTAGTCCCCTCCCTCATGCGGCAAGTGTATGTCCTCGCCCGTGTCATGGACGTGGAGATAGGTGTCGAAGGGCCCTTCGACCCCGGCTACGGGATTACTCCCCGGTTCGGAGAGCGTTATATCAATAATTACAAGGTCGCCTTCGACATAGGTTTCTCCCTCCTTGGTATTTGCGTAATCAAGGCCGCCGAAAGCCGCTTTGGTGCTGGGAAACGGCTCCAAAACGGCACCGTCTTCCGCTTGACGTGTTGATGTGTCTTTGAGGTTGCCTTCCCCGTCGTAGGTCCTCTTTTCTATGTTCGCCACGCCGATGAAGTCAAGGTCGGTCCTGAGGGCGTGATCGTATATCCCGCCCCTGGCTAGCGCGAGGTAGCTTATCCTTATCTTTTCCACATTGTCCCCCGTCTGGGCGAACTCCACGTTGATATCTGATATGAAATCGTTGAAATCCCCGTCCCCCACGTTGGGGTAAAGGTCCTCGAAGGTTATGGTGTAGTAATATGCGGAAGGCCTTATGCCGCTGACCTCCTTTTCCAAGGCTACGGACCTTAGAAGCACCTTGATGGTAACCTGATCCTGGCCCACCTCCCCCTCGTTGTCCCTAACGGTTAATGTCCAAGTGTAAGTGCCTTTTGATGAGGGATTGTATTCAATCGTCTTTCCGTATAATGTTATGGAAGGCGAAAGCCCCCACGTGTAATTAACTATCTCACCGTCCGGGTCATAGGAGGCGGACCCGTCAAGGATTATAGTCTGGCCGAGGATTATCTCTTTGTCTTCCCCGGCATCGGCAACAGGCGGGAAGTTCACCTCTACCTGGGAGGAATCGTTCAGGGTGCCTGTCGAGGCGGTGACCGTGCCGTTGCCGGGACTTCCGGCTGTAAAGTAACCTGTATAGTTTACCGATCCGATACCCCCCTCCGAAGTCCAGTTCAGCCGGCCCGGGTCCACCGGGTTGCCGTAGCTGTCATAGCCTGTGGCATTGAACTGGAGCCCCTGCCCGACGTTCATCCTGCCGTACTCTGGCTCCACCTCCAGCCTGTATACCTGGCCGGAAAGAACTATGAAAACGGCCGAGCCCGACAAACCGCTCTGGTTGGCCCACACCGTCCACTGCCCAAGATAATGTGCTTGGACCTCGCCGGTTTCGGGATCTATGGTGCCACCGCCCGACACATCCCAAACAGGGTCTATTGGTATGACGTTCCCGAACTGGTCGTAGCCCGTGGCATTGAATGTGAAGTCGTCCCCCGCGTACAAATATTTTTCTGAAGGTGTGACCTCTATCATTGCGAGGTTCCCCACCCGGGGTCCCGCTATTTCCGGGGTCTGTGTCCAGAAGTAGCTGTCCTTTGCACCAAAGAAGAAAGAATGTTCGCCTTGGTCCAGCATGGTCTGGTAAAAGTATTCCTTTCCGTCCTTCACGTTAGTGTCGCCGGGTTCAATGGCCCCGGGGTCTATAATCCGGGAGTCTAACACCAGCTCGATCACAGCTGGCATGTCACCGTCTTCGTCCCCGTATACCACCGAGAAGTTGAACACGGTCCGGTTGGTGCCACCCAGAGGATCAACTCCCGCTTGGGTGAGAACAGGTGCGCTCTCGTTGAAGTAGACGTGCCTGGGCCTTGACATGTTCAAGTTGAGCCAGGGAGGCTGATAGGCGCCCTTTCCGATCCGGACACTGGTGTCGTTCTCCGTGGCGGTGTCCTCGCCGTAGTATATCCTGTCGGTGACCAGGACCGGGCCGAAAGTCCCCTCTCCGTCAGTGATGCCCGATGATACCAGCGCACCGTTGTCCCTGACCTCGCACACCCCTCCCGCATCAGGTGTTTTGTTGAGCCAAAGGTGGCCGGTAAGCGAGTTCTTGACCACCAGCTCGCACCCGGGATCAACGCTTGCGTCGGAGAACACGGAATCCTCCGTGATAATACGGGAATACGATTCGAGTCTGAAATCCTTACCGGATGAATTCACAATTCTCGAGTTGCGGAAAATGGTGTGACCCAGGTAGTTCGGGTCCCCGCCGCCCGGTATCCTAATTCTGAATCCTATCTCGGAGGTATTGACGATATTAAGTTCCTCGAATATGTTGTCATGCGATTCAGCATATATGCCTACCTGCTGGTTCTCCATCGTCATACCCTTGATAAGATTGTTCTTCACCCCCGTGTATATCCAGATGCCGTGATTGTTCTTCCCGGGTCGATTGCGTAGTTTGTTGTTCCTCAATGTGTTGTTCTCGGAATCCCTGAAATATATGTTGTACATGCCATTATCGCGGATCCGGTTGTCCCATATCATGTTCTGATTAGCGTCGCTTATGGTTAGGCCCCCTTCCACGTTGCCGTAGTGATCGTTGTTGTATATCTCGTTCCCTGAGCCGCTGAGATACATACCGATGTAGGTTGATGTGAATGTATTATTATATATGTTGTTCAAGTTGGAATTGAAAAGGCTTAAACCCTGTGAATCAAAACCTGGATTGTCATGGAAGTAATTCCCTGAAATATTTCCGCCATTGCAGTTGTTCAGGAGAATGCATTTAAAATTATGATGGAATTCCGAATTCCTTATTACCGTTCCGTTTGATTGTACCCACATTCCAAGATGCAGTCCTTTGGAGTTACCCCATCCCGCCTCGCTCACAGTGCTGTTCTCTATCCTCAGCTCCGCTCCGGGTTGTGCATGGAGGGAGTACCTGTGATTACCGTCTGTGAGATAGCCCTTGAAGTTGGAGTCGTCGTCCCACTCCCCGTCAGTGATATTTGCCCCGTTCAATATCCACAAGGTACCCCCGTCCTGCACCTCGATACGGTACTGCCCGTCGCTGCTCACGTTCATCATCACCGTTGTTCCGTCCAGGGTCAGCTTGCCCCCGTCCTGTATAATGATATTTCCGTTTGCAATTATGGTCTCTCCACCCTTGATTATGTCGTCTCCCGCCTCTATTATCCAGTTCCCCGTGGTCTCCCACACGTTTCCCCCCTGATCTGTGGGCGGCCCCTGCTCTGCCCTGGCATCGATGCAGGGCGGATACAGATTTGTTATCGGTAATATCGATCCGCCGACAGCCAGCATTCCCGTGAGAAGCATAATGATTGTATAATACGACATATAGTATCTCAAAGGTCTTTCTCCGTTGTATGCCATTTCACCACCGCTACCATATTCCCGTGGGCAATACATAAAGGTTTCTGCCTGTCGAGGGTTTATATACGGTGGGGCATCCCTCTGTACCGGGGTCTGTGCCGGGTTCAGCCCAGTACAAACAAGGTGGAAGGTACAAATATGATGTCCTTCTCGATTCTCACGGATATATCTTGGGATATCACGATTCCCGGTATCCCTTTCGTCCCCTTTTTTGAGGCCCGATCTCGTGACCTCCTGATCCGTGCCGTGCTCTTCTTGTGCCACCCACATTCAATCACGATATCGCCTTTTGGCGTGGTGACAATGAAATCCGCCCCTCCCTTCCGCGGGTCGAAAGATATATCCAAAACATCATTAGTATATAACCTGTTTTTATACAGGGATGAAGCAATAGAGTTTTCCAAGAGCTGACCGTATATATCAGAGGTCTTTTTCAGTTGGCCGTATTTCCAAAGTATTGTTGCTCTCAATGTACTGTGCATGAAATAATATGTGAGACCGCCCTTACCTATCTTGCTCAAACTTCCGTATGGACGTAAAGAAAAGATTACGCCGGTATCTGATAGACCGTGCATGATATTGTTGATTGCATGCTTTGAAACCCCGTATCTCTGGGCAAGTGAATCGTAGCTTATCCTGCCAGACGCGGAACTTGCCAGTGTGTTTAATATAGGGAGTGCTAAATTGAGATTACTCGAGGATATTGATGAAATGAGAGGCATATCGTCTTTTATAATCCTGTTCAACACCTCGATGAGTTGCCGGTATATTACATCCTCGCTTTTCTCCTTTATCGAGAACGGGAACCCGCCTGTTCTCAGATAATTCTCGAACGTGCGTTCCAGCTCGAAATCCATGTAATAGTTATCTATTAATTTGCTGTTTATATCGTTTATTTTTCTATGAATCTCTTCGGGTTCTTGGGTTAGGAACAACGACTTTCTGATGTCGCGTGACGTGTTTTCCGGTGGGTTTGCGTCCAACCTCAGCGATACATACTCTTTGAAGCTCAAAGGCAATATATCCTCTCGAACGGCTCTTCGAGCCAGATCCGGCGTCTGCAGAGCTAATGAGGATGAGCCGGTTGCGATAACGAAAACATTCTTTGCATAATCGAACAGGCGTTTGAGGGCCAGAGCCCATTTATCATCGTATTGGGCCTCGTCTATCAAGAGGAATGTCTTTTCAGAGCTTTCCATTAAACGCTGGCTCAAGATCTTTTCCTCGTAAACAGCCAGAACATCGGCCAATGCCATATCGTGCAGTACAAGATCATCACATGTAAGATATAACACGTTCTTTACCTGTTTTTCTTCTTTCAAATAGTTGAAAGCCTGAAAAAGAAGTGTGGTTTTGCCCGTCCCCCTCAGACCGGGCATGACGATCAAGTGGTTTTTCGTGGATTTTTGCTTTAGGAAACCATCGATACTTTGTATCAAATGTGAATAAAACGACCTAAACGGATATCTTCTATCTTGTACAGGGTCCTTGACCTTGGAATACGCCAAACGGGGCATCTCTTGGATCGTCCTCAGGAGATAACCCAAGACCTCGTCGCTTTTACTCATCTCCATGATATTACATAATGTTAATCCTAGTATTTATATTTGTTCCTGTTCGAGTAACAAAAATCAGTGTTTTTGTTCCTTGGTTGGGAACAAAACCACATAGGCCCCCGCTCTGCTCTTCGGTAGCGTGTATCTTCTCCGGAATCATCGATCTTTCGAATTTGAAAGGCATTCCCTCGCCCATTGGCGGTTCCCTGCGCCATTAGAGGCCTTTGTTACGTCGCCTTTCATCAATATCGTCATATGGGTTTCTTACTAATATGCAGGTGGTACAAACCTACAATAACTCGCGCCCCCGCCTCTCTTATGGAGGGATGTCGGGGGAGGGAGTGGACTATTCCTTTAACTTCTTCCCCTTATCCTCCGCCCTTCTTCCGTGTCATTCCACGTCATCAAATATGATGGTCCCTTCTTTTCCTTGAAGGTAATGTTGAATTCATCGAATATATCCAACCTACCAAGTAAAGGTGGTGCCACCTCAATCAACGACCATGCTACCCTCGGTTCAAGTTCGTTATCCCCGATCCTCATCTTCACCGTTCTTATCTCCACAGGTATGCCAATACCTCTCGCCCCACGAAGTTCAATAATATCCGAGGGGGATTCAAATCCAATAATATACCAAATGTATACGGGAGAAGGGAACTATTCGTCGCTCTTTTTTCTCCAGCTTCTCCCCACCCCGAGTATATTCAACTATCCACGGCATATCAATCCGGCAATTCGATCTCGACTTTTATTCCCGGGCCCACGCCGTTTTCCCCGGCCAGGCCCTGGTTTATCTCCACCACCCACTTCGCCGGCCCATCACTTTTATATCTGGTAAGCTCGTCGTCCGAAACCCCTGGCTCAGGGTCGGCTCGGGCCACATCTGCCACCGTGGAATTTTCCGTTACAAAGATAATATCCAATGGAATAGTGGTGTTCTTCATCCAGAAGGTTACGTTCCTGGAAGGTTCGAACACGAACAGCATTCCCCTGTCCTGGGCCAAGTTATCCCTGTTCATAAGCCCGCGCTCACGTTCATCCGGGGTATCTGCCACCTCGCAATATATTGTAAGACCGGAGGAATTAGTCACGAAGGTTACCTCGGCAAGTTCCTTCCCGTTCCTCTTTCCGTCCGGATTGTCATAATGAATATAAACAGCGATCGAGAACAAGGTCATAATGGTTAAAGCAATAGCGATCCCAGATTTTACTTTACTGTTCAAAAAGGACCAGCCTCCCGTTTGCATATAAAGTATATCAGGGCAAAGGATCCTTCCAAGGAATCAGAAAGAGGGATTATTCCTCGTTCTTATCCTTCTTTCCTTTCTTCTTGGGTTTTTTCTCTTCCTCGTCTTCTTCTTTCTTTGGTCTTTGACGGGATTTTATTACAAGCACCGCAAGCACGACGATCACCAGGATTATGAATGCCGCCAGTAACGTGTAGTTCACAGGTTTGTCTTCCTTTGGCTCTTTCATGTATACGTCCACCGCGTCCACGTAGGGCCCCAGTCGATACTCTGGTATCGACACAACGGTCTTGTTCTTTCCCTCGGATTCGCCCTTCTTGCCCGTGACAGTGATATTGTCGCCGTCGGAGTAACCTTGGCTCATTTCTTCGTTCAGGTCAAGTCGATAGGTCCCGTCGATCTCTGCGGCCTTTGTGATCTCTTCTCCGGTGTTCTCGTTCTTGACGGTGACCTTGGCATTACCCGCTCTTTCCCCGTCCTCTTCGTATATGGTGCCCTGGACAAAGTAAGATCGTGTGGGCGTTATCGTGAAGATGTAATTAAAGGATTGGAGATACTGCGTCTCACCTGTTATCGGATTTTCACCCGTAGTTGGGTTTGGATCCACTTCGTTCGTATCCCTGACCGAGAGACCCGATTTGTATTCCTTTTGTAACTGAAGGCCGGACGGCACGTGTACCCTGACATCGAGTCTATAAGCGATTTTTGGAATCGGCCTGAAACCAATTAATATGTTGCCACCGGTATACGCGCCCAGATATCCGTATCCTTCCACCGGCGTTTCGTTTCGGTTGTAATTCAACCAGTATTCGAAGTACCAACCAGTGTCGTTGGCTGGGTCCCCCATCCCGCCTGTGTTCAAGTCAAGTATGGTCATTGCAACTGATGCGTTCTCGTCGTTTGTACCGAATATTAGATACGTGTCCACTACATAAGATCTGTTCTTGGCCTCTCCGCCGTAGAACAATGAATAGTCCCAGCGTCCACCCTCCAATGGTGCGACTCCCCTTGTTGCAGGTTCGTCATTCGATCTCTCCGGCTCCGCGGACATTGATATAAATGGAAGCATGATTATCGATGTAACAATCAGGACGGAAACAATTATCTTGTTCATTGCCACTTTTATCACCTTTACTATAGGATAGACATGTCAGATGAATATATATAAATTTTCCTCTCTATTGAATAGAAATTAAAAAATAAAAAATAAAAAAAGTGTTAGATGCTTATGCAGCACCTAACGTTACACTGGACGTATATGTGTCGTCCGGCAGAATCAGCGGCAGACCTGGGTTTGTATCTGAATCAGCCAAGGCCGGATCGTTTCCGAGAGTATATATGAACCACATGATATCATACTGTCGGAAATCGATTGTTCCAGGCCCCGTGTCCAAGTCCACCTGTATGCTTGTGCCCCCGTCAACACCGCTTATGTACGAGTAGTTCCAAGTTGCGGGAGAACCGCTGGGGGCATCAACCTCGCCGGTTGGGTTTGGGTTGCCGCTGTCCTCGCCAACACGCCAATCGAGTTTTGCGGTTGGTATGCCGTAGTCCGTCTTCAGCCAGTCGGTGCTGGGCTCGAAGTCGGTGCCCATGGTTATGGTCAGGTCCGCGAAGCCGGCGGGAGCCAGCCACTGTATTACCAGTCCGGCTCGATTACTGGAAGTTACGTTCGTGGAATACACGTATGTCTCTGCCGGGTTCGCATAGTGCTCTGCCGGGTAGGTGCTGTTGAACGGCCAGGTGAACGGTTCAGGCTCGTCCGCGGACGGAGTTCCGTCAGGCACACGATCCAAGGTACCAGCATCATATACGCCAAGGACCTTCCACAACTGGAAGGCGTAGAAGTGCTCGATTGTAGAGTAGCCGCTCCACGCTCCGTCGTCGTCGTAGAAGTTGACACGTACGCCGTGAAGCCGTCCGGTCACCGTGTAGTTCAGTTTCGGGCCGCCAGCTCCGTCATCTACCCTGAACATCAGGTCGTTTACTCCAAAATGTCCGTCATCGGGCCAGAAGTCACCGTTGGTGTGGTTGCCGTCGCCGTACATGCCGAATGTGTCGCCCCAAGCGCCGTCAGTCCAACCTTTAACATCCGGATTGGATACGCTTGCGTATTCGGCTTCCAGGGACCAGTTCCTTACCATTACGTCTACAGCGGGGTCGATAACACCGTTGTAGTCCTGATCCTCGTAAATCTCGACGTAACACGCCGCGGAGCCGTTTATCGTTTCGCCGCCCAGGCCGCCGTTGTCCGAGTCGTCGGAGTTCATGTCGTGGAACTCTATCTCTATGTTCAGGGTATCCATGGACTGCGGGAACACAGCCGGCAACATACCGAAACCATCAGTTGTATTCTCCAACAAGGTTCCGGATCCGGATGCCAAAGCTAGGGGGGTTTTTATCCCGGGGGCAGCATTCAATACCTCTCCTTCGGCAACATTCGTATCCTGACCAAATGCAAAGCCTCCTAGACCTCCGAACATGCTCAGGACCATGGCAAAGCCCACAATTCCTACCGTTATCTTTTTCCAGTTCATTTTTTTCTTCACCTCTCTTTTTTTTGCTTTACACCAAGGAAAAAGCCGCCACATTGTTAAACCGGGCGCTCCTCCCTTGACATTTGCAGTGAATATATTGGTTGAGAGACTATATAAAAGTTTCCGTGACAAAGTTATGGTAATTTGTATATATGGTGGAAATTTGTTAACAAATTCTACAAAAATATGAGAGAAATTATAAGGCTGAACTTTCTTGTTACATTTCATCTCTAACATATAGCATTATAGAAAAACGGATAATAACGCTGTTTATCAGGGATTACGGGTTTTTCAGGAAATTAACATAATTTTTGTTTGTCCGTCTT
>CAZUZU010000036.1:0-13653 GCA_964624865.1 uncultured archaeon
GTTTGGTGATGATCATGGGATTGAGTCTGCTCATATATTCCCTGGCACAACGTAAATTGAGGTTTGCGTTGAAAAAGATGAACGAAACAGTTCCGGATCAAAAAGGTAAACCTACTAAAAAACCCACGATGAGATGGATATTTCAGAAATTTGAGCATATAGAACTACTCATCATCAACGATGAAGGTAAGATCACTCAACAGATGTTGAACATGAAGCCAGTACATGAAAAAATACTTGCTATGATGGGGACGGAATATGAAAAAATCTATTTTTTAAACAAGGGGTGCGGAAAGTGAGTGACAAGGTCTCTTTTATCATTAAACCGTTAATATCATGCTGCAGAACTCATCTCCTTTACAGATACAATCCAGCTCCTTGACGTGAGGTGTTTCTTTTGTAACGTAGTCGGCAACCCCTGCAAGATAACCTCTTGTGAAATGACACGAAGCCACCTGTTCTTTTCCCAATGCCCCCAGGGCTTCCCCCTCGATTCCGTTCCTTATCTCTATCTCGTAGCCTTTTTCCGATTTGGATATCTCCAAGCGCCCCAGTCCTAGCTCGGACCATATCTCTGATACAAAGGCCGGAAATTTGTTCAAATCCCTCACCTTGAGGTTGAACCTTCCCGCCATGGCCCTCCCGCAGTTCATTCCGTATTTGTACAATACGTTTTCGCATAACTTCTTTCCAACAACTTTCTCTAATTCCTTGTGTAGGTGGGCTAAGGAATCCCCTGGCATTATGAATAGAGACGTCCTAGGTGGTCTATCAGCATCTTCTTCGATATTTTGCACAGTTTTCTCCATCTTTTTTTCCAACATTAATAATACCTCTATATACGTGATTTGATGATTTTTTCCGCCAGTCGATGAAAAGCTTCTTCCACCCCTCTACCAGTCTTAGCGCTTGTTTCAAGGATATCGTGATCACCGAATTTGGAGATAATATCCCAGGCGTGCTTAATATTGAATTCACTTTTCGACTCAAGGTCATTTTTATTTAGAAGAATAATAATGGGCTCCTCCTTCGATCTGACCGACACGAAGTCCGAGTACCATTTTTCGAAGTTGTCTATGCTTTCCTTGTTGGTTATATCCGCAACGAACAAGGCGCCCGCCGCTCCTCGGAAATAGGTGTTGCTGAAAATATACTTCTTGTGGCCCATGATATCCCAGAGCATTAAGATGGCATGAGCGTCCTTTCCCTCCAAGGAAAGGTCCATTTCCTTTTTGGTAACCTTGGTACCGATTGTAGCGAGATATCTGTCGTCGAACTCATCGTATACATATCGCTTGATCAGTGAAGTTTTGCCAACCGCAGGCTCTCCCATCATGCATATCTTGACCACGACGTACGCCTTTTCTTCTTCGGTAATCTCGATCACCCCTTGAGTAGCTTAAACTTTAACTCCGATATAACCTTTACGGGATATGGGTTCACATCCCTTAGGACAGATAGATACAATGAAACGCAGTCGCCGAGAATGATTGCCTTTAGCAGTTCTTCTATCTCATTGGTCCCATTCATTGTTTGGAGTACAAATTTGTAGTTTTTCTTCTCCAAAAGATGCGTGAAAAAGTTAACCCTTCTTTTGATCCTCTCCTCCTCGTCCTTCCTGCTTATTATCACGACGATGTAATCGGGAAAATCATCCTGGCCCCAGCCCACCAGGTGATTATGGTTCATTTCGGGAATAACACCTGAAAAGGCGTTGATCTTGGCATTCTCGTTTAACTGGGTACCCCATCGGTATCCCGCCGGTGCCAAAGGAGGAGATGTATATATCACAGGTATTTTTCCGAATATCTTTCGTGCTATCATTTTGGCCGGGTTGCTTTCGGAAGTTGATTCGGGAAGCACATCCTGGATATAATCTTCCAGCCCTTCCGCCGTTTTCAACAGGCATTCTCTAACCTTGGCCTTGATGTCTTGTAAATCCATAGCTTCGAGCGGGCCAAGCATTGCAGCTGGCAGGAGGTAGCCCAGGGCACATCTTGGGGGCATACCCCTTGGGATATCAATGTGTATCAGATGATTGTCATCCCTTATCCCGGCAAGCTTTCCTCCCGATGAAATGGTGATTATTGAGGCCCCTCTACTTAGCGCATCGGCCGCGCAGCTCAACGTTTCTTCAGTGTCTCCGGAGTAACTTATGGCAATCACCAGGCTTTTTTCGTTTACGAATCCCGGCAGACTGTAATCCCTTACGGTTGTCATGGGAACGGACATCCATTTGCCGAGGATAGCGGTGGAGATGTCCCCGGCTATGGCGCTTCCCCCCATGCCGCAGTATACGATGTTATTGTAACTACGATCTGTCTTTTGGCTCGGGATAGCTTTGATGCTCTTACGTAGTGCATTGGGAATATCCGATATGAATTCGAACATATCGGCTTCAGGGGAATGTTTTCTTATATCATTGGCATCATCCAATAATCCGTAGTCCGATTTGCCCATTGGGGGAAGGTAATTTAGGTATTGTATTTATAATTAGTGCAATATCACTTCCTTCCAAATAATATAGATTGTAAAGATATCCGTTAGTATTAAATATGAATAGTTGCATATTACTTATATCAATCTCCTATACATCTGGGTGATTCAATTGGAAGAAGATGAAGAAAAGAATGTCGCATTCACAGACATGGACGACTTTCCCGAGATTGAAAAGGATATCAGCGACAAACTTTGGAAGGAGGTGGCAATGAGGGCGGAGAGTGAGAAGAGACACATCGAGAACGAGTTGATGCGGCTGAAGAACGAAAACAGGCAGTTAAAGGAAGAATTAAAGAGATTGAAGTCACATCCCATGGTTGTGGGGGAGATCAGGGACATTCTTATCAATGGAAAGGTGGTGGTCAAATCCTCCACCGGCCCCCATTTCGTCGTCGGGGTGGCAAGATGGGTGGACAAGGAGTCGCTTGAGGTGGGAGTTCAGGTTGCGCTGCACAAGGACACCTTGGTTGTTATGGACGTGATTCCGCCTTCAACCGACCCTGCGATAAAGGCGGCGGAACTTATTGAGAGACCTGCCATAACTTACGAGAGCATAGGCGGCCTTACGGAGCAGATCGAGGAGTTAAAAGAGGTAATAGAACTGCCCCTCACCAGCCCCGAGCTCTTTGAGAAGGTAGGCATAGACCCGCCGGTCGGTGTGATATTGGTGGGCCCTCCCGGTACAGGAAAGACATTACTTGCCAAGGCGGTAGCACATCATACGAATGCGTCTTTCATTCGCCTTGTTGGCTCGGAATTGGTCCAGAAGTTCATTGGAGAGGGGGCCCGTTTGGTAAGGGAACTGTTCGAGCTTGCCGAAGAGAAGAAACCAAGTATTATATTCCTTGACGAGCTTGATGCAATAGCGGCCAGAAGGATCGATACCGGCACCAGCGCCGACAGGGAGGTCCAAAGGACCCTTATTCAACTACTTGCGGAATTAGACGGTTTCGATACCCATAAAGAGGTCAGTGTCATAGCTGCAACCAACAGGGTGGACATAGTCGATCCCGCTTTATTGAGGCCGGGTCGTTTCGACAGGATAGTGGAGGTCCCGCTTCCAACCGAGGAGGGTAGAAGGGAGATATTCAAGATACATACCCGTAATATGAACCTGTCCGATAATATGGATATGGAGGAACTTGCCAGAAAGAGCAAGGACTACAGCGGTGCCGATATCAAGGCGGTTTGTACCGAGGCCGGCATGCTGGCCATTAGGGGGGAGAAGGACACTGTGAACATGGATGATTTCAATGATGCCATGAAAAAAATAGAGCACGAGAAGGAAGGAAGCATCGGCCTTAACAGGATAGGAGACTCTGGCAAGGTCGGTATGTTCGCTTGATAAGATGGCCCATATTGATCATGTTATTGATACCGAGAAACTATCTTCGATAATAGCAAGAGAGTTTGCCATTTACAGGACCGACGTAGGGGCCGAAGGTGTTAATTTCTATGTAACCGTTCCTTCGGACTTAAAGTCAATGGAAGAGAGTTTTGAGAGGGTAAGAAAAACATTGATGAATGAAGGATATATCCCGTATCTTACCCGTAGTCAGGGCGAGTTCCTCATCATAGTGGGTCCCAAACCGGAGATAAACGTGAAAAGCAAGTCCGTGAACCTGTTAATGTTCATCGCAACCCTCGTATCCACTATTGCCGCAGGGGCCCTACTGTGGGCCGAGTATGTTAATCCAAACGTTGATCTGAGCATGGATATCTTCGGTATTGCTTGGACCCAACCATCCAACTGGTTTTACGGGGCGATCTTCTTTGCCCTTCCCCTGATGCTGATCCTTGGTATACATGAGACCGGCCATTACTTGATGGCCAAACGTCATTATGTATCGGCATCTCTTCCGTTCTTTATACCCGCCCCTCCTCCCATATTCATGCTGGGAACCTTTGGAGCATTTATCTCCATGAGGGATCCCATGCCCAACAGGAAGGCCTTGGTGGAGATCGGTATCGCAGGACCCATAGCCGGATTCCTTGTAGCCGTTCCCGTCACCCTGGCAGGTCTGTTTCTCACCAACGCCTATAATATCACAGCCAATCCAACCGGCGAGGTTATCTTTTTAGGCACCCCTCCCCTATTTGCAATGTTAGAGGCAATCGTTCCGGTCAAGGAAAATATATCCATGCACCCCACCGCTTTTGCTGGATGGGTGGGACTCTTCGTTACCTTTCTTAACCTTCTCCCAGCGGGTCAATTGGACGGCGGCCATATAGCCAGAGCGGTTTTGGGTGAAAAGGCGAGATATGTGAGCTACGGGGTGGTTATTTTTCTGTTTTCAATGACCCTGTTCTTCAACTCTCCCACTTGGATAGTATTTGCCATCCTGATAATCTTTCTCGGAATGAAACACCCACCATCCCTAAACGAACTATCTACCTTGGGGAAGAGGCAGAAAGCACTGGCTTTTGCAGCATTGTCCATGTTCGTTCTCTGTTTCACCCCCAATCCCTTCGTTGTTGAGTACATAGAGCCGGAGGTCGATTCCGTCATTTCCAACCAATCCGCTCAGATGGGTTATTTATGTCCAAATCAGAGCGCAGAGTTCGAGGTCATTGTTGAGAATCTGGGTAATACTGGCCAGGAAATAAATTTGGATTCGAGCTATATCGAGGTGTGGGCCTCCAGGGGGGTTGATCAAGGGAATGAAACGGCCCTAGGGCCCAACGATACAGCATTGGAACGAATGGGCATTAAGGGCAGTATGCCTTATATAAATGCCAAAGCGGGATGGCAAGAAGCCCTCGCCCAAGGCTATGAGTCAACCGATAATACGAGTTACCAGATAAGAACGGAACCCGTAAGGACCCCTCTGAAGAAAGGTGAGAGTAAATCCCTTCTTATGAATGTGGGCAGGCCTCCGTCAGCCAAACATGGTGATTCCTTGTTGATCAACGTCACAATATCTGCCAATGGGAAGTTGGTTGAGAGTTATGTATTCATGGCAGTGAACGTTAATTATACCTATCAACCCCCTTCGAGGGAGATTACCTTGAGGGCCGATAACGTAGTGAGAACGATGTTCTCCATCAACAACGTTACTAACATCTCGGGTATCGACCTTAAAACGACTACCAACTCCTCCCGTGTGGTCCAAGGCGAACCTAGATTGGATGAGTTGTTCAACGGGACAACGAATAAATGGAGGATATTCATAACCTCAAAATTTGAAGAAAATGACCTGGCCGGAATCATATATGCCGCCTCGCCTGGTGAAACAAGTGCATCCTCGTTCAAGATATATCTGAGGCCACGGGTCATGCATTCGCCTATTAAAACGTCGGACCCGATGGTCTATATTTCCCTTTGGGCCTCTTACAATCCCTTTTCAGTTATTATAGTCAATTACGGGTGATGTTACAATGGATAAGAATATAATAGTTCAACGGTGGTACGGACTCTTGACCTTCGACGAACAGGGCCGTTTGGTAGATAAGGAGATATATTCCAGGGAAGAGGCGGTGGACAACTTGTCATCAGGCCCCAAATACGAAGCCCCTGGTATCGTGCCAGGCGCCCCCGGTTACTGGGCCAGATTGAAAGAGATCGATATCGGCGATATTGACAGGCAAATGACACCCGGTCAATATTCCTTGGATGATGTGGCAATGGATCTGGCGGCATATCGGTTAAAAAATTCTTTTACCCAGGATATACACGTTACCCAGGCGGTGAGAAGTATTGACGATATAAACAAAATAATGAATCTTTTTGCAGAGAGGGTAAGGGAATGGTACGGATATTCAATGCCTGAGATAAAGAACGCTCCGGATGAAAAGGTAGTCCCGCTAATTGCCCAAGGCCTGGATAAAAAGGCTTTATTGGATGAAATGGGCGGTTCCGATAAGAGCTTTGGTTGCGATTATGAACCATATGACGAGGATACTATCCGAAAGTTATCGGGATTGTATGAACAATGTCTAAACACGAGGGACGAGCTCGGTTCTTACGTGGAGGAAAAGGTAAAGGAACTGGCACCGAATCTAACCAATGCGGTGGGTCCGATAATAGCATCTCGCTTGATAGATATAGCCGGTTCTCTCAAAGATCTGGCAAGGATGCCTTCATCCACAATTCAGGTTCTAGGTGCGGAGAATGCACTGTTTAAGCATCTCCAATCAGGTAAGAGACCTCCGAAACACGGTATACTTTTCCAGCATCTTTGGGTGCACGGCGCTCCCAAGAACAAAAGGGGCAAGATAGCAAGGGCCATGGCTTCAAAGGCGGCAATAGCTGCCAGGTTGGATTACTTTGGTAACGGAGAAATAAACGATACCCTTGTCCAAGAGTTAAAGAAAAGAATAAACGATATTATGAATAAATAAAAAAGAAAAAAAATAGAGGATCAGAGATCCCCGAACAGATCGTCCAGGTCCTCTTCTCCCTCTTCTTCTCCTTCCTCTTCGAATTCTTGCTCATCTTCCTCAAGGTCGAACAGGTCGAAGTCCTCTTCTTCCTCTTCAGCTTCCTCGGAAGGTTCGGGTTCCATCTCGGCGAATTCCTCCCCACCTTCTTCCTCGAAGAGATCGGCGAAAAGATCATCCTCTTCACCCTCGGGCTCGGGGGCTGCAAACGCCTCTTCTTCCATCTCCTCCGCTCCGGCCTCGGGTTCGGGACCAAAGCCTTCTGGCGGTGCCGCACCCGTTTCCTCGAACAGCTCGGATTCGGGAAGTGCCTCCCCTTCTGCGCCCTCTGGTATGGCTCCTTCCTCGGGATAGCCTTCAGGTGGATATCCTTCCGGTGGGTAGCCTTCCGGTGGGTAGCCTTCAGCACCGTACTCCTCCTCCGGATAACCGGGATATTCCTCTCCTTCTTCGTATCCGGGCATGGGTTCGGGTGCGGGGGCTCCGCAGCTGGGGCAGGTAGGTGATCCCGGCGGTATCTCCATACCGCAGCTCTGACATACCACGGGTCCTTCCATCTCCGGTGCCATTGGAGGCATTCCCTCCGGGAATTCCTCTTCGGCAGCTCCGCGCTTCTTCACGATCACTACGACCACGACGATTATGATCACCACGATGATCACGACGATCAACAGTAGCAGCACGGATATCCCGCCAACGTATCCCAACATGCCCATTATTCCTCCTTCGTCTCCATCTCCGTCTCCGTCGCCGTCACCGTCTCCATCGCCTCCGTCGTCTATAAGGTCTTCGGCACCTAGGCCAGCGGCGTCAAAGCTGTACTCAACGCCCATGGGGTCTTCCAGGACGTCTCCTTCCTCGTGGAATGCTCTGACATACATGCCGAATCCTTCTTCCACCGAGGAAAGGTCCCCTGCGGGAATGGTAAACTCGACTTGGCTGCCGCTTACGGTCACCGCATGGTCATAGAGTATTGCTGTGGTGCCCGCCGGGTCGTAATTGCCGAACCATGTATAGACATCGTTGTTGGTCATAAGTTCGGTGGTAAATGTTAGTGCGGACGAGGAGAGTTCAAGGTCTGTGTCATCAAAGGTATCCTTGACGAAAACCACATAAACGGGGACATCGGAGTCCGGTGAACCGGCAAAGGTAATGGTCACCAGCATGTTGTTCGCCCTGGAGCTTGACTGGGTGACCTCCACGTTAGTTATATCTATATCAGAGTGGCCGCCCAAGGTCTCATCAACACCCTTCAAGGTGGTAACGTCCCCTTCGTCGTCCTCGTAGGTCAAGGTTTCGAAGGAGCTCCACCACCCGGGTAGGGGCGGTTCTCCCTCGACCGTCGTAAATGCCCATGAGGTTTCTTCCAGGGTATTGTTAACGGAGGTCGCACTTGTAACCGTATCGGCCACGGTGAGCACGTATGTAGTGCCGTGCTCTAGTGTTCCAACGTCAATGGTTACCCTGTATGTGTCGGGATCGTAACTGAAGTTGTCGGCCGACAATGTTTCCCCGTCGAATGTTATCGTGTCGTTTAGGATGCTCTCGTTTATGGCCTTGTTGAAAACGAAATATATGTCGGTATCTATGGATACGTTCACCTCTCCCTCTTCCGGATAGAACGTGGTAATGTTCAACGGCACCTCCAACGTGGTGAACGAGAACAGGTAGGCGTCGCCTCCGGTCCCGTCACCGTTCCCGTCGAACTGCTTCCCGTCCGTATCCTCGATATTATCACTGATCATTATGGTATAGGTGGTCTCGTATTCGAGATTACCGACGGGCTCTATTGTTGCCATGGTCGATGTTGCGGTAACGTTGATAGCTATGTCGCCTTCGCTGTAGGTCATGGTTATGGTGTTGTTGTCCACCGTGCTGGTGTTCAGGGCCTTGGTGAAGGTGATCTGTATTGTTGTATCCAGTGGGACCTCAGTTGCCCCGTCGGCCGGAGTGGTGGATTGATAGGTCACGGCCTTTGCCTCAGTTGTGAAGGCGAACGTGAAGTCCGCCTCGTCAGCCCCGTTCGCCAGGACCCCGTCCGAATCGAATGGCGATCCGTCGGCGGCGGTGATACCTCCGCTTACCGTAACCTCGTATTCGGTGGCCCATAGAAGAGTGTTGTCGGGCTCGATCTCCACCGCCGTGTCTCCCGAAGTGGGTGTAAAGGTTGCTCCGACCTCCGTCCCGTTGCTCTGGTAGGCAAAGGTGATTATGCTCTCCAAGTCTGTTGTATTAACCGCTTTGCTGAATGAAATTTCAATGGTCTTTGCTCTGGATACTTCCTCTGCATTTGCTTCCGGGTCTGTGGCTGATACGTTCAGGAACTCGGCCAAGGTCGAGAACGAGAAAGAAAAGTCGTCGGGTGAACCGTCTTTATCCAGATCAACTGCCAAACCATTGTCGTCCATTACACCCATGGTCACGGTAACCGTATAGGTCATACCAAAGACCAGGTCATTGTCGAAGTTGTAAACAATGGTCGTATCTGAGGATGTGTCAATGGTTCCCGGAACGTTGTTTAATCCCTCGTCTCTTACATAGAAGGTGGAATCCGTTACTGAAGATTTGTTGTATGCGTGGTTAAAGGTGACCGATACAGTGCCCAGATCGATCCCCAGGCCATCGGCTCCGTCTGCAGGGTCAGTCGAGGAAACGTTGAAATGCGCTGTATCGAAGGTGAAGTGATGAGCGTAGACTTGTCCGTCATATTGAGTACCCATGTAACTAAATGATATGGGGTAATCGAAGTTCGGGTAGATCATTAGACCATTGGTCCCTTCTATGCCAGGAATATACCCCCCCAATGCCGGAACGTATATCCTGCTGATTAATGCTATATGAACGGTACTACCGGGTCTCCACGCTCCCGCAGCTTCAATGGTCAGGTTCTTGTTTAAATAGTCCGTGGAAATCGCATGCTGTTCGAATGTCATTATGTCATTTAAGTCTCCGTATCCGGCCACTACCGTGTCCATCCAAATCTCCGGAGACCCTGTGATAATGGTGGATTCGTTCAGGTCCTGGTCGAAGGTCAGTTTTACGTCCTTGGACGGCATAACGTTCTGCGCGTTCTTGGCAGGGTCCCAGGCGGTCACGTTGGGCTGCAAGTCCGGTGTGGATGTCACCGTAACCCCCAGTACGCTCAGGACTGCGGAACCGTTCTGGTCGTTGACCTCTACAGTGATATTGTAGGCTCCGTCCGTTGCGGGGGCATCGAATTCGATAACTCCAGAGGTTTCATTTACCGTGGCCCCCAATATCTCAGTATCGTTCATTGTGAAGTTGACAGTGTCCGGGTCCGCGTCCCAGCTGCCAGGCGTTCCATCGGGTGCCACGCTTTGACCTGTGGCCTCCGCTTCCACATCCGCAGGCGTGTAGGTAACCGACGGCTTATGATTGACCCAGAAGGTGTAGGTTGTGCTAAGTTCGTCTACATCGCCGGTGTTGTTCACCGTGGCGTTGAACACGAAGGTGTTTGCCCCCTCCAGGAGGGTGAGATTTTCGAGGTAGTACTCCTTTCCGTCCGACGTGTCCCCGTCGCCGGTGTCGTTCTCGCTCATGTTCCCAGCAGGGGCGGCGTTCACCGCAACCATCATGTTGTTGCCAACCGGCAGGGTGCCCGAGTGATGCCAAAGCTCAACAGTTGCGTTGTAGCTCTCGTTTGCCTGATGACCGGAAATGGATGCGTTGTCCTTGATCAATATGTTCTGGAACGTCATGTTGACCCATGCAGCCGGCTTATCATCGACGGTATACCAATCGGTTTCCACATCGTGATAGGGGTTGGAAACGTTGAACTTGAATCTAAAGGCCCCCACACCGATATATGAACCTGTCACGTCTACCTGATAGTCGCCTCCTCCGGCATCTGTTAGGTTGAAGACATGGGAACCGTTGGTTTGGCTGTTCACGGTCACCTGTGCGATGCCTCCAATAGGCGTGTCCCCGTCGATATCATCATAGGTTACGTTGAACGTATAAACGCCAGTGAAGTCCTGGGCCGTTGTCATCACATTCCCGCTAGTTAATGTGGGTGGGGAATTTTCTATCGTAACTTGGGTGCCAAGTGTTGCATTACCAATCGTATCTCCGGCCGCGTTGGTGGCATTGAACCAGAAATCGTAGGTCCCTGGTGCAAATGACGCATGTATCCAGTAGGTAACCCCTGCGGTGTAATTGTCCCCGGTATTGTTTGTACCAACATCTACCGTGTAAGAATATTCGTTGGTGGTATCGTTTATCCAGAGGTCCAATGTGGTGATGCTCTCATTGTCCCCGTCCTGGTAATCGACGGTGAAATTGATAATCGTGTCAGCGTAGTAAGTGGTTTCACCCATCAGACCCGAGTGGTTCATGTCCGTGAGGTTTGCCACGCCTCTTGTCCCAAAGTCTCTGTTCACGAAAACAGGGTTGGAACACTGTTTTACTTCCGTTTCACTTCCAGCCAAGTTGATAATAAGACTGGTAATAAGTAGCGCTCCTACAAAGCACACAACAACTCTCGATTTCATATGGTCAATCATCTACTCACACCTCTGCTTACACGATATTATACAAGTATTTAATATTTTTTCTTAAGCGGTTCAATTAGACATGGCTCGGCTCAATCTTTAGGGTCGTTCCCTGTCTCCACTTTGGGGCCGCTGCAACCCACGCAGAGCTTTCTATCCTCGCCCTCGACGCACCCGACTATTCTTTCCCCGTCGTCCAATATTGCCTCCCGATATCCGGGATAAAAAACACAGTTCTTGGCCCCTTCCTCGGCAAGCTTGTATTTGCCGTGGGCGGGAGATATTATCCGGCCTTTGTCCATCAATTTGTTCAAGGTCTGGTGGATCAGTGTGGAACTACAATCGGGTATGGCTTTTATCTCCGCCGTGGTAAGCACTTTCTGTGGATTTTCATAGAAAAGGTCTAGTATTTGCTTCTTTGTCTTCAGATTCTTGCGGTTTCGTCGATAATATTCCTTTGAATAGCAGCGTTTGCATTTGTCTTTAACTAAGGTTTCCACTTTCTCACCGCATGCAGAACATTTTGACATTGATATTACCTTCTATTGTTTAACCACATGGATTATTGATATTTATAGTTTATAACAAATGTGTGAATACTGCTATACATTGAGAACCCAGTTTATTATACCTTTGCTTAACTCTTCGTATCTCAGAAGATTGGTGCCGTGTTCGTCCCCGTCGAAATAATAGGACGTGACCTGATGTTGGGAAAGGCCGTCCTCGATATTCTTGGTCGGTTGATAGGCATAATCGCCATAAGCCGCGGAGAGTAGAATAGGTCTGTTGCCGTAGTTGTCCACAGGTCCGGTTGTTGTTATACCGTGGTAATCTTTTCCCGGGGAAAGTAAGGCCAAGGCTTTCACGAACCAGTTGCTGTCCGATTCCACCAAAGCGAGGTTGGCGCCTATGCTGGCACCCACTATTATCACGCCCGGATAGCCTGTGTTCTTGACGGCGTCTGTCCACCCGTGGACATCCCTGATCATGTAGCTGAAATCCGCCTCGGAAAAGGAAGATACCGTCTTTTTCTCCCCGTTGTGGTATATGCTCTCCCCGTGTCCTCTAAGGTCCACGCTGAGGGTGGCCAAGCCCTTGTCGCTGATTTCCAATTCAAGGCCGGACCACGCCTTTCTGTCCTCGTTCATACCGTGGAGGAAGAGGACGCAGGGCCTTGACATGTTTCCCGACCTGTGATTTCCCACTATCGACCAACCGTCCTCCGTTTTAATGACGTTCTTTCCCTCGCCCAGTGTAATAATGGTGGTTTCTTTTTCATTTCCTCCGCCCTCTTCTTGCCAACCGCCCTGCAGCCCGATGTAAACCGTGAATATGATCAATATCGCTGCTACCCCGACAACCCCTGCCTTTTTCATTTTGGTCCTTATCCGCTGTCTTATCTTTTCCTCACTGATCTCAAGGGCATCGTCGGTCAACTCCATATCGTGGACATTTTCCATGTGAGAGGGCATGTTCTTTCTCTTGACAGGTACGCCGCAAATTTCGCAATCCAGGTAGTCTTCCTTCTCTGCCATCGGATGTACTAATTAATCATATATTATTAATCTTTATATTATATAACGGAATTAACTAAAAAGGGTTACAACCAGGTGATAGGATATGATTGAGCTCAAGGTCGAAACCAACCAGAGGATCGAGATGTTGGACATTACGTCCAAGGTAAGGTCAGGGGTTGAGAAAAGCGGAATCAAACAAGGCATATGCGTGATCTTCGTGCCCCATACCACTGCAGCGGTGACCATTAACGAGAATGCGGACCCTAACGTGCAAAGGGATATGAACGAGGAGATGAGCAAGATCGTGCCGAGAAACGACGGGTATGGGCACAGCGAGGGTAATTCCGACGGCCATATAAAATCCAGCCTCTACGGCCCCTCCCTTACCGTCCTGGTGCATAATGGGGATCTGGTTCTGGGAACCTGGCAGGGAATATACTTCTGCGAGTTCGACGGACCGAGGCGGAGGAAATGCTTTGTTAAGATAGTGGATGGTTAGGGGGCTAAATTCTAAATATCTTCATTACTTTCCCCATTCAAATCCTGGTGAGTCATATGTTCGAGCAAGAATATCTGTTGGAATACTTCGAGAAGAACGGTTTCGTGCGCAAGGTCTGCTCCAAATGCGGCACCCCATTCTGGACATTGAACCGGGACGCAAAGGACTGCGGCGTTGCCCCTTGTGCGGATTACAGATTTATTAACCGGCCGATAACGAAAAGGAAATATGATATATCCTCGATGCG
>CAZUZU010000036.1:13663-19725 GCA_964624865.1 uncultured archaeon
GGAATTTTTTGCCAAGCGCGGCCACACGGTCCTTGCCAGGTACCCCGTGGTTGCGAGGTGGAGGCCCGACATCCACTTTACCATAGCCTCAATAGCCGACTTCCAGCCCCATGTTACAGCCGGCGACGTACCGCCACCTGCCAATCCCCTTGTAATATCACAGCCCTGTATTAGGTTCGTTGACGTTGACAATGTCGGTAAGAGCGGGAGGCATTTGACACTGTTCGAGATGATGGGAAACCACGCCTTCAATTCTCAAGATAAAGAGGTTTACTGGAAGGAAAAGACGGTGGAGATGTGCCATGATTTCATGACAAAGGAGCTGGGCATAAACCCGGGCAAATTAACATACAGGGAGGATCCCTGGCTGGGAGGGGGAAACGCGGGTCCGGCCCTGGAGGTGTGCGCCTCCGGTTTGGAGCTGGCTACACTGGTCTTCATGTGCTACCGAGCCGACCCGGAAGGCGACATAGAGATAAAGGGCCAGAAGTTCGGGCCAATGCCCCTTCGAGTGGTCGATCCCGGTTACGGGCTGGAACGATTGGTCTGGGCCTCCGTTGGCACCAACAATATCTACGAATCCATATATCCCGAGATAATAAAGGAATTGGCCTCCAAGGCGGGTCTGCAAAAGGGGAACGAGGATATTATGAACGAATATTACAAGATAGCCGGACTGTTTGACCTTGAAGAGGCCAGCGATGTCGAAGCCTTGAGGAAAAAGGCCCTGCAAAGGATCAACGATATGGGCCATCAGCTCAAGCTGGAGGATCTCAGGGGGATGATAGAACCCTGGGAATCCCTATATGCGATTATTGACCATTCCAGGGCCCTGATGTTCATGATTGGGGACGGCACGGTTCCCTCTAACACGAAATCAGGGTATTTGGTCCGCCTCCTGATAAGAAAGGCCCTGAGGTTCATACAGGACCTGGGTTTGGACGGGAAATTGTCATTGATGGATATAATCGACATGCACATCGACCTGGAAAAGGACACCTACCCCGAGTTCGAAAGGGAAAGGGAGAACATCCGGAAGATCATAGAGCTTGAGGAAGATCGATACGAAACCACTGTGGAGAAGTCAAAGCCCAGGATCGTTTCGATGCTCAAGGAAAAGGGGGATAGTATCGATGTCCGTGCCTTGGTCAAGATGTACGACACTTACGGGATACATCCGTCCACGGTCAAATCAATCGGTGAGGAAAGGGGAATAATTATCAAGATTCCCGACAACTTCACATCAATGCTTGCCGGACAGCATTCCGGGGATACTCGGGAAGCGGAAGAGAAGGATGAATATTCTCAGGCTCTTCACAAGATAAAGGAACTTGATCTGGGTGCGACAAGGCTCTTGTACTATGAAAAGGAGAAGAACTTCAAGTTCGGTGCAAAGGTAATATATAGTGCTAGCATCGATGGTAAGTCATTCGTTATTTTGGACCGGACCGCTTTCTACCCGGAGGGCGGCGGCCAACCCTCTGACAGGGGTAAGATAGTTGGAGGGGGTTCCGTGGCAAACGTCAATGAGGTTAGAAAGGCGGGCGACGTCGTTGTTCACTTCACTGATAAGGCAATAGATAAAAACCCGGATGTGAGGGGCAGCCTTGACAAGGAGAGAAGGATGACCCACATGCGCCATCACACTTCCACCCACGTCATCTTCCATTCCGCGAAGGAGGTTCTTGGCAGCCATGTATGGCAGACCGGGTCCCAGCTGTCGAATGAATATGCAAGATTGGACATCACCCACTATGAGAAGCCATCTCCCGGTGAGCTTATGGAGATCGAAAGGAAGGCCAACGAGATCGTATTGAGGGACCTTGAGGTAAAGAAAACATTCATGTCCCGGGACGAAGCGGAGAAAGAGCACGGTTTCACATTGTACCAGGGCGGGCCCCCGATAGGTTCCGAGTTGAGGGTGGTACAGATCGACGAACTGGACGCGCAGGCGTGCGGAGGCACCCATTTATCACGAACGAGCGAGATAGGCTATATCAAGATAAAGCAGTGCGAGAGGATCCAGGACGGCGTCGTCCGCCTTGTATTTACAGCGGGAATGGCCAGCGTTGGGCTGATCCAGACCATGGAGAAAACCCTCTCGGATACGGCGGAAGTATTTGACGTTCCCCATGAGCATCTTCCGAAGACGGCCCTTCGATTCTTCGAAGAGTGGAAGGAATACCGTTCCCAGCTGGAAAAGGTAAAGAAGCTCAAGGCAAGGGAAAATATCGACCCGTTGTTGGAAGAGGCCAGGATCGTTAAGCATAAAGGCCGAGAGATAAAGATAGTGTCCCAGATCATGGACGCCGGTGTAAAGGAAGCGATGCATCTTTCCAAGGAGCTGAGCTCGAAAAAGGGGCTCGTGGTGCTGCTGGCAGTGAGGGACAAGGGAGCCAAGCTGCTGTTCTCCAGGGCCAAGGATATCGACCTGGACCTAAGAACAGTGCTCAATGAAGTGCTGCCCCTGATAAAGGGCGGCGGGGGTGGAAAACCGGATTTCGTTCAGGCAGGAGGAAAGGACCCCAGCCAACTTGAGAGGACTCTTGAGCTTGCCGTGGACAAGGTTATCACGGCCCTGTCCGAAGAATGAGTCGGAGGTACCCATGTCGGTAAGGGAATATCTCAGATTATGCCGGGTTCAGACCTCGGCCCTTACCGCCGTCGCTCCGATTATCGGTTATTTGCTGAGCTTCTCGGTGTTTGCAAGGGAGGTGATCTACCTGGTCGTCCCTCTGTTCATTGTGGGCTTTTTCGGGCACATATACGGCAATGTGTTGAACGAGATCGCTGATATGGAGCTGGACAGGCGCTCTGTTTTTCTGGAAGGGAAGCCGCTGGTCAAAGGCACGGTCTCGGTAAAGGGTGCCAAGTTGACAGCGGTGTTGGCTTTGGCGATTTCACTGGCCATGGCAGTATATCTGTCACCTAAGTTGATCCCATTGTTGTTCATTGCCCTTGCAACCGTATGCGCAACCACCTATAATCTTTGGGGTAAGCGATTCTACGGTAGCGACTTTATTCTCGCCCTTGGAATAGCTGCAATGGTCTTCTACGGCTACAGCATAAACGGCGGGTTTCCCTCCTTATTCTCTCCCGTTTTTACCATATCCCTGCTTTCCTTCCTCCAGGTCCTGTTCAACAACAGCGTGGAGGGCGGTATCAAGGACCTTGAGAACGATAGGAGGACGGGAATAAAGACCATGGCCATCATGTTCGGATGCGATTATGAGAACGGCCCTGAATTGACCAGGTCGTTCATCGCTTACGCAGACGCCATCAAGCTGGTGTCCATATTGCTTGTCTTTTACTGGCTTTGGCCCCTTGCCTCCCTCCCGTTGATGCTTATCGCCCTCCTGCTCTCGATTGGTATGTTAGTCACCCTGGCCAAGTTTATTTCCTTTGGGGGGGAAGACCGAAAAAAACTGAAGAGGATATTCAGCGCTCACGAGATCGCCACCTATTTCCTTACCCTGGTCCTCCTGGCCGCGTTCATCCCGCTGTTGTGGATAGTTTTATTAGCAGCAATTCCCCTGATTTTTTACCTGCTATCTAATATAGCGCTTCACGGTAATCCGTTATCACCAGGTGTTTGATACGTTTTGCCTCCGATTGCTTTATATATTTTAATTCATTTATTTTATTCTACAAAAAATTGTGGTGATGTGGTATGAAAAAGCGTTTCCCAATAATTATAGCGTTGTCATTAGTTGTGGTCCTGCTGTCGAGCAGCCTATACGCCCCTTTCCAAAGCGGCGAGGTATTAGGCATAGGAAAAGAGAACGGGGATGGGGAGAACTCGGAACCCGCTGCCCTAAAAAGAGGTATCACCATCTACGTGCCTGACGACTATCCCAAGATACAATGGGCGGTGGACAACGCCTCCCACGGCGACGAGATAGCCATCCTTGACGGCCACTACACGGAGAATGTTGTGATATCCACCACCGTCAACCTGACCGGCGTGAACGGCATGGACGCCGTTATAATAGACGCTGGCTATTCCGGCTCGGCCGTAACGGTTTCTGCCGACTGGGTCAACATAACGGGTATAACGGCGACCAAAAGCGGCTCTGGCGACATGGCCCAGGGTTCAGGGATATTACTGGATACCGTGACCAACGTAAATGTCACCTATTGCAACCTCTCCGGCAACCAGCGCGGCATATCCGGAAACGACGCCGACTTCTGTCAGATAGCATATAACCTGATATCAGAAAACGACCACGGCTCCTACGGACGCAGGGGTGTGGACCTGCGCCAGGGCTGCTGCGACAACATCATCGAAAACAACACCGTCAGGGACAACGAGGACAGCGGCATCGTGGTATTCCAGTACGCCGACAGGAACGTTATCAGGAACAACACAGTTACCGGCA
Source organism: uncultured archaeon (assembly GCA_964624865.1). Taxonomy (GTDB): domain Archaea; phylum Thermoplasmatota; class Penumbrarchaeia; order CAZUZU01; family CAZUZU01; genus CAZUZU01. The sequence goes on from CAZUZU010000036.1 coordinate 18,043, forward strand.
ACGGGGACACAGGCATAAAGGTCCACGACAGGGGCTGCGACGAGAACGTCGTGGAGAACAACACTGTCACCGGCAACACCGTTGGGATTGAAAACGGAGGCAGTTTTTCAAACCAGAACCACAACAATGTGATCAAATACAACGTCATAACCGGAAACGAGGACTGGGGGATAAAGTGCGTCGAGACCTCTGGCACCGAGATTCTCTACAATTATATATCCGGCAACGGCGACCAGGCCTCTAATGGTAATATTTACATAGGCACTAACGACGTTTCAGAGAGAATTGAGAACAACACCATATCAAACGCGTTCGGTGTGGGCATCGCCCACGGAACTAACAACAGGATAGCCAACAACACCTTCGAAAGCAACCCGGTGGCCGTTCAAGTGGACAAAGGCGGCAACGAGCTCTTATACAACCGCTTTTTTGAAAACGGCTTGGGGATTAAGCTCAACGGCGGCTCAGTCGGCGGCACAAAGGTACGCGGAAACGTTTTTAGAGCCAATACCGGCTACGCCGTGGAGGCCACCTCAACCCCGGCCACTAACACCATTCACCGTAACTTTTTCATCGATAATAACGGAGGTGCCGTCCAGTGCTTTGATGACAGCGGCAACTCCTGGGATTTCGATTTCGAGGGCAATTACTGGTCTGATTTCGAGGGAAGATATCCCACCGCATCGCACAACATGTCCACATGGAACCAGCCCTATCTGCTCGACGGAGCGGGTGGTGTCTCGGACAACCATCCCATGAAGTATATCAACCACACTCCAATTAGGATAAACAATGACTATGAGTTCACCTGGGAGAACGGCGTGCTCTGGGGCTCGGGTAACGAGACCGATCCCTATGTGATCATGGGCTGGAACATTAACGGCAGCGGTGTCGGTTCCTGCGTATATATTGGTAACACCTCCGCATACTTTACGGTGAAGGATTGTTATCTACATAACGCCTCTGATAATTCTTCTACTTATCGCTGGAATACTACCCTAGCTCTCTACTATGTACAGAACGGGAGGATAGAGAACAACTCCTGCCGTTCGGGTCATGATGTAGGAATAAGGCTGGAAGGTTCCGACCTGAACATTATTGTGAACAACGAATGTAGTGGCAACGAATACGGCATACGGTTATATCTATCCGATAGGAACAACTTAAGTCAGAACAACTTTTCTTTCAATAATTGGCAGGGTATAGCCCTGTGGAACTCCAACGATAATCTCATGGAAAACAACCATATATCCGACAACCCGAGTTACGGTATATTCATACACGGAACGAGTACGGAGAATATGATACATCACAACGACTTCTTCAACAACAATTTTGGTGGTGTCCAGGGCTATGATGAAGTGGGCGGTAATCACTGGAACGACACCGGGGGTGAAGGAAATTTTTGGGACGATTACCGGCAACGGTATCCAGATGCCAATATCACTGGGATGGTGTGGGATATACCTTATGAGATAGAAGGTGGAGCCGGATGCCTTGACCGCTATCCCCTGGCCATCACGGAGCACCATCCCATTAGGATAGAGGGGGACGGCGATTTCTCCAATGCAACCGGTGTTGTGTGGGGCAGCGGCACGGAGGCGGACCCGTTCATCATAGAGGGCTGGAACATTAACGGCAGCGGATACGGTTATTGTATATATGTCGGCAACACGACAAAGC
>CAZUZU010000037.1:0-19697 GCA_964624865.1 uncultured archaeon
TTCACCTCATATTTGCATATATTCTATCACCAAACATTCTTGCATTTATATTTTCTGATATTCCTTTGTATCAAACACGGTATCTCTTTCTGGCATTATAAAATTACCCATTCCAACCCAATGTCCGGTTGGCAAAATCAATCATTATTTTTCTCGATGATCTCCACGTCCTCAGCCTCCACGTCAACCATGTCACCGTCTGTCCGGGCCTGGGTTCCAGGTTGGTTAAAATCTTGATGGCTTACGATCTCGGCATCGCCTACGATCTCCACCTCGGTGTCTTGTACGTTCCGTACGGAGGGGCTTGCTTCCTCCCCTCCATATGTATCGAACTCATTTTCTGATATTAAGGGTTCTTCTATAGGTGCTTCACCTTGCTGAAAGCCCGACCTATTTGAGTGGATCAGGTATGCAATCACTCCGAGAACTGCAACGATCAGTATCAACACCAGCAATAGATATACTCCACTAATCTCTGGGACACCTCCCTTATCAGAGTTATCTGGAGAAGAATATCCATCCGAGGGGTTAGAGTCTTCGTCAAACTCCTTGCCATCCTCGTCATTATTCCGTATCAAGATGCTAATAACGTTATCTCCGATGATGGTCTCTCCCAGGTATACTGTTACAGAAACATTCACCTCCCCCAACTCTGATAGGTTAAGGTACAGATGAATTATTTCCGCCGCCCCTTCGCCCAGTTCACCAATATCTACATCCCTTGGATACACATCAATGTCACCACCCACGTTTACCACAGGGCTAATAACCTTACCCTTGTTCTCTATCATCACGGCAAGGGACATGTTCTCCCCCTTAGAACCTGTTGCAGAGGTGATCTCCTTCCCGTTTATATCGATGAACCTTATCTCAATATTGACCTCTTCTACGGACATTATCGAGAATCGGTAAATCCCGCTTTGACATATCCCCTCGGAATATGGGTCACGGGGGATCACCGTCCAATAATAATCTCCCTCGGCTGGTGGAGAATACTTGTACCGCAATTCTGTGGTTGAATTGACCAGGGATTCCGGACTGTATATTTTCGATAATGAATTAGACACATAGAGATCATATATGATTTTATCACCGTCCGGGTCATGCCCACTCCATTTCAAATAGAAACTTATGGGCTGTAAAGTGGTATTGTCTCCGGGTGCCGTAAGATTTACCCTGGGTTTCCTGTTATCCGGTTTTATTATCTCTTCCTCATAGGCAAACTGCCATACCCCGCTCCCACAGGTGTTATTCAATATGCCGTCGCTGATATCCACGGTCCAATAATATGTTCCATTGTCCAGATGAGAATATATGGCATCCAGGCCCATACTATTGCTATTCGTTTCCTTGATCAACGCATCTAATTCTCTGTCAGCCACTGACCCGAATTCCTTTGAAAGATACACCTGGTAGGTCAAAGGGTCGGGGTCCTCGTCATCACCTCTCCATTCAAGGACCGGTATTTCACTGAGCTCCGAATTGTTCACCGGCGATGCGAGACCGACCGTTGGTCTGTGGGTCACGACCGGACCTTGCTGCATGCCTGTATCTCCTAAAGCATCATTATCACTGTCGGCGGCATAAAATTTAAAAGTATGGGTAAATGCATCCTCTATTCGCATGCGGAACCGGTATTCTACTCCGTCAGAAAAATTATCATCTTCGGAATCCATCTTCGACATCACGTGATTTGTGCCATCCAATTTTATCCCTATGTTCTTTGGTTTTTCATTACCACCATCCATGTATACAACTGTAAAAGTAAACAGCTCGCCCACTTCACCGACCTCCGGTTCCACCTTTCCGTTCAACAAATAAGGTATCCCGTCCACCAAAGGCCCGGCTATCTCCCCCGTAACGGGATAACGAACCGAGTTAACACCGTCCGAGGCCGAGAAATGATATGTGTGCTCTCCCGGGTCTAACTTCATTATTGCCCGGAACACCGCACCATCGGTGTATGTGGTGTCGTTACCGTCAACAGGTGTTGCGTTATATGTATGTCCGTCGATTATCGCGTTAACAAAAAGAGGCGGGTCGTCGTCAATATCCCTGTAGCTGACAGCAAATGAGAATTCGGTCTCATTATCTCCTTTGATAGGGCTGTACCCCGCTTCCTCGAGAAAAGGTATGGTAGACACGATGGGACCCTGGAATACCCCTTTATCCGGTAGAAAGGTGTAATTGTTCCAATCTGTGGTAGAGAAGTAATATTCGTGGGGACCGGGGTCTAACCCCGTCTCCATATAATATTCCACACCATCTTTAAAGTTGTTATCGTTCGGATAGACCTTGTCCATCTCGCTTATTTCGCCGTCTATGGTAACAATCACGTAATCGGGCGGATCGTTGTCATCGTCAAAATACATTGTCTCATATCTAAACAACGTTGTCTCATTCCCCTCTTCAGGGGTAACGATACCATCCGACATAAAGGGCGGCGTGTTGACTATAGGTCCGTATTCGGTGTGAGTCCCCTCACCATCCGCCCCTATACCATCAGAATCGTATCCCTCGAAGAAATAACGATAATCCCCGCTGCTCTCAGTAAGAACTACCTCCACACTGTATATCTTACCTGCCACGTAGTCCGTATTGCCGGGATCCTCCTCCGTCATCTCAAACGGGCTGTCGGCAATTTCACCGAATCCGTCGAGAACATGTAATTTCGGAGAACCTGCCATAGGCCCAAGTCCGTTGGTATGCCTGTATCTTATTCGGAAGTTGAACTCGCCTCCGGGCTGGGAGAACTCCGGCTCCACTCCGTCATAGTAATATCCCGACTCGCCTAAAAATTCTAGTATTGGGCCTTCCGGCGGCTTGGGGGCATAAGCCCATGTATCCCCGAGGTGATCACCTTGATAATAGTTATAACCACCGAAGAGAACCACAGATTCCTCCTCAGGCAGTGACTCAAAACAATACACCCTCCTTTCTTCCGGCGGGGATTCAGGGGGGTGATGTTTCCATCTACCGCTTGAGGGGTCGAAACTCCAGGTCTCCTGATTATAGGAGCCGTTGTAGCCCCCGAAGAGCAGAAGCATTCCCGGTTTCAAACGAGCAAACCCGCAGGTCCGCCTTTCCCCGGGCCAGGGGTCCGCAGGTATGGGATTTACCTCATCCCAATCATTCAAACTTCTATTGTACTTCCACATATCGTCCATGGACTCGCTTCCGGTATAACCGCCGAACAGATATACCACGTTTTCCTCGCTGTAGGAAAGGGAATGCGAACTTCGAGCAGGGGGATCATGACCAGGGTTCTTCTCCACCCATTGACCCGACATGGAATCGAATATCCAGGTGTCGTCGTAGCGGTTATCGCTTTCGCCGAGACCGCCGAATAGAAGTACCTTGCCATCGGCAATATGCTCCATGTCACAGTCCTTTCTTGGATCGGGGTTGAACGCCGATAACGTTATTCTGGACCAATCGTTGGAAGAAACGGAATATTTCCAGGTTTCGGCCATAAAGTCAAGGGTCTGGTTTTCTCCTCCGAACATTATTGCATTGCCGGAGCCGTCGTAGGCCATAGATCCGTAAGCCATCGGGGGAGGGGAGTTAGACGGGTATCTCTTGGACCATGATTGAGTGGAATAGTCGAACACCCAGGTTTCATCGGAATAGGTACTACCATCGTATCCACCGAAAAGAAGTAATTTCCCGTCGCCGATATATGCCATCATTGCCCCTGAACGGTCAGATGGGGCTGACGAGGTAATATACTGCCATTCATAGGACGTTTGAGTTGCCTTGCCTAGGAAATCCTCTGATTCCATCCCAGTAACCAGTGCCGTAACGCCTGCAACTACTATAAGTAAAGAGATTATGATGGTCACGTATGGATTTCGCATCTTATCACTATGACAAATCATACATTTATACAATATAAATTATTTGTGTGAGAGGAGAGCGTAAACACATACCTGCATGTTAAATGACCCAATAAATGTATATTAAGGTTCCCGAAAGTTATATATGCCTTATTATTAATTTCTAAACCATGGCAGGCTTGAAAGAAAAGTTCAAACGCTTATTGGAAAGCGAGGTAGAACTGGACCTTTCAAAAAGGGTAATGAAAGATATTCAAAGGGTAAGAAAGGCTGGCGAGGAGCCAAAGGGCGACCTATATTCCCTTGACCATATGAAATGCGACCTTTGCCAGGGGAAAGTGGAGCAAAGAGGAATCATCCAGTGTCCTTTCTGCGGGAGATGGATATGCCGAGAGAACTGCTGGATGGACGAAGAGGGTGCCTGCAAATCATGCATGGGAATAATAAAACTCCACAGGGAAGCACTTTGTAACCTAAAGGAGATGCTTAGATTAATAGAAATCGAGGAGGAAGAATAGAATGGCGAATGTATTGGAAACTATAAATCTCATGTACGGGGAAAGAGCCTGGAACGATAGGATTAACAACGTAGCCTTAATGCTGGGAGAAAGATACGAGACAAAGGAAACGAACATAATGACGATGTCATTGACATATGTCACCGCCCTGATATTAGGCATATTCATTGGGATAATCGCATATCCGTATGTCCCTATTCCATAGCAAATAAGGAATAAAGTTAATTACAAAGTTACATTTATTGGTATCTGACGTATACTCGGGACGGAGCAGTCAACATGAGATATGGTGACGAAGACGGATTGGATCTGGTCTACAACCCAAAGGGAGAGCTTATTTTAAGGTCTGGCGAAAAGATATTGTTCAAGGACACAAACGTCTTCCTTAGGATTTTTCAAGGCTGGAAGTACTACGGTTCGGAAAAGGTTTTCGAGGCTGTTAGCCCTGGAAATCTATACCTGACCTCTCAAAGGCTCGTTTATCTATCCCCGAGACAGGCAATGGGGGTGGTGGGTGATAAGTCCATGGTAATGGTGAGCACTGTAGAACACTCATCAAAGACCATCATGGACTACTTCTTTCTTAAGATATGGGAGATCATGGGGGCACAAAAGAAGAAATCGGGTCTAGAAAAGGCCGTTGACGTGAACATTTACGTTCTTTCCAAAGAAGACGAAGAGGAGTTAACCATAAGCGCCGCACTTCCAACTGATTCCAGATTAATGAGCCGGCTTCTTTGCAAGGAGATAGAAGATATACAGATAATGAAGAAGCATTTGGATTTTTATAAGAAATACGTCTCTTGGCTGTATGGAAAGAAGAAAAAGTTGGTAGTGACAAAGATCGCTCCGCCCTCCGAAGAGGAAGATGAAACCGAGGAAGATTGGGAAGAGGAGGATGAGCTTATCGAGGAGTATGAAGAGACATCACCTCCAATCGAAGCCGGATTGAAAGAAAAGATCAGCGAAGAGATCATCCAGGGTTTAGGCGGCCAGTCTGGAACCTCTTCGGAGACGGGAGTTGATGAAAGCGGGGAAGAAGAGGCCCCAAAATTCGAAGATAAACCGTCTAAACCGAAGGGACCTGAAAAAGCTGTTCCCCGAGTATCTGAAGACGGAACAAGACCAATGGACAAAGGCAAACCCTCTGTCGAAAAAGAGAAGAAGGAAGCCTTACCGGGAAAAAAGGATACCTTTATTGAATTCCACTGCCCAAAGTGTAGAAACCCCATATACGTCCCCGGAGACCGGAGGGAATATCCATACCAGGTGGTCTGCTGGTCTTGCGGCAAGAAGGGTACCCTAAAAGGAATTACCAATGGTCGTCAAGTCAGCAGAGAAGTGGTATTCAAGGCCAGAAAGAAAAGGTTTAGAGAGGCCAGACAAAAAAAGATGGAGAACGCTCGAAAGAAACAAAAAGAGGAAGTTAAGGGCCCCAAGGAAACCAAGCAAGAAGAAGAAAAACCACGGAAGAGGAAAACTACCGACGTATCTAAGCAAAAAGAGGAGATAGAAAGGGCCATGAAGGCCGGAACTACAGAGGAAGCCAAGGGAAAGGAGGATATAGAAAAACCAAGAGCGGACAAGACAACCCCTGAAGACAAAGAAAAAGATGAGGGGGCCTCAATATTGGGAGATATCAAGGCCCTGGAAAAGGAAATGGCGGATGTACTCGAATCCGAAAAAATGACCGACGAGGAGGAGAAAAAGAAAATAATCGAAGAAGACCTGCAGATCAGAACAAGACCCCCGGCTGAAGAAAAGAAAGCAGAGACAGCAGAAGATAAGAGAAAGGAAAGGGGGGAAGAGAGGAAAAAGAAGGAAGAGAAGGAAAGAAAGGAAAGGGAGGAAGAGAGGAGGAAGAAGAAAGAGAAGGAAGGAAAGGAAAGGGGGGAAGAGAGGAAAAAGAAGAAAGAGAAGGAAGGAAAGGAAAGGGAGGAAGAGAGGAGGAAGAAGAAAGAGAAAGAGAGAAAGGAAAGGGAGGAAGAGAGGAGGAAGAAGAAAGAGAAAGAGAGAAAGGAAAGGGAGGAAGAGAAGGAGAGGAGGAAAAAGAAGGAGGAGGAAGGTGACGAAGATGAAATTGACATAGACGGTCTTCTTTCCGAGGTTTCGGAGGCCATCGATAACATTTCTAGTGAAGATGAAGAGGGGGAAGAAGGAGAGGAGGAGGGCAAGGGGAAAGACACAGAGCAGGAAGAAGAGGAGGAAGAGGAGGAAGAGGGGAAAGACACAGAGGAAGAAGGAGACGAAGAGGGAGAAGGAGAGAATGAGGAAGGCGAGGGGGATGAAGAGGGTAGGAAGGGACTTCCAGATAACGTTTGTCGATATTGCGGTAAAGAACTAAAGAATGCAAAAGGTAGAAAGATCCATGAAAGAACATGTGATGAGAAATAAGGAGTATTAGGTGATAATATGGTGAAAGACGAGCTGAAAGAGGATATGTTTGAGGCAACGAAGTATGTATTGAAGAATGTTCGAGAGCATCAGGATTGGTTCAAGGATTCCATACCCCTGATCGCATCGGAAAACGTTCCCTCGCCCCTGGTAAGGGAGCTGTTAACATCCGATTTCCATAATCGTTACGCAGAGGGGCTGCCGGGTGCAAGGTACTATCAGGGCAATATATACGTAGACGATGTAGAAAGATTAGGTATCGAGCTGGCAAAAAAGCTTTTCAAATCCAAATACGCGGACCTCAGACCGACATCTGGTACAACCGCCAATCTGGGAATGTTCTTTGCATTGGCCGAGCCAGGTGATCATTACACCAGCTACGATGTTGCCGATGGAGCGCATATCTCCAGCGCCAAGTTCGGGGGTGCAGGTTTAAGGGGTCTGGTCGAAAAAACTTATCCATTTAACGAAGAGGAAATGAATCTCGATATCGACGAGACTATCAAGGTAATCAAGGAATGGAAGCCAAAGATAGCATTGTTCGGGTGCTCGGTCTATCTGTTCCCCACACCGTTGAAGGAACTGCAAGAGGCCTTTGACGAGACCGGTACATTCGTGGTCTATGACGGCGCACACGTTCTCGGTCTGATAGCCCACGGCCGATTCCAGGACCCCTTAAGGGAGGGAGCCGAGGTCATAACCGGTTCCACCCATAAGACGTTCCCAGGGCCACAGGGCGGTATCCTTATCTCAAATCCAAGGGATAAGGAGATGGAAGAGAAACTCATATACGGTATCTTCCCAGGCGTATTGAGCAATCATCATCTACATCACATGGCCGCCAAGGTTATTTCTTTGGCAGAGCACATAGAATTCGGCGCCCAGTACGCGGACCAAGTAATAAAGAACGCCAAGGCATTGGCCTCTGCCTTATCCGAGGAAGGATTCAAATTACTTGCCGAGGGTAAGGGCTATACCAAATCCCATACCATCGTGATGGACGTGAGAGAGCTTGGAGGCGCTGCCAAATTGGTGGAGGATCTGGAGGCCGCGAATATCATCACCAACAAGAACCTTCTGCCTTGGGATGACGTGGACATGGCAATGAACCCATCCGGCATAAGATTGGGGAGCCAGGAGCTCACCAGGGTGGGTATGAAAGAAGACGATATGAAAGAAGTTGCAAAACTGTTCAGAGAGATCTGCATCGATAAAAAAGAAATAAGCGAAGTTAAAAGGAAGGTTAAGGATTTCAAGAGCGAGTTCACAACCGTCCAATACTGCTTCCAAGACGGGGAGGAGGCATACGATTACCTGGCCCCATACAGTGATAAGGTCCTATAGGCTTTGGTATACCCCCCCTCTTGAACTCTAAATTTCGAATTCGCTTATTAAAGCGATGGTGCCCCTTATCATGAGTCTATTAAATCCGTTGTCTAGCAAGAAGCGCGGGCTCGACCTTAACTCGGTCATCGAGAATATGCCTTGCGGGGTAATGCTAATTGATTCCAATGGAGTAATACGCGAATTAAATGACCACGGCAGGCTATTACTTGGCTTGTGGGATGTGAAAGGCGTAAATATAGATAAGATACTATCAAAGAAGGGTATATCTGAAAACCTTAAAAAAATGATCCAGGGAGCAATGACGTTCTTGGACAGCGAAGGGGTGGAATTCTCCGACGTGTATTCCCTTGACGACGGTAAGAACACATCCCTACGCGTGTTCATGTCCCGGGACCAGAGCGGTGACAAGGATGTTGTGATAATCATAATGATAGACGAGACCGAATTCAATAAAGTTGAAAGAGACCTCGAGGAATCATATAAGAAACTCGAATTCTTCAATGACATATTGTATCACGATATCGGCAATATCCTACAGATAGTCCAGACCTCTTCGGAAATACTAGGTATAAGGATCAAAGATCCCTCCCTCCAAGGATACGTGGAGAACATAAACCAATCAGTGGAACGGGCCAGGAATATCTTGAAGAATTCCAGGAAATTACTAGAGCTCAGGCATCAACAGATGTTGAGACTGCAAAAAGTAGACATAAGATGGATTATCGAACAGGCCAGGGAAGAACTCTCGAACGAGCACCCGGACAGGGAACTCAAAGTCAAGATAGACAAGAGAAGCCCCAAGATAGTTCAAGGACACCCCATAATGTACGATCTCTTCTACAATCTCATGTCAAATTCCATTAAATACGATCCGAACTACGAGGTGGTCATCGATATCAAAGCCTCTTTTATCAAGAAGAAAAAATGCTTGAAATTATCCATATCCGACCACGGCCCGGGAATTCCTGATGATAGAAAGGAGCAGATATTCAATCGATACAAACGGATCATAACCAAAGATGGAGTAAAGGGCACGGGATTAGGCCTGGCCATAGCAAGCAGCATCGTAGACCTGTTCAACGGCTCCATCAAAGTAAAAGATCGGATTAACAATGATCATTCAAAAGGAGTGAGGTTCGTAATCTTCATCCCGCAATAAACCTGAATCCTAGTTATGTTTCCCGCCTAACCGTAATTGGTATAACGCCCTCACTGTATTCCAGTTCGGAAATCAATAATGGGTCTATCATCTCTCGATCGATCTCTATCAACATCGGGGCCCCCATCATTATCTGTAACGCCCTAGCCCCGATTATCCTTGCTTTTTCAAACCTTGTATATCCCAGTTCATCCTTTGTCGTTGTATATTTTGTAGGCATATACGGCACATCTCTCTCGTAGTTTTAAAGGTTAAGAATAGCTTGTATTAAAATATTGCTCATGTTTTGGACCGGATCCTGGTACCGGCTCTTTCCTCCAAAGCGTCCTTTGTCAGGTGAATATCGGTGATTATTACCTCTTTACCACCGTTTTCAAGGAATTTGATGGCGCTCTCGACCTTGGGGGCCATGCTGCCTGGTGCAAAATGACCTTCCGACAGATGTTTCCTGGCCTCCGCCACCGTGATCTCATCCAATTGTATTTCATTGCTCTTACCGTAATTCAAGGCCACCCTTTCAACGGACGTGAGGATCATGAATTTCTCCACACCTAACTGGATAGCCAACTGTGCGGAGGCCCTGTCCTTGTCTATTACAGCTTCAACACCGTCAAGGTTTCCGTCTGTGCTCTTTGTTACGGGAAGCCCTCCACCGCCGCAGGCAATGACAAGATGACCGTCCTTCACAAGGCTACGGATTATATCCATCTCAACAATACGTAGCGGTTTGGGGGAGGAAACAACCCTTCGCCACCCGCGACCGGAATCCTCGATTATGTCCCATTCCTCCTTTTCCGCAATGGGCTTTATATCTTCCTCCTTAAAGAATTGCCCTATGGGCTTCGTCGGCCGGTTAAATGACGGATCCTCTTCATCAACAATCACCTGGGTAATTATGGTAACCACCCGCCGGTTCACCCCCATCTCCCTTAGCTTGTTCCTGAGGACCTGCTGGAGCATGTAACCCATACTGCCCTGTGATTCCGCAACGCACAGCCCGAGGGGTAGGGGCGGTACCTCATCCCTTGCCATTTCGTTCCTACGCATGGAATAACCTACTTGAGGTCCGTTGCCGTGGGTCAACACGATATTGTACCCGTCACGGGCCAAATTCGCCAGGTAACTGCAGGTCTCTCTGGCATTAGCGAACTGCTCATAGATGGTGCCCTTCTGCCCGTTCTTTATCAGAGCGTTTCCACCTATTGCGATCACCAACGTATCTTTATTCATTATCTATCTCACCTGCTCTTAAAGAAGGAGGATACTATAAATACCTGGATTATTTAAATATTTAGTATATAGGAAGGCCCGATGGTGCAAAAACTTGAACCAACTTTGAGATCATGTCTGGATTACCTTTCCCCTCCAGTACCATTGGCCGTAGTCGGTGTAGGACCCGAACTCGGAATAAATATCCACGGGAGTAAACCCGAATTCGTTGACGGCCATTGTATTGGATCCGAGATTACTATAGTATAGAGTGCCGGTTCCCTCTTCCTCCATCATCGTTTCCGTTCTGAATTGATCCGCAAATAGTCCGCAGTTGTCCCAAAGGTCATTATTCTCCCCGTCAACGTAAGCAAGAAGGTAGGGAGAAATATCAGAAATACCAATATTATACACCAAGTGCCTTACATTGTTGATCATCCACCCCAGGTATGTTTTGACTAAATCGGTTCCCAAGGTGGCACCGTTCTCGGACCAAAGGCAAAGGCTCGTAATCAGGTTCCAACCGGTATAGATATCCTCGACCTCGAAATATAGACCAAATACGGTGTGAGTTGCCAGGGTCTGTATATTGGATTCGTCGTACACAGAGGTCAAAACCATCTTTAAGTTTTCTACCAGCGTCTCGGGCTCGGGAGTCCCATTGTCCATCATGCCAAGGGCCTGGGTCAAGAAATTATTTACCGTGCCGTCGCACAGGAAACCGACCTTCAGGTCTCCCCCTCGTCCCAGTTTCTCAAGGAATATATCATCGATGCGCACAGGGTTTCCGTAGGAAAGACCGTTCGGAGCCCCGGTATTGTCATGATAAAGGGAGAAATCGTAGCTACCTGCGTCCGTATCAGGGTTTAGGTCGTAATCCGCATGATAATTATAACTTGACAAAAGGGGATCTATCACGTAATCGAAGGAAAAATCAGATGAATAGACCTTTGTATCCACATGAACCCCGTTGCTCACAAATGAGTAAGTGTGGTCCTTCTCTAAGCTGGAAGGCCCCTCCCCATCCTCCTTGACATAGAGGATGTGCTGTGCAGGAGGTATTGTGGCGGGATAGCCATACCAATCGAACTCATACTGGCCGGAATGCATGGGCGGGATATGTGATTTGGTATTGGCAAAATCGGTAAGCACTATGTTAAAACCAGACATAAAATCATTGTGGGCCTGCTCCATCTTCTGCACGTCTATATATCCGAACATCTCCGGTATCCTCACGTTCTTTTCCGCCCCGATATCGGTCATTGACGCGATCAAGGGAGCTGAAATATATTCCGAGTCCAAGGCAAGGTCCGCGCAGCCCTTGACCCCTTTTAGGAACAACCCGAAGGGCAGGCTGATGAAACGAGGAGAGGCAAAGGCCTCGCCCGAGTCAATGAAACCGAAATGTTCCCTTGTGTAATCGAAATCACCGTCGTCGGTGTCCCAACCCGACTGGAGGGGCCAGGCCGAGAACAGCATGATATCGAAGTTCATATCTATGTCGAACTCGGCCTTGTAGTCCAACGGTATGTGAACGTCATCGTACACTATCGGCCTTCGCAGGGTCCTTATCTCCATGGGAAAGGAGCCCCTTAATTCGATGTTCCAGGTCCTTTGGAAGGGGGCGTCGCACAGGTACATGTTGTTACCATTAATATCCGCAAGAATCTCGTTCTGCACGTCAGCATATCTCGTGCTCTTGTCCTCGTACGCTATGTTCAGCGTTTCGATCTCAGTGCCCGTGTAATCCAGCAAATGGGGGGTTCCGTCCATCTGGTTGTTCAGTTCCACCTCGAAACGCTCGTCTATATCGCTGTTGTTGTCCTCGCAGGAGCTCTTCTCGCCGTGCCACAGATGGTAGGGCGTACCCGTCATGCATGGGCTCAGATACTCGATATTCCAGAGGTCCGAGTAATCGTATATACCGTAGAACATGGCCCCCCTCACGGAACGGTCCAACCAACCGCTGTCCTCCAGATTACCAGGCACGAACTTGGTCATCCTGGTCATTAGATTACCGGAGTTTCTAGTACTCCTTGATACTCCATCGATTCCACCGGCATCCAAGGCTTCTTGGTTAAGATCAGTGTCCTCATATACGACCGAGCGAGAGGTGGGATTAACGTATATCCTGCTGCCCAACCTATCCGCGGTGAAGCGGTAGAATGCGCCCCAGTCGCCGTAGTTGCCGGATTCCGCTGTCTGGTCCATGTTGGATTTCAGGTAAGGGTATATCTCGCCGTCGTCCGGATCGGAAAGGCCTTCCTCTCCCACCGTGTTATCAAGGGCATCGGCAATGTCGTCGGCCCAGCTCGGGTCCTGGACAAGGGCGAACCAAATATTTTCATTGGACCACCGGGTGCGGGCAAGGTTGAGTATCGCGGGTATATCCGCAGGATTGATGGTTCCCCGCCAATGGGTCTGGTCCCAAACGTTCCTCCTGTCGGAGGCCTGGGTGCCGTGCTGCCAGATGTCCTTCTGTATCCTGTAATAGAGGTCCTGTATCGCGTCCTGCCTGAACTTGAAGTCCTTGTCGTCGTTCAATGTGTTGCCATCAGCGACCTGAGGGGTTTGCGGTAGTTGCGCGCTCGGCGGACTCATCTGAGGGTTCTGGGGCACGTTCCACTCCCTTCCGCCCCAGTAAAGGTTAAGGACCATTTCGTACCATAGGTCAACTGTTTCCTTTACCAGGGCATAAAGATAATCCGGCTCATGTTTACCCGCCTGGTCCAGATTATGATGGAACGCACCGTCGTGGAACCACTGGTCCCTGGTAGTGAACTCCCCGGCCGAGTTTGCAAAGGTCTCAAGGAACTCGTAATAACTGTCCTTGTTCCCGTCGTTGTCATACAATAGGTCCTTTACGCCATCATAGATCACTGTGGCCTTGTCCCTTGGATCGATGTTCAGCTCCGTACCGATGTTCGCCCCCATGTCCTTGGCGCTAATGGCCACCGTATCCAGGAAGCCTGCTTCCTGCTGGTTGCCGAAATTATCCCCCCTGCGGTTTGAGATGGACTTGTCCAGGGACTCGACGATATACTCAAATGTATCCATATAAGCGCTCCCTTCATTGTCCGAATGCCTCCAGATAAGGCTCTGGTCCACGAGATAATACTGGTATGTCTTCTGACCCACCGTTGAGCCGAAACTGTCCCAGCACGTGATCTCATATGGAGACGGCATCATCCTTCTCCCCTGAACATTATTGTTGACCTGGCCCATCACCAAGTCAATGGTATCATCCACGGGCAAAGTCCTAATGTGCCACGTGCCCCCGTTCCAGGCGCCTCCGGGTGTTCCTAGGCCACCGAACACGTAATACGTTCCCGCGGTGGACGGGGGCGGAGTATGGCCCATTGCGTAATAAACGGACATCTCATCGATGTGTGCGGAGTCCTCCCTCTGTGATATCTCAGTAGGTACACCGAGCCAGCCCCGGAACTTGTCCAGCCAGATGTAAACCATCTGCTTGGCCCAGTTCTCTCCCTTGCCCTTCACCTCGTTCCAGTTCTCAATTGGCTCCTTCAAGGTTGGGTCGACAAGATGGTACTGGTCAGCGGAGTCGTGGCCCCATATAAAATCGTACAATTCATAAGAAAATCTATCGGCATAAGCGTATATCGCCTGGGCCATCACCTTGCCCAGGTCTATCTTGTTCTGTATGGTATCGTCGTAGCCGTAGAAGAGCATCAGTATGTCGGCGGCGTCCACGGTCCCGTTCCTAACGTAGTCCTTGATCAACTGCTCCATGGTCCGGGAGGCGTAAACGCCGGTGTAACCGTGCTGGTCTATGGCCTTTGCTATGTTGATATCGTAATCCCTGAAGTTCCTTGCCATTTCGAGCAGGAGAGCAATATTGACAGCCAGCTCCACATCTTGCGGGATTATTATATCATCCAGACCTTCCCTCTCCTCCAGATTATCGTCGTATCCTCCGCCTCCCACGCCCATCAACACCCGATGCTCCGCCACGGTCGTAAGCATATACTTTACCATGAGATTTGCGTAACCCCTGTCATCTCGAAAGGAGAAACGTATCGAATCCACACCCTTTTTGATGAGGGGGACGGGGACATAGAGATTCTTATCAAGGCACCTCTTCTCCTCTATGGTAATGCCGCGCCTCATATCACTGATGCGGTACCGTATATGTCCGACGATCCTCGGGTAAAGCGATGCCCGGGTTGTCTGATTCAGGAACCTGGATTTGGTGTTTGGCTCCTCTATATCCAGATTGTAGTAGGTGTCCTCCGGAGAATTCCTGGTCTCCGGTGCCAAGATCATGTCGTCCAGGTCCATGATCCTGGTGACGAGCTTGATATCGTGGTCCTTGACGGAGATCCGGTATTGGCCGAAGTTCCTTGGATAACGGTCCCCGATATAATCATCTATCTTCTGTCCAAGCCGGTTCTGGACCTCCCTTAGGTCGGGATTCGTGTCCCGGGTGACGTTGCGGATGATCTCCATTGTAAAATAATAGGCGCGCTCCTCCAGGTCCCTGGCAACTTCAGAGGTGAACCTGCTCACCTCCACCCCTCCCTCCTCCACCGAAGAGGATGCGTGAAGCTCGTCCACGCCCATGTTGGCCACGCTCAACACGGTGACCATGAGAAGCAGTATGACCGCTACGTAGGCAAAGGGTATCTTTCCCCCGCGGTTCCTCTTCAGCATCCGCCGCATAATTATCGCTCCTGCTATCAACCTGAATTATATAAAATCATTATATAAGGGTTTTCATTATCGGCCCAAGAATATCCATATGCGCAAGAGATGGACATGCCATTCTTGGACGGCATATTGTTGCATGACGGTAAGATAAAATTATTTAGTGCAAGAATGTGATGAACTACAAACAGCCCCAATATTGCATCATTATTGGCCCGAAAATGCCCTATTCTCCCAACAATGTATCATATAGGGACTTTGTTTGACCATAAGTTATATATAGAAATTGTTCTATCACATTTTTTCAGGTGTTGGAAGTGGACGAGGGACAAGACATCGACTATGCATACAAACTCGTGCTCGTGGGCGACGGAAACGTGGGCAAGACCTCTATGATCATCAAGTACGTGATGAACAAGTTCAGTGAGAAATACCTGAGAACCATTGGCACCAGGGTTTATAAGAAGGAACTGGGCGTTAATATCAAGGGGGAAAAGAAAGCGGTTAAGTTAATGATATGGGACACCACCGGACAGAGGGGATTCGACAGGATCCTGAGCCGATCTTTGAAAGGCGCGAAGGGCGCATTGGTGGTTTGCGATATCACCCGGAAAGAGACCCTGGATAACCTAGAGGTTTGGCTCAAGGATATCTCTTTGTCAATAGGCCCTGTGCCTGTTACCATCATTGCCAACAAGTCAGACCTCAAGGACCAATATCAATTTACACCGAAGGAGCTGGAGGAAGTGGGCAAGATGTACGACGCCCCCACATTTGTAACATCGGCTAAGACTGGTGTCCATATCGAAAATGTGTTCCACACCATTTCAAGGGATTGTATCCTTGTAGGGGATGGCAAAAAGAAACCGCCGTCTATCTCTGAAATATTAGGCATAAACATCGATATGGAGAGAAAAGAGAATAAGATATTTAAAAATCCCAGAGAACTGGAGGATTACATAATCGCCGATTTCTGTAAATATTTCGGACATGACGAGACAGCAATGCATATCGTGAGACAACAGCTCAAAAAGCTTAATATCGATTTCGTGTCGCCAAGAGTCAGTGATTTGAGATCACTTAATACGACTTTGGTAAATATTACTTCACAAATAAAGGGGGATAAAGAGGCAAAAAACTTAAAAAGAGATATATTGAACGCTATTACGAAATTTGACAAGCAAAATAGATAGCATATTTATCATAGGGTAATGAAAGAACTGGAGGGGGAATACGAGGACGAACTCAAGCACTGGGGTGGAAGCACGGAAAAATTGAAAGGCATCAACACATACATCGACAAGATCCTGCGGTCCAGTTAATTAAGAGAATTAAATATCATCTTCCGTCACTAAAAAAATTTATATATCCAAAAGTAATCGGATTTGATTAAAAGGAACATGAAGGGTAGTGAAAAATCATGGCCTTTAACCTCTCAAGTAAAAAAACAGCGGCTCCGAAAAATGGTGGTGTCCCCATGGTACTGGCGGCATCCAGGGCGGAACATTCGGACTACGGTCTGGACCCGTTCATCGCCTTCGTTAACACGTTCCCTCACAAATTGACCAAGAAATTACTTGCCCAGTATTTCGAATCCAAAGCCAAGGAAAACGGGGAGGAAAGGTTCACCATCTACGGGCTGCGTAAGATTGAGTCCATCCTGGTAAACGAGTTCGGCAAGGATTTCGTTGCAGTGGCCCACCCGGACACGGTTCACCGTTTCATCGGGCCAAAGACCCGTATATTGGGCATATCTACAATGGACCCTGTCGGTCTGGCCTACGTGTCCACGACTTATAATTCGCTGATAGGCTTTGGCGGGGATTCCATGAACGCAAAGGAGTTTCGCTATCTGTTATCAAGGCCTGCCGTTCAAAAGTACAGGAAGAACTTCAAGATACTTGTGGGGGGGCAGGGAGTGTGGCAGATCAAGGACAGCGGATGGCAGGATGAACTGGGCATAGATTACCTGTTCCACGGGGAAGGCGAGGCAGAGCTAATACCGGTGGTCAAAAAGATACTGGCAGGAAAAAAGCTACCGAAGTATATCAACGCAAAAAGACCGGATTATAACAAGACCAAAATGCCGATAATAAAGAACGCGGCCTCATACGGCATGGTTGAGATCACCCGTGGGTGTGGGAGGGGATGCGCCTTCTGCACGCCGACCATGAAGACCAGGCTATCCATACCGTTGGATCAGATCATGGAAGAGGTGAAGGTGAACGTCAGGGACGGAAGCGATATGATATTCTGCGCCACTGAGGATGCATTCTTGTGGAAGACTAAAAAGAGATTTGTTCCCAACACCAAGGAACTGGTCCGGCTCTACGGCTCGATAGCGAATTACCCTGGCGTAGAGTACATCCAGATCGCACACGCGGCCATCGCTCCGGTGTTGGCAGATAAACATTTACTTGAAGAGCTAACCCCCATCCTAATGCCAAAGACCAGATGGGGACCGGGTTACAAGAAAGGCTATAAAAAACCGTTCATAACCCTCGAGATCGGTATCGAAAGCGGCAGTTCCAAGGTGATGAAACAGCATATGGCGGGGAAAGCCCTTCCCTTCTCCGTTGACGAATGGCCGGACGTGGCGGTACAGGGTATCGGGATGTTCAACGATCATGATTGGTGGCCGCTTGGCACCCTAATGACCGGGCTTCCAGGTGAAACGGAGGACGACCTGGTAAAAACGATCGAACTCGTGGACGACCTAATGGATTCCAAATCATTTCTTGTTCCCCTGCTTTTCATACCCTTGGAGGACGCAATACTCGGAAATGAACGGAGGGTGGACCTGGATTATCTCAGCGAGCTGCAATGGGAGTTCATTGCCAGATGTTGGAAGCACAACATGGAATTCTGGGCTCCAAACTCTAAGTGGACGTGGAGTTCCCTTATGTTCATGGTCTACTGGTCATACACCCTTTGGAAGCACGGTCCGCAGAGCATGAGACCGGTGATGAGGATGCTCGGCCTGCCAGATAGGTTGGTGGGAGGATACATTGGCAAGGGATGCGACCCCGCCTACTGTACGGACTCCGAGATAGAGGTGAAATAAATAGTTTATTTCTCGGTTAAAATCTCTTCCAACTCATGTTTTAACACCTCGACACCTTCCCCGGTAGTGGCGGATAATTCCTTGGTATCTCCCGGTAGTAGATTCCTGATTCTATCGTCGTACAAATCCGACTTCATGTAATAAAACAGCACGGGGACTCTTGTAGAGAACCTCTCCTTGATGTGTTTGCCTAGAGTCGTTTGCATGTCCAATTCATAACCGCTGTATCCCGTGGGATCAATTAGAAAAACTATCACGGTGGCAATATGTTCCAATGCGGCCGCGGCCCGCTTTTCTATGTTGTTCATCTCATCTGCACCCCTGTCCAGAAGGCCGGGAGTGTCTAGGATCTGCACCTTGGTGTTCTTAAATTCCATGATACCGATACTTATGTGCTTCGTTGTAAAGGGGTAGACCGCACTTTTCGGTTTGGCGGTAGATAGAGCGGAAACCAAACTTGATTTGCCAACATTCGGTGCTCCTGCAATCACAACTGTAGCCTTCTCAGGATCGATTGCAGGTAACTGCTTAATGACTGTCCTTACCTGGATCAGTATGTCCAAACCAGGGCTTATTTGCTTGATAATAGAGGCTGTTCTGCCGTAGAATTCATTCCTGATTTTATTGGGTTGTATTGAGTCTTGACATCTGTTTATCCGTCTTATGGAATTGATGCTCAGATCTTTGATCTTCTTCCCCGCATTATCAACTGATGCCAAGGTCTTTTTGATATCATTCATGTCAAAGTTGGTGTCTATAAGCTCCCTGTAAAATTCGGGTATGCCATCGAATGAGGGATAGCCCTTGACATAAGCTCGCAGTCTCGTAGTTAAGTAATCCTTTACCGAAGATATCTTCGCCGTTGACACAGCCTTTGCTATTGCTAACTTTTTATCCCGCTTTGGCCCCTTTCCCACTTTTACTTGGGATGTGTCAATGGAGCTGGCTTTTTTGAATGCACGGTCAATGAGCTCCTTTGCCGTAGCGACATTTGGCGGGGTCTTCAGATCATATCTATTCATTACTGGTAGATTATTGTTTAACTATTAAAACATTGATATAAAAGTGGGAAAAAACCAGATCAAACGCATCCTGTCTAACGACCAACCAGAGAAAGAGTGGCTTGAGTATTAGTAGCTGCGGACTGAATACCTCGGCCCATGCGCCCGAAGGCACATGGGGATTTCCTCGATACTTACATCCCAGCTCTATCAACCCCGTGTTATGCGGGTACTCTTAATGGTGCCTCTTTTCGAGGACGGCTTCGTGCTTAGATGCTTTCAGCACTTATCCGCTGCGGCGTGGCTGCCCGGCATGCCTTGCCAAACAACCGGTAGACTAGAGGCCACGATCCCCAGTTCCTCTCGTACTACGGGGACCTTCCCCTCAGGCACCAAGACACTCCCACCGAAAAGCAACAAACCTGTCTCGCGACGGTCTAAACCCAGCTCACGAACCCTTTTAATGGGCGAACAACCCCACCCTTGGCAGCTGCTGCACCG